>JAQWAQ010000040.1 GCA_028707635.1 Negativicutes bacterium
AATCAAATTTTGAATTTGCGGGGTGCCAGGAACGCAGTCCATTGTGTAGGTGAAAGCACCAAGTGCAATGGTTCCGGGCAGCAAGCGCTTAGGAATATCCGCTTCCTTATAGAGTGCTACTGCAAACGGATAGACTGCAAATACGACAACAAACAAGCTAACGCCGCCGTAGGTCAAAACAGCACAAGCAATAACAACTGATAGAATCGCGCGTTCCTTGCCAAGCCCTTTAATAATGGCATGAGCAATCGATTTGGCTAAGCCGGTATCTTCCATGACCTTGCCGAATACAGCACCTAGCATAAAAACCGGGAAAAACGCCTTAACGTAAGTTACAGCCTTAGCCATAAATAGTTCGGTATACGCTGGCATAACGGCGAACCCTTGAAGTGAAGCAGCCAGCAAAGCAAAGATCGGTGCAAACAATATAACAGAAAATCCTCGGTAGGCAAAGAACATTAAGAGAAATAAGCTCAGTATAATACCTAGTACTTCCATATATTTCTCCCCTTCTGTTTTTAATGGCAGGGCGACCTAACATGTGCCGCCCTACCTATTATTAATTTTTACGTAAAACCATTAGCGCAGTACGCTTCCCGACACAACCATCCGCTGAACTTCATTCGTTCCTTCATAAATCGTACAGATTTTAGCATCACGATAAAGTCTTTCAACCTTGAAGTCTTTGATGTAACCATAGCCGCCATGAATCTGAATGGCTTTTAGACAAACAAAATCAGCCGTTTCCGAGGCAAACATTTTGGCCATTGCGGCTTCTTTACTGAATGGCTTGCCTTCATCCTTGGCAGCTGCAGCCTGATAGGTCAATAACCGGGCTGCCTGTAGTTTTGTTTCCATATCAGCAAGCATCCATTGAATGGCTTGCTTAGTAGCAATCGGTTTACCAAACTGAACCCGTTCTTTAGCAAACTTAACGGCTTCATCTAAAGCGGCCTGGGCAATTCCCAAAGCCTGCGCTGCAACGCCTACCCGACCGCCGTCGAGAGTTTGCATGGCTATACCAAAACCTTTGCCTTCTTTGCCGATAAGGTTTGCTTTAGGAATCCGGCAATTTTTAAAAATTAACTCGGTCGTCTGTGAGCCGCGGATACCCATTTTGTCTTCATGCTTACCAATTTCAAAACCCGGCAGATTAGCGTCAACAACAAAAGCGCTCAAGCCTTTTACACCCTGCGACGGATCAGTTAACGCAAAGACAACATATATCTCACTTACGCCACCGTTAGTAATAAAGCACTTTGTACCGTTAAGAATATATTCGTCGCCATCCAGAGTTGCCGTGCAAGTTCCGGAAGCAGCATCAGTGCCGGCGCCCGGCTCAGTCAAAGCAAACGCGCCAAGTTTTTCCCCTTTGCAGAGGGGCACTAAATATTTCTGTTTCAGTTCTTCTGATCCCCATTTGAAAATCGGCCAGGCCGCCAACGAGCAATGGGCAGAATAAATAATGCCGGTAGAAGCACACGAGCGCGACAATTCCTCGACAACTAACGTGTAGCTGAGATAATCAGCACCTGCGCCACCGTATTCGGTCGGATAAGGCATCCCCATAAAATCAAGATCGGCCATTTTTTTAATAGTCTCTGCCGGATAGCGACCTGTTTTATCCAGTTCAGCAGCAATTGGTTCAACATGTTCAAGGGCAAATTCACGGGCATTTTGCTTAATCAATTGTTGTTCCTCGGTTAAATTGAAATTCATACGATTCCCTCCTTATTGATTAGGTTTTGAAATTGCACTCATGCCTTGGGTGGCATTACCATGGCTTCCCCATCCAAAACCACTTTGCCATTTTGATTTGTACAAGTCGTCTTCAGCGTAATCCGGTTCTTTTCAACATTTCGATCAATCACCTCTGCTCTTGCGGTAATTGTGTCACCAAACTTGACCGGTGCCGTAAACTTCAAAGTTTGGGACATGTAGATCGTGCCCGGCCCGGGCAGCTGCATCCCAAGCACAGCTGATACTAAACCAGCACTCAGCATCCCATGAGCAATTCTTTCTTTGAAGATCCCAGCAGCTGCCGCTTGCGCATTTAGGTGAGCCGGATTCATATCGCCCGTAACACCGGCGAACAAATACACATCACCTTCAGAAATTGTTTTGGCATGCTCTGCAAAATCACCAACCTGAAGCTCGGCTATGGTCCTCCCTTTCATGACAACCCCTCCCAGAATTACTTTAAGATTTTTTTCACGTTCTCACCCTATGTAATGCATTTTCCGTGCCAAGCCTGAATACGTGCTCATTTACTGGCTTTTCAATGCTCGCCGACAATAAAAAAGGTGTCGTTGCAGACATCTTTTTGGTACACTCAGACAGTTCTAGCATATTTTTACTTTTGCAGTGCGCTTTCCCTAAAACTATTTAAAAAAACTAACAAGCAACCGTGAACTCACGAAAGAATACACAGAGCTTAAATGCAAGCTCTGTGTATTTCCTATGCCTATATTCTTTTCTCTAAATGCTTTACCCACATAATCACCGGCTTACAGACCTAACTTTCAAACAAAAAAAGTGCCGGTATAGACACTTTTCATCTACACTCCGACACCTTTAATCGAATTTTCTGCGTATTTTAACCTTACAAATTATATTTCTTTATTTTCTCATACAGCGTTGATCGGTGTATGCCCAATATTTTAGCCGCCAATGCTTTATTACCTTTGGAATTTTTCAACGCATCGGAGATATAGTCCTTTTCACGCCCAGTCTGGTCATGATTCGTTTCAGATTTTGCCTTTCTTCTTCCAAGCTGATGGATTACCATAGGCGGTAAATGTTTGGAGGTAATCAGCGCAACGCTTATCGTAGCACCAATTTGCTCAAGCGTATTAATGAGTTCCCGAACATTTCCCGGCCAAGGGTACGAACGCAAGATAGCTAGCGCCTCGGGCGAGAACTGTTTAACCGGAACCCGGAGCCGATGGCATATACCCGGAATCAGGAACTCAATCAGTTCACCAATATCCTCTTTACGATCCCGCAGTGGGGGCACCTCAAGACAAATAACGTTAAGACGGTAATACAAATCTTCTCGGAAGGCCCCGCTTTGAACCATTTCTTCCAACGGCTTATTAGTGGCCGCGATAATTCGAACATCACAAGTCTTGACCTTCTCACCGCCAATATGCTCAAATGTCTTATCCTGCATAACGCGCAGCAGTTTAGCCTGCATCGGTAGCGGCATATCACCGATCTCATCGAGGAACAGCGTTCCTCCCTCGGCAAGTTCAAACTTGCCCTTTTTACCGCCTCTCTTTGCTCCAGTAAAGGCCCCTTCATCATAGCCGAATAACTCTGCTTCTAATAGCTCTGTCGGTATGGCCGCGCAATTAATCGACACCATGGGTTTGCTGCTTCTCCAGCTGGCATTATGAATAGCCTGCGCAAATAAATCTTTACCGGTGCCGCTCTCGCCGGTAATGAGTACGGTACTGTCGGTAGCAGCAGCCCGTGCAGCAAGATTTTTTACATGGACGATGGGCCGGGAGCGGCCGATAATGCTTTCAAAGGTCGTCTTTAGAGGCACTTGATCTTTAATAATTTGCTTGGCAGGCTTCGTACAGACAAAGATTTTTTCGCGCTGCAGCAAGGCGTCAACCTCACTGATGTCTTTAAATACCGCTTCGCCGACGGCCCCGATAATTTCGCCATCCTTAAACATCGGAATCCGATGAACAACAACGGTACGCCCCTTAACGCTCTGGAGTTCGGCCAACTCTGGCACACCTGTCTTCAATACAACATGCATTCGAGAGTTCTCAATCATGTCTTTGGCCGTCTGTCCTAACATCTCCTCGCGCGGAATTCCCATAATATCTTCATAGGAATGGTTAACAAGGTGGATCACATTATTGTTGTCAACGACAATAATACCCTGCTTCAGACTTTCAAAAATACATTCCAGGGCTTCCAGCTTCTGCTGGGTTGTCGCCAGCTTTTGTGTCGTATCGGTGCTTTGCGATGTATCCTCAATAATAGCCAGAGCCCCCACTACCTTCGAACCCTCGCAAATAGGCGAACGATTAACAGTGAGTTTATGATCGGCAATCTCGATCGCACTTTTTATCTCACACTCACCTGTTTGTAAAACATGCATCAGCCTGGTATTTGGAATAACATCATAGATAAACTTTCCTCTGGCCTCATTCGCCGCGATACCGACAAGCCGCCCGGCGGCTTCATTAAAAACTTCGATAATGCCATAGGAATTAATAACGATAATTCCATTATGAGCCGAACGGACCAGCGCCTGAACCTCATTACTGGCACGGCACATATTAGCATAAAATATGCCCATAAAATCCTGTCGGCTTATGATCCCGACCAACTGATTATTATGATCAACAACAGGCAAAAGACTTACGGGAATCTGCCAGGCTTCATCCAGGGTACATTCGGGTTGGACAACAATAACACCCTGATTCATTTTGACTGAAACCGGCTGTGAAAGGGCTACTGAATGCAGATTTGCTTCAATGATATGTTCCTTTGTTACTAACCCGCACACTTCATGCTTATCATTCACGACCGGAGCCCCGCCAATTTTATACTTGTAAAATAAGAAAGCAGCATCTTTTAGGGTATCAGTTAATCTTAATGTCTTAGGATTTGGCGTCATAAAATCACGTACCAGCACACAGATCCCTCCACTTCCTACAATCAGCCCTGTAGGTATTGATGTCTTCACTGTCGGCTTGCCGATTTTCCATATTATCAATCATTCTCCAATAAATTCCAAACACCTCTACATGTTGTAGGATTTAAATCGTTATTTGCGAAAAAATCACGCAAACAAAAAACAGCCGGTTCTACAACCAACTGTCATAATGAAATATAGCCATTTCCAACGTCGGGCCACAACAAATCAGGCACCCTCGCGGCACATAGAAATTATCACTTACCGCTGCTTCCTTCCGGACCTGACGGGGTTCATGAGTTCCTATTGCGCAAGACCCGACCTGTTGCGGTCCGACCTTAAAAATGGCTTTAGATAAATAAATGGCGGAGAGAGAGGGATTCGAACCCTCGGTACAGTTTCCCGTACACACGCTTTCCAGGCGTGCTCCTTCAACCACTCGGACATCTCTCCGCATTGCTTGATAATAACAAGCTATTGTGTTGTTTGCAGACTAGTTAAGTTAACTGACTGCAAAAGGTATCTTATCATCTATCCTGATTATTGTCAATAGTCAAGACTTCCAATTCTAAAAACTGAAAGACGCTGTTACTTACATACCCGTAAAAAACTATTTGCCTATTTCAAGGATTTTCTAAAAAATTTATTACCAGAAAGGACAGCAATGACAAACGGCGAAAAACTACCTATAGCCTATTCGCATAACCGGAGGAATCGTCATGAAAGCAATCATCATGCCCATTATCTACAATTTATCTGTCTTTGGGATGTGCGCGTTTGCTGTAACACATCTCAAAATCTTTCGCAAAACCCTTCATCAATCTATATACAGCAACCGCGACCGGCTTCTCCTTATTCTACTCTTCGGAGCACTAGCAGCCTTAGGAAACTTCCTAAGTGTTGTCGATATTAAAGGCGCACTGGCCAATAATCGGACAACCGGAATTGTACTCGGCGGGTTGCTTGGTGGGCCGCTGGTAGGAATCGGCGCGGGAATTCTCGGGGCCATTCCCCGGTATTTTCTGGGTGGTTTTACTATGCCTGCCGCCGTAGCCTCCAGCCTCGTCATTGGATTAGTCAGCGGTCTAATCTCTAGCCACTATGGAAAGCGCGGCATTACTCTAAAAATAGCGTTTATTACCGCCCTTATTAGTGAATTGATCTTAAAACTCATGGTCCTTATATTTTCCGTCCCCTTCGACGCTGCATTGGAACTTGAAAAGAAAATCGCCTTGCCGACTATTATAGGAACCTGTGTAGCAACAGTTTTCTTTATTTCAATTGTTCGTCATATTTTTGCCGAAGAAGAAAAAGTCCAAACCCGTTCAGCCGTGCAAGCAATGCAGGTAATTCGTTCGGCAGATCAAGTGCTAACAAACGGGCTAAATGAAGAAAGCGCCGCCTTAGTGGCAAATATTATTTACAAAGAACTGGAGCCAGCCGCCGTCGCTGTTACTTCACCAACAAAAGTTTTATCCTATATCGGTGTCGGCTCAGACCATCATTTAACAGGCAGCCCGATCATAACAAACACCTCCAAACGCGTCTGCCTCATCCGCCAGTCGGTTGTCGCCCGGACCAAAATTGAAGTAGGCTGCCCCAATGAATCATGCCCCCTAACAGGTGTCATTGAAGCACCTCTTATTGTTGGAGAAAAATTGTTAGGTAGCATAAAACTGTTTAAAGTTGAAAATAAGTTAATTTTACCTTATGAGATTGAACTCATCGAGGGCATTGCCCGTTTTTTGAGCTCTCAATTAGCAAACCACCAGGCCGAGCGCCAGGAAAAACTATTACGTGAGGCGGAATACCGCATTCTCAAGGCGCAAGTTAACCCCCACTTTTTATTCAATACCCTGGCGACCATCCATGTCCTGATTCGAAATGACGGCGAAGCAGCCCGCAGACTGACCCGGGATTTATCCAATCTCCTCCGCCGGACTCTCTCTTCTGATCGGGAAATGGTGCCCCTGTGGGAAGAAATGGAGACAGTAAGAAAGTATGTCAATATTGAACAGGCCCGGTTTGGTCCTCGCTTAGCTATGGAAGTTGAAATCCCGGATCGACTTTATTCACAGACAGTACCGGTCTTCACCATTCAGCCCCTTGTAGAAAATGCTATTAAACACGGTTTATCACCCCGTTCAGAGGGCGGCCGAGTCAAAATAACTGCTTGGCAAAAAGCCCAGCTCTTTTACATCTGCGTTAAGGATAACGGGCTAGGTATTACCGATGATAGAAACACCATTAATAACGATGATGAGCTCCCGGCTCACGAAGGGCCAGGAATTGGGCTGTCGAATATAAAAAGCCGCCTGGCCCATATCTACGGCGACCAAGGCAATATCACAATCAACAGCAAGCAAGGCATAGGAACTGAAGTGACTTTGACTATGCCGCTATGTCTAGAAAATGAACCGGAAGGAACGGTGTCAACGGTAAAATGAAGAAACTCCGTACGTTTTTGATCGATGATGAACCGCTTATGTGTCAGGAACTGCAGACATTATTAGAAGAATACCATGATATTGAAATTATTGGCTGCTGCAATAACAGTCAACAAGCTCTAGAACAAATTATTGCTTTAAAGCCTGATCTTGTTTTCTTAGACATTCAGATACCTGGTAAAAGCGGAATTCAACTTGCTAAATCAATCGCCCGTCTCCCCCAAGTTCCCATGATTGTATTTGCTACCGCTTATCAAAATTATGCCATGGATGCCTTCACGGTAAATGCCGTCGATTATATATTGAAACCTTTCGACGATAGTGATGTGCAGCGCGCAATTAACAAAGTACGCCGCTACGCCACCGTTACCATACCGTCAGCCCAGCATCCCCCCCGCAAGTTAAGCGCCGATGCCGATGGCCGCCTGGAAATAATTGACCAGACAGACATTCAAGTTATTTTTACCGAAAACCGGGCCATTGTTATTCAAATGCGGGATGGCCGTATTTTATCAGGAAAAATGACTTTGCAGGAATATGAGGAACTTCTCGACCCTCAACTTTTCTGCCGCTGCCACCGCGGCCACATTGTAAACGTACAATATATTGAACGGCTTGACCCTTGGTTTAACCGCGGTTATCTTCTCACATTAAGCGGTGCAAAACTGCGTGAAGTACCAGTAAGTCGGGTTTATGTCAAAAACCTGCGGCAATTTATCCAATTTTAATAATCATTTAAAAGACTTTGCTATTTTAAGCAAAGTCTTTTTTTATTCCATAAGAGTGCTTTAAAAATTAACATGCTTTTTTTATAACTTTGTCGGCGATTTGGTGTGGTTTGTCGGGAAAAACATTCAATTTTCTAAATCTTTTTTATAATTACATCAAAAGGCTTTATATATGGAGGTGTGGACTATAGATGAAACCCAAAAACGCTTGACTATTTCGCGTCCAAATAACTTTTAAGGGGTGTATTGTTTATGAAGCAGACAAAATGGTGGGCAATTATCTTGGCCTTCGCAGTCTTGATTGGCATCATCTGGATCGCACCGGATGCACCAGGTCTTTCACCTGCCGGAAAAAAATCTCTTGCTATTGCAACATTCGCTATTATCATTTGGATTACCCAAGCAGTTGATGATGCGCTAAGCGGCATTATCATTGTCCTCCTGTTAGCCGGACTAAAGGCAACCACTGTCGGCGGAGCCTTTTCAGGTTACTCCAACACTTCATTGTGGTTGATTGTTATTGGCTTTATCATGGCAGGCTGTATGGAAAAATCCGGTCTTTCAAAACGAATCGCCTTATTCATGATTAACGCTGCCAAAGGCTCAGCAACCAAAATTTATTGGGCTGTCGCAGCGGTTATTGCCATTACGACCTTCCTTGTTCCTTCAATTACCGCCCGTACCCTACTCATGCTTCCCATCATCCTCGGTATTGGCCATGCCTTTAAATCCGAACTGGGCAAAAGCAATATTATAAAAGCCTTGCTCTTTATCGTCGCCATGAGCGGAACAATGATGAGTTGCGGCGTGTTAACCGGACATGTTGGCAACCCGGCCACAGCAGGCTTAATTGAAGCCGCGACCAAGCAAACAATCACTTGGTCACAATGGTTTCAGATTGGTGCCTTCCCGGCATTCTCCATGGCATTTTTGTCGGTGTTCTTGATTAGATGGATGTGGCCTCCTGAAGTTGCTCAAATTCCCGATGCCAAAACCTATGTTGAAAATGAACTTGCCGCCATTGGCAGCTTTTCTAGTAAGGAAAAGTATACCCTGCTTGTCTTTATTATCACCTTGATTTTGTGGGCTACGGACTCCATGCACAAGGTCAGCGTAGCCATCGTCGGCTTGCTAGCCGTTACTCTTTTAATCTGGCCATCTGTCGGTGTCATGCCCTGGAAAGAAGCCCAGCAGAAAGTTCCTTGGAATGTATTTATGCTATATGGTGCCGGGTTATCGATGGGTGTTGCCATGGTTACTTCCGGAGCTGCTAAATGGCTGGCCGGAACATTACTTGCTCCGATTGTAAGCTTCTCAATTGCAACCCAAATCATTATTCTTATTTGGATTGTCACATCATTGCAGGTGTTCTTCACCGGCGGCGGGCCAAAAACGACAGCACTAACGCCAATCGTAATTGCTCATGCTGTTACAATCGGTGCCGATCCGCTGATTTTCGCCCTGATTTTAGGCATGAACATGCAGCATCAATATATGTTGCCTGTAAGCAACATGCCAAATGCTGTTGCAATTGGTACCGGTCATATTCAGGTTAATGAAATGATCCGCACCGGGTTTGTTATGAGTGTCTTTGCGGCAGCTTATATGAGCGTCATGGTAAAAACAACCTGGACCTGGATGGGACTGATTCCATAACAATATCATTGTTTATTCAGCAACCTTATTTGTCCTTTTGTCGATTGTTTTGGATGTTTCGTCTTGGAAGATAATAAAAATTTCTAAATCTTCTATATAATCAAAGTAACGAAATGCTCATTAAGGCTATCGGCTATACATTGGGAGGTGCTAAGTTTGAATACAGAAAAACTTGTAACTTTACAATCCCGTCAAGATGTCTCGACATACATTGAACAAGCCGCTGCTAATAAAACTCCACTATGCGTCTACCGAACATCCGCCCCTTCCGGCGGACAGAGACTAGACCTTAGCGAACTAAACAAACTGATTGAAATTGACGCAGATAATTTAGTCGCGACCGCGGAACCGGGATTAACCATGGGAGAACTGGCAGCTGCACTGACCGAAAAAGGACTACGCTTTCTACCTGCCGATACTCCCTATTACCGTCATTTAACCATTGGCGAATGGGTGTATCACGGCTGCCCCAATCCCTCTTCTTGGAAGTATAGGCTAGGCAAACATGCTCTGATGGGCTCTACCTACATTTTGCCATCAGGAAAACTCATTAAAACAGGTGGTAAAACTGTTAAGAATGTTACCGGTTATGATTTCACCCGGTTTCTGGCCGGTGCGTACTCCGACATCGGGATTGGCGTTGAGTTTTTATTAAAGCTTCTTCCGCAGCCTGAGTATCGCCTGCAGTTCTTGGTAGGGTTCCCTTCACTCCAGCATATCTTTGGCTTTATTGACGACTTGCGGCAAAATCCGCTGGCACCAGCTTTTCTTATGGCTGCTGACGCGAAAGCCGGAAACCTACTGCTTGGCCTCGACGACAAAATACCTTTTTTCTTAGAATTAGAGCTTGATGGCGTACAACAAGAAGTAGAGGCCTTTGCCAAGAAAGTCCGACTATGGGCCAAAAAAAGCCACGCAGTCTCACTGGCTGAAAACAATCCACAAGAGACGCCTTTCCCACTAAAATTCGGCAATATCTTTGCATCACAAACTGCCTATACCGTTTGTGATGAGTGGAAAATCCCCTATGACAAGCAGTGTACTACCTTGCATGAGTTAAAAACAAAGTATAATGAGATTGGTTGGTTTGGTCAGTGGGCCGAAGGAAAAGTCCATGCCGCTTTTACCGGTGAACAGAGCGAAGCAGCAGCAAAGATAGCCAAAATCACTAATCATGTAATAAATTCAGGCGGCGTCAGCAGCGGTGTTTATGATCGACAGCAAGGCCGGATTCCCGCTGGCCCTCTAAGACCGCTTGAAATTGCGCTGCGACAACGCATTGACCCGCAAGGAATTTTCACTCCCAAGGAGGTGCTGGTATGAACGAACATGGCCATGAAGAATGGAAACAGCAGTTAGTAAAATGTATTCGTTGCGGCACCTGTCGTTCAGTCTGCCCAGTCTTCAAAGAAGAAAATAATGAAAACACAACAGCTCGGGGAAAGGTGCAATTACTGGAAGGGGTATTAGAAGGGGCCGTAAAGCTGACACCTACCCTCCAGGAACGCTTCAATAAATGTCTCTTATGCAAAGCCTGTGTTAAGGGTTGTCCGTCAGGCGTCAGAACAGATACTTTATTTTTAAGCGCCCGTCTGACAAATGCCAATAAAAACAGTCTTCCTCTCGCCAAACGCCTGGCCTTTAAAGGTCTAACCTTCCGAAAGCTTTTTGATACCGGCTTGCGAATCGGTTCTGTAATGCAAAATGTAGTTATGAAAAAGTCTGACGATGGCCGCGGCAATCAGGCCCGCTTCAATATTCCCGGCTCCGGCCTTGACTTGCGGCGCATCATTCCGCCGCTTGCCGCCAAACCACTCCGCGACATTGTACCCGAGAAAACTACTGTGACAAACCCCAAAGGGCGAGCTGTATTTTTCCCCGGCTGCATGCTCAATTATATTTATCCCGAAGCAGGAAAAGCAGTTGTCAATATTTTAAAGAGAAATAATTGGGATGTTACGATTCCCACCGATCTATCTTGTTGTGGAACACCAGCCTTTACCTCGGGCGATCAAGCTACTGGCCGCGAATTAGCAGCCGCTAATTTAAAAGCCTTAGCCGGTGATTATGATGTTGTTATTACCGCTTGCGCCTCTTGCGGTGCCGCTCTCAAAAACGAGTACGGTGAAATCCTCCAGAATGAATCCGACCATAATGCGTGGCAAAAGCTATCAAAAAAAGTCCTAGATATTAGCGAATTTGTTGTTAAATATGGTGATCCCGCCCTTTTCGGAGCATTGCCAATGAAAGTTACCTATCATGATGCCTGCCATCTCGTTCGGGGAATGGATGTTAGCAAACAGCCTCGGCAAGTGTTTGCAACCGTCCCCGAATTGGACTTCCGTAACATGAAGGACGCTGATGTATGCTGCGGTGCCGGGGGCACGTTCAGCATGGCCTATTATAATTTATCCCGTCGAATCAATGATCACAAACTTGATAATGCCGAAGCAACGGGAGCTAGTTGCCTTGTTACCGGGTGCTCGGCTTGCCGTATGCATATTACCGACGGGCTTAGCCAGCGCAACAGCAACATGAGAGTCATGCATACCGCTGAAATTATCGACATGGCCTACCAAAACGGCGAGAAGCAAAAGAAAGGAGGAAAACAGGTATGAATCAGGCAGTATTAAGCAAACTAAAGGCCATTGTTGGAGAAAATCATATTCTGACTGAATTCGAAGACCGCTACTGCTATTCTTTTGATTCGACCTTTATCAATTCCATGCCTGATCTTGTTATTCAGCCCGGTTCCCGTGATGAAATCGCTGCCATCTGCCGTATTGCCTATGCTAATGATATTCCCGTCGTAACACGGGGTGCGGCGACAGGCTTGTCGGGAGGAGCCGTACCAGTTAAGGGCGGTATTGTCATCGAGACAACACGACTGAATAAAGTCCTCGAGGTTAATACATCCAATTTCTACGCCATCGTAGAACCAGGCACCATTACCCAGGACTATCTAGCCGCAGTCGATAAGGCCGGCCTCTTCTACCCGCCTGACCCGGCCAGCAGCAAGATGTCAACGATCGGCGGAAATATTGCCGAATGCGCCGGCGGACCACACGGCGTAAAATACGGCATTACCCGAGACTATGTTCTTGGCCTAGAAGTTGTATTGCCTGATGGAAGTATTGTCCAAACAGGCAATTTGATCGACGGTGATATGAGCGGCCCGGACTGGACCATGTTGTACTGCGGTTCTGAAGGTACATTGGGCGTAATTACTAAAATAATGCTAAAACTGACCCATAAACCACAGGCTAAACAAACCATGATGGCCACCTTTAGTGCCATTGAGGATGCTGCTACTACTGTTAGTACCATGATGGCATCTGGAGTAATTCCAACAACACTGGAAATTATGGATAATATGACCATTCGGGCAGTAGAGAACTTCCTGAATATCGGCTTACCCATCGAAGCCGGAGCCATCCTGCTTATTGAAGTTGACGGCGATCCACAAGCAGTCGAGAAACATGTCCAGCATGTCCTCAAAGTGTGTAATGATTGCAACGCTTCCAGCGTTAAAGTGGCAAAAACCGCTCAAGAAGCCGACGGCCTCTGGAAAGCGCGCCGTTCGGTATCACCGGCCTGCGGTAAACTCAACCCGACAAAGATTTCGGAAGATGCCACTGTACCCCGCAGCCGGATTCCGGAAATGGTAAGTGCCGTTCAAGCGATTGCAAAAAAGTACAATTTAAAAATGGTAATTTTCGGTCATGCCGGTGATGGAAATCTGCATCCTAACATTCTCAGCAACAAACATGATAAAGAAGAAATGGCCCGGGTAGAGAAAGCTGTTGAAGAATTATTCCAGGTAGCCCTTAAACTAGGTGGAACACTAAGCGGCGAACATGGCATCGGCTATTTGAAAGCTCCCTTCCTCGTATGGGAAACAGGGGAAGAAGGATTTAAGTTCGGCAAAGACGTCAAACAGGCTGTTGACCCAAAAAGTCTGATGAATCCGGGAAAAATGTTCGACTATCATGATGATAAAGCTGTATAATAATATAGGCCTTTCCAAATTCGTTTCTATTATAGACAACAGGAGGAAACCATTGTGAGCAAATTGATTATCCGGACAAACCGGTGTAAGGGCTGCAACGTATGTGTAACCTTTTGCCCTAAAAAAGTCTTAGCACTGGACACACTGGGAAAAATCTACGCAGTTGATGAAGCTTCCTGCATCCAGTGTGGACAATGTGAATTGCGCTGCCCTGATTTCGCCATTCGAGTGGCACCAAAGGAGGCTAAATAATGTCACAACCTAAACTTATGCAAGGAAATGAAGCCTGTGCACTCGGTGCGCTGGCAGCTGGAGTTCGCTTCTTCGGCGGCTATCCTATCACGCCGTCAACTGAAATTGCCGAACAATTGGCCGAGCAGCTCCCTAAAGTCGGCGGTACCTTTATCCAAATGGAAGATGAAATTGCCAGTATGGCTGTTATCCTTGGTGCCTCGTTGGCCGGTAAAAAAGTCCTTACCGCAACCTCCGGCCCTGGGTTCTCATTAAAACAAGAATTAATTGGCTATGCAGCCATTGCTGAAATTCCGTGCGTTATCGCCAACGTCCAACGGGTAGGCCCTTCTACCGGTCAACCGACCTCCCCGGCGCAAGGCGATGTAATGCAAGCCCGTTGGGGCACCCATGGTGACCATCCGATGATCGCTTTATCACCATGGACTGTCCGCGAATCTTTTGATGTTGCTGTCAAAGCTGTCAACTACGCGGAACGCTTCCGCACTCCTGTCATCATTCTCCTCGATGAAGTAGTCGGTCATATGCGAGAAAAAGTAGTACTGCCGGCTGATAATGAAATTGAAATTTATTCTCGCCGTCAGCCTACCAAATCACGGGAAGAAGGCTATCAGCCATTTACTCCTGAAGCCGACCTTGTACCAAACCCGGCTGATTTCGGCACAGGTTACCGCATCCATGTAACAGGTCTCGTTCACGATGATACCGGTTTCCCCAGCGGCAGCCCCAAAATCACCGAACAATGCATCAAACGTCTCCACGAGAAAATTGATTGCGTTAAAGATGAAATCACTCACTACGACGAATTTTTCATGGAAGATGCTGAAATTGCAGTCGTTACCTATGGCGGCACTGCCCGTACTGCCTATGCTGCTGTTGAAGAAGCCCGCGCCCAAGGCAAGAAGGTCGGCATGATTCGCTTGATGACAATCTGGCCTTTTGCTGACAAGGTAATTAAACAGGCTGCTGCCAAATGCAAAGCTTTGCTGGTTCCTGAAATGAACTACGGCCAGCTTGTGATGGAAATTGAACGCGCTGCAGCAGGCCAAACTAAAGTCGTGTCGATGCCTAAATATAATACTGAAATCTTCACACCGAATGAAATCAGCGGCGCGATTGATCAACTTCTCTCGGAGGTGGCAAAATGAAAGATTACGAAGAGTATTTCCGAACAAACCGCCTGCCGCACATCTGGTGTCCAGGCTGCGGCAACGGCATTGTAATGAAATCAATTGCCAAAGCCATTGCAAAATTGGATTTGGATCAAGATAAGACAGTCATTGTTTCTGGAATTGGCTGTTCGTCCCGTGCCAGCGGCTATATGGACTTTGATACCCTCCATACTGCTCATGGCCGTGCTATTCCGTTTGCAACCGGCGTAAAGCTCGCCAATCCAGAGCTGAATGTTATCGTCATCACAGGTGATGGTGACTGCACCGCTATCGGCGGCAATCACTTTATTCACGGCGCCCGCCGCAACATTGACTTAACTGTAGTCTTGTTTAACAATAACATCTACGGCATGACTGGCGGACAGGCATCTCCGTTAACACCTACTTCGAAAAAGGCGACTACCGCGCCTTACGGTGTTGTAGACCGGCCTTTTGATCCCTGCCAATTGGCACAGGCAGCCGGAGCTACTTACATTGCTCGCGGCACAGCCTTCCATGCTGCACAACTACCTGACTTAATTGCCAAAGGCATCCAAAATAAAGGCTTCTCTTTAATCGAAGCTATCACTCCATGCCCGATTTCCTACGGCCGTCGCAACAAACTTGGTGACTCTCCAGCTATGCTGAAACTAATGAGCGAAAGCGCAGTTCCGCTTACGGCTTATGGCAAGCTCGCTCCCGAACAGCAAGAAGGAAAATTCCCGATTGGCGTACTTCATGAATCACATTTTGGTGAATACAGCAAAGAATATTCTCATGTTATCGAACGTGCAGAGGGGGGTCAAAAATGAAACAACTTCGTTTATCAGGCTCCGGCGGTCAGGGCTTAATCACCGCTGGTATCATCCTGGCTGAAGCAGCCATCGCTGAAGGTAAAGAGGCCGTCCAATCGCAATCCTACGGCCCGGAAGCTCGCGGCGGCGCCTCCAAAGCCGAAGTCATTATTGACGATAAATTTATTTATCATCCTAAAGTCGTCAACCCAGGAGTTGTGCTGGCCATGACACAGCAGGCAGTTGACAAATACTCTGCTGATCTGGCTGAAGGCGGCCTACTGATTATTGACACCGACTTAGTTCCTAATCCTCCCCAAGGCAAAAAAATAATCTCTGTGCCAATTACCAAGCTATCGACCGAAAAGCTTGGCCGCGAATTATTTGCCAATATCATCGCCTTGGGGCTGCTCGTCAAAATCACCGGTGTTGTCAGTCTCGACACGATTAAGGCCGCTGTCGCGAACCGTGTCCCGCCCCATACTGTCGACAAAAACATGGAAGCCCTCCTCATCGGCTACCAGGCAATTTAACTTGTTAAGCCTCCAGAATAATCTGGGGGCTTTTCCTTTAACACATCTGTTTTTAAAGGAAATTTATGCTGAGTGTAAAAATATATACATATCTCAGCGAGGAGCTAACTGCATGAAAAATCTGATTATCGCCATTCTTTATAACTTCTCCGTTATTGGCCTAAGCGCTTATATGATTACACGTCTCCCCCCTGTTCGCCGCATTTTGCTGGAACGATCAATCCGCTGGCATGACCGGTTTTTTCTGATCTTGATTTTTGGGTCATTGTCCATACTGGGGAATGGACTCGGCATACCGATCTTAGGGTCTCTTGCCAATAGCCGCATTGTTGGCCCCATTGTCGGCGGCTTGCTCGGCGGCCCCATTGTCGGATTGGGCGCTGGAATTATGGGTGGCTTCATCCGCTATCACATGGGCGGGTTCACCATGATCCCATCTGTAACCGCCAATGTTATTGCCGGGCTAATCGCTGGACTTGTTCATATGCGCTACGGCTCGCGCAATATCACGCTCCCGATTGCCGGTCTTACTGCCTTTGTTTGTGAAGCTGTCCTGAAACTGATGGTAATATTCATGTCCAAGCCCTTCGAAGCAGCCTTAGAGCTCGAAAAGATAATTGCTGTACCCACCATAACGGCTAATTGTCTGGCCACGCTGCTATTCATCTACATTTTCCGGGAAATATACAAAGACCAGGATAATGCTTATGCGAATTCGGCCCACCAGGCTCTGCGATCAATCCGGCGAACTAACAACCTTCTACAACAAGGTTTAGATAAAGAGTCCGCCCAGATTATGGCTGATGTCATCTATCAAGAATTAAAACCCGATGCGGTATGTATTACTGACAATAACAATATTTTAGCCTTTCGCGGTGTAGGCGGCGACCACCACGTCACAGGCCTTCCCTCGACCTCGATTAAGCAACTGCAAAAACATCATTTAGGTGAAGGTATATTTTTGAGCAGCAATCCTGAAGATATCGGCTGTAGCCATTCCAACTGCCCGTTAGCCATTGTGCTATCCGTTCCACTTGCCTTCGACAACAAACTTTTAGGCAGTATCAGCCTTTTCAAAACTAAAAACAAGCAGTTTCTGGTCCATGAAATCGAGCTGGTCCGAGGTTTGGCCGATTTTACTAGTTCACAACTGTTTGCGAATCAGATTGCCCAGCAGACACGCCTACTTGAACAGGCTGAATATAATGCCCTAAAGGCCCAGGTTAATCCCCATTTTCTCTTTAATACCCTTGCTACCATTCGCATCCTTATTCTAAAAGACCCACACAACGCCCGGCTGCTCCTTAAAGACCTTTCCGAACTTCTCCGCCAATCACTTAATCAAAAACAGGAATTCAGCTCATTAAAAGAGGAACTAGATACAATCAAACGTTACTTACGCCTGGAAAAGGCCCGCTTTGGCGACCGAATCACAGTCCACTGGGATGTACCAGGCAATCTGCTCTCTAGTCTTATTCCGGTATTTACTCTGCAGCCGCTTGTAGAAAATGCAATCAAGCATGGCCTCTCGCCCCGCAAAGAAGGCGGTAATATCTATATCAGAATATGGGCAGAGAATTCCTTTCTGTACCTCTGTGTAGAAGATGACGGCGTCGGGCTAAATCCAACCCGCAATCCCCACCAGAGTCTGCCAAAGACAGGAACTGGTATTGGTCTAGTCAATATTACGCAACGCCTTCGCATCATGTATTCTAACACTGCAGCCTTTACTTTATCCGACCATCCCGGCGGCGGTGCCCAAGCGCTGGTCAAATTGCCTTTGCCAGAACAGCCGCAAAAGGATGATTCGCATTTGAAAGAGGGTCAATCTGTATGAAAAAATATCGTGTCCTCATCGTCGATGATGAACCGCTGATGTGTGATGAGATTGCACTCCTACTTGGCGAGTGCTGCCCTGAGGCCGAGGTTATCGGGACCTGTTTTGATGGAAAGAGCGCCTTTTCCCTGATTTCTAAAGAAAAACCTGATATCATCTTCCTTGATATCCATATGCCCGAGATGACAGGGCTTATGTTGGCCGAACTAATCAACTCCCTTCCGCACCCCCCATTTGTCATTTTCTGTACAGCTTATTCGGAATTTGCCTTGGACGCCTTCCAGGTCAATGCCGTAGGTTATATCATGAAACCCATTGACGAAAAAGATATCCGCCGCATTATGGATAAAATTAATCATCTGACAGAGAATTTTGAAGATCAGAACACAGCGAATCCCTCGCACCATTCCTATTCCCGTAAATTCGCCATCGAGTTTGACGATAAGCATCATATCATTGATGTTTCTTCCATTCAGATGATCTTTGCTGAAAACCGCCAAGTCTTTGTCCAAACAATTGAAGGGAAAACTTGGCGCTCGCGTCTGACCCTTCAGGAATTCGAAGCGAAACTCGACCCAAAACAATTTATGCGCTGCCACCGCAACTTTATCGTCAATCTTGAGTGCATCGAAGAATTCACCACCTGGTTCAACCGCGGTTATCTGCTTAAATTACGCGGCAAGCAACCGGCTGAAGCACCGGTTAGCCGCAACTATGTACCAGCCCTACGGCAGCATATCCAATTTTAACCCCACAAAATAAAACCCGGACGCATGTCATAATGCGTCCGGGTTACTATTTTACCGCTCTACGAATTAATGGGCTAATTTGATCCGAAGGCCGATGTTGCCTTCTTCATCGAAATACAGTTCCCTTTGTTCCAGTACCTCAAGACCGGATTTATCTTTCAACTCTTGCATAACAGCTTTAGATACCCATAACTCGGTAATAAATAGCGTATTGGGAATAATCGCAGCCCGCAGTGCATCAGCCTCTGGACTACCTAGACTTTGTACCGCTCCATCCCACAGTTCTTTCTCAGTATCAAAATACATTGGAATAGCCGAGCGAATAACAAACGTGCTTGTAATGGAGTTCAAGTAGGTCTTTTTGCGATCAACTTTGTCGACAAGTTTTTTGGTAGTAAAATCGGCTAGGCCCATCCCATGCGCATTACCATGTGAAGCTTCTGATATATCCAGAATACCGACCCTTTTTATCGCCGGCTTAGCCGGCTCTGGATCACCCTCGATACGAATGCGGCCAATAATATTTGTATCAACACCTGTTCCTGAATAGTTTTTACCCATTTCACCAACAATTAATAAATCAAGCTGATCAACAGGCAATTTCGGCATGAGCGTTTTCGAATACGCCAGCAACTTAGTATCATGCTCAATAATATCCTTAGGTTCGACACCAGAAATAACGGCAGTTTCCTCAAAGCCGTTTTCGACAACCGCCAACCCGCCGACAAGCGGCAGTTCATGAATGAGTACAGTACCAATCTCTCTCAAGAGCCTTGCTAATTCCGAACTGCCAAAGCTATGGAACTGTTTAGCGCCTTTCGGGCCGCCTAGACCGACAACCAGTTCTTTTACAAGACCACTTTCTAAGTCTCCCTTAAAAGAGGTATGAGTCTTCACGCGGTTAAGGACCAAAATTGAGTCAACCTGCCAGGCAGATTCCAGGGCATAGACTGCCAAACCAGTTTCGGTCGTACCAATCATCCGACTCTCACCGCAGGCCAAGATTGGCGTTCCAGTGGTTTGCTCGGTAATATTATAACTTTCAAGCAGTTCAATCTGTCCTTCGGGAGTTCCGCCGCCATGACTGCCCATCCCGGCCAGCAAATAGGGCTCGCCTCCGGCTTTCCTTATATATTCGACAATTACTTTCAACATAACTAACATGTTGGCAATACCGCGACTGCCTACTGTAATCCCGACTTTATCACCTGGCTTAATTTTGCCGGCAAGATTGATTTTATCCAGCTCGGCAATGATTGTTACTTCAATTTCAGTCAGGCGGGGGCGCTCAAATTTTTGTTTAATTCGATAAAACATTGCTCTATCCGCCATTTAGCATCCTCCTTTTCTACATACTACACTATCAATAAAAACCAACAACCCGCCACCAAGTAAGCACTGTTGCTACCCATATTCCCCAGCTCACAAAGCCGATCACAATAGATGACTTAACCTGATCGCTTACCGTATAATAATTGGCACCAAACATAATGATGTTGCCCATTGTATTAAAGGGGAGGAAAAAGGCATACGCCATTACCATCGATAACGGTAGAACAAACTGCACAATATCAAAGCCCATCGCCTGCGCCAATCCAATATAAATCGGCACCATAACGCCCATCATGGCAGTCGTCGTAGACCAAATCACATGCGAGAAGATGGTAAAGCCCAACATGATT
This sequence comes from Negativicutes bacterium, assembly GCA_028707635.1. Classification (GTDB taxonomy): domain Bacteria; phylum Bacillota; class Negativicutes; order JAAYSF01; family JAAYSF01; genus STF2-20. Next base: position 20,499 of record JAQWAQ010000040.1, read on the forward strand.
ATAAGCATTGTCATCATACTCATACCCTCAAGTCCCATAAAGGCCAGCGCATGCTGAATAACCCATTCAAAAGCCTTGGCTTTCATCAACGCATTACTAAGTGTTATAACGCCGCCAAAGTAAACGAAGAGTTCCCATGGAATAGATTTCTCGGTTTCTTTCCACTCCAACACCCCGATCTTAGGCAAGAAAATCAGTGTTGAAACAAGGAACGCAACCATTGTAGAGTTAAATCTGTGAATGCTATCTGTTCCCCAAAGAACCAGCGCAATTAGAAAATATAAAACCGCCTTTTTCTCGGCCATCGACATCGGCCCCATTTTGTCGAGCTCCTGCCGAATATAACTAACACCACCCGGAATCGACTTAACCTCCGGTGGAAACATTTTTAGGACAATAATACCAGTAGCAATGAGCACTAAAATACTTGTCGGCAATGCTAACATCGCCACCAGCTCCACGTAGTAAACACCGATACACCAACTGCTGCGGTAATCATCGCAATTGATACCGGATTCGGAATAGTGGCTGTCAAAAAGGCCCCGCCGG
>JAQWAQ010000041.1 GCA_028707635.1 Negativicutes bacterium
GCTCTTTATAATTCAGAAATTTTTGGTGTTGATCACTTACGCAATCAACTTTTTGTGCTTCGAAAAGCACCGCACATCTGGCATATGTTTATCTTACATTGTTCAGTTTTCAAGGAACATCACTGCCGCGCTTGTGTTACTTACGGCGTTGACAGCTTTTATATGTTATCACAATCAATTAGTTATGTCAACATATTTTTCATTGTTTAGTCGTGCACATCGCAACGACTTTTATATACTAACATACTCAATTGAGCATGTCAATATACTTTATTTACAACAATCACGGTACATATTATCGTGTCGATGCAGTAATTATGCTACCACATCTAGGCTATATTTGTCAACCGCCATATAAAAAACTAAAGGCGAGCTTTCGCTCGCCTTTACTATTCACGATGCCGCATGTGCGGGAACAAAAGAACATCTCGTATTGAGCTACTGTTAGTCAGCAGCATAACCAAGCGGTCAATACCAATCCCCAAGCCGCCTGTAGGCGGCATACCATATTCAAGAGCCGTAACATAGTCACGATCCATCATATGCGCCTCATCATCGCCTGATTCGCGTTGGGCAACCTGATTTAAGAAACGGCCCTCCTGGTCAATTGGGTCGTTCAATTCAGAGAAGCCATTGGCCATCTCACGGGCAAAGATAAAGGCTTCGAAACGGTCAGTAATTTCAGGGTTATCCTTATTACGCTTTGCTAAAGGCGATATTTCAGTCGGATGACCGGTTATAAATACCGGCTGAATTAAATGCTCTTCAGCTACCACTTCAAAGACTTTGTTTAGAATTCCGCCAATACCGTCTTTTACTTCATATTTGACATGAAGCTTATCAGCCGCCGCGCGGGCTTCTTCAATTGTATTAATGATATCAAAATCAACACCGCTAAACTTTTTGACAGCTTCAGGCATTGTCATTCTGTTCCATGGCGGTGTTAAATCAATTTCAGTTCCTTGATAGGAGATTTTTGTTGTACCAAGGACCTCCATAGCGATCCCAGCGATAAGCTCTTCTGTCATACGCATAACATCTTCATAATCTGCGTAAGCCTGGTAAGTCTCAACTAACGTGAACTCTGGATTATGTCTAACCGAGATCCCTTCATTTCGGAAGACTCGATTAAGTTCATAAACCTTTTCAAAGCCACCGACAATCAGACGTTTTAGATATAATTCAGGAGCGATTCGCATATAGAGTTTCATATCAAGGGCATTATGATGTGTTACAAACGGTCTTGCCGCCGCTCCCCCAGCGATAGGGTGCATCATTGGCGTTTCTACTTCTAAGAAACCACGATCATCCAAAAGGCGACGCAGTGCTTTAATGATTTTGCTGCGCAAAACGAACGTATTTTTCACTTCAGGATTTACCACAAGATCAAGATAACGCTGCCGGTAACGAATTTCAACATCTTTTAAACCATGCCATTTTTCCGGTAATGGTCTAAGCGATTTCGCCAAAAAATCAAAACCAGTAACCTTAATACTTATTTCTCCACGATTCGTCCTGAATACAATTCCTTCTATACCAACTAAATCGCCAATATCTAAGAGATGAAAGTTCTCGTATCTTTCATCACCGAGAACATCCTGCCTGAAATAAACCTGGATTTTACCAGACATGTCCATTACATGGGCAAAACTGGCCTTTCCATGACCACGGATTGACATCATCCGGCCAGCCACTCGGACTATTTGGCCTTCTAATTGGTCAAAATTGTCCAGAATTTGTTGGGCATGGTGCGTCAAATCGTACTTACGGCCAAAAGGTTCAATACCTTGGGCCGCAATCGCAGCCATTTTCTCCCGTCGAACCTTCATGAGCTCGTTTAGTTCTTCAACTGTTTCTAATGGTTCCTGTTCATGCTGATCTGCCATACAATTTCCCCCAATTAACTTTCCTATGTGAAATGGTTATTTAATTCCGATGACTTGATATTTCAATACCCCTGCCGGAACATTAACCTCAACAATACCGCCTACTTTCTGACTTAAGATAGCGGCACCGACTGGTGATTCATTCGAAATTTTTGCTTCTGACGGATCAGCCTCCGCCGAGCCAACAATCGTGTATTCAAGTTCATCGCCGAACTCAAGGTCTCGCAACAAAACAGTTGATCCAATCGTAACAACATCTGTTTCGCCTTTTTCAATGAGCTTGGCGTTACGGAGCATTTTCTCCAGAGTCAGAATTTCGCCTTCAATAAAAGCTTGTTCATTTTTTGCATCTTCGTATTCGGAGTTTTCACTAATGTCGCCAAATTCAATGGCCTGTTTTATCCGCTCCGCGACCTCACGCCGCCGGACTGCTTTTAAATGTTCTAATTTATCCTCTATCTTCTTTAATCCCTCGGCAGTAAGAATTGTTTGCTTTTCAGCCATATTCTTTTGCTCTCCTTTATCTTTGAATTACCCCATTTATTTTCTTTCCATCTTATTCACTTAGACTTCGTTGTGTTAGCAAAATGATAAGATCATCTGCATGGCCAATATAAATAGTGTCAAGTGAGAAACTTGACACTTTACCTATCCTTCGCTCTGTCAACATTATAGGCACTAAGTAACACTTTGTCAATATTTTCTAACTAATAACCCTCCTCTGCTCGCCTTGTTTAGCAATAGCATTTTCTTTTATTTTAGAAATTTCTTCTGGAGTAATGGCCCGTTCGAAGCTACGGAACCCGGCCAATTTGAAACCGTGTTTGTCGGCAAGCTGGGCAATTGTTTCAATCTGCCTAACAGTTAGAGCTCTGCCCAATGTAAAGTTTTCATAACGCTGCTCTAAAGCCAGAATCATCGTTTCTGCCATACAGGCATAGGCCATCCCCTGGGGAAAGCCAAAGTTCAACCCAAAATCAATATCTCCAGGTACTTCTACGACGCCGCCCTCAATCACTAATATATCATTTCGCATTTCTGCTACACGTCGCGAAACATTTCGCGGCCGTGCCACATCGCAGACAATTGCGCCTGGCTTCAAATCCTCTGGTTCAATGATACTATCGACTGCGCTCGTAACTGCAATAATAATGTCAGCTGTTTTTAGAGCAGCTTTAGTATTTGCTGTTACCCTAACAGCTAATCCTGACGTTCGTAAAATTTGTTCGGCAAGTTTTTCCAACTTCTGTTCATTTCGGGCAGCCAGTGTAAGATACCGAACCTCACGTGCCAAAACCTGTGCGCACGCGGCACCGATTGAGCCAGTTGCACCTAAAACGACTATGTTGGCCTTCTTCATATCAATACCCATAATTTGGGCAGCTTCACGTGTACCCTGAAGGGCGGTAGCTACCGTATAACTATTCCCTGTTGTGACAGCAATATTCAAATTTTTAGCGATTGTAATCCCCGCATCGCCAACGACTGATGTAAAGGCTCCAAGGCCGACAATCTTCGCCCCCAGCTTTTCCGCTACTTTGCCTGACTTAATAATACGCTTGATTACATATTCTTCCGGCATCTCAACCATTTGTCTTGATGTGAGCGGACAAGCGACAAACCATCCTTCCGCCTGTCTGTGCGGTGATTGAATCCCAGTTATATTCGACGCCTTAAAGGGCGGTATAATCTTTAATATTTTCTCAATAACTCCATCCGGCCAATTCTGGGCAAAAGGAAACTTTCGACCAAAGTCTTTGGCAGCAAGCGGATGTAAAATAAAAGCAAATTTTTCCATAATGATTCCCCCTTTATTGCGCCAACCGCTTGATTCGCGGCTCCAGCCCTATATCGTCCAATAATTGTTCATAATCGTTGACTGTTATTTCCGCTTGGGGCTTGTCGGCTAGAGCAACCAGTACTCCTTCCAAAACATTGGTACCGAATGAGCGTCCGCCTAGATCGGGTGTTGTTGTAACAAGCGTCTGTACCCCCCGCTCTTTAAGCAAAGTTTCGTCATCTTTAGTGACAGTACTGGTGATGATTGTTTTGCCGCTCAGCTTATTAGGCATATAACGGCGTATGTAGTGGAAGTCGCCGGCCACAATATCAGCCTCGGTAAAATACTTTGCAAACCGCGGCTCATGTTGCTGCTGGCTTTCTCCAGTAGGATAAAATAAACTAACCGGTAGTTTTGTGATAATAGGAGCTACTAGCCGCGCTAATCGCGCTAAACCTTGCAATGTGCGAATTGGAATCGGCAAGCCCAGCCCAAATAACAAATCACCAAACACCGTTCTGCAACCAGCCTGGACAAGCGCCTCAGCCATGCCAAACCGATCGACAGCGCAGACAACTAGCACAGGCTTAGAGTTGAAATTCATGCCATGCTTTTCTACCAAGGTTTTTATAACACGCCGTTCCAGCGTGTTTTTTAAACCACTGCCATCGACAATCGGCGTCAACTTAGCGGCGGCGGCAATTTCTGCTGATTCACGGAATGTATAACGTTTCCCGCCGGCGAAAATATATAAATCAGTACCACCCATGCCAATAGCATCAACCTTGCCATCTAGCTCACGAATCAGGGCAATAGCCTTCGCTTTATCACCATCTGTACCAATCCGCTCAATGGAGAAAGTCTGTCCGCCAAATTCAGCAGTCGCCTGATGATTACGTTTGGATGATCCCAGGCTGACACTCACTACCTTTTTCATATACAAGCCCCCTGATTAAGATCCTGTTACCGCAGTTGGTGAATAATGTCCCTCACTGTTTCCGGATCAACATATTTGTCATCCGCAATAGGTGATGCACCAATCTCCACTCCGATAACTTCTTTATCAAGAAGTGTTTCCATCAGTTTTATCCGCATATTTGATCCTAGCATTATGACAACATCGTACTTCCGCAATGTTGCAACAATTTCCATAATGTCATTGAACAGCTCAACACCGCTTTTGCTCTCGACAAAATTCCAACGCTCTTTCTCAGAAAGCAGCAGGAAAAAGTCAATTCCCTCCTGCCGGGCCATCTGTTCAAGTTCTTCACAATTTTTAATAGGAAAGCCAACTAATGCTACTAAGCCGCCTTTGCGAACCTCACCCAGCGTTTCAATCTTCGAAATGACCGTGCGATCAAGACCTACCCGCTTGGCTGCTTCCTGTTGTGAAAACCCCTTGCTGCGCATCTCTAAAACTTCATCTATTGCCTGATGAATCTTGTGCTTATTGATTATCTTTTCCCCAATTCTAAGCAGCATAAGTAATCATCTCCATGGTCCTAAGCCGATATAGTATATGTACACAATATTGTGCACATGCATATTTTAGCATTTTTTTTATAATTTCTCAAATTTTGTTTCGACAGACGAAAAAAGATGATGGACTATTCCCACGGGTCGATGGGAAAACGACCAATCACCTTCTTGCAGATTTCGACTTTTAGCGGAGTATCATCATGACTCATCCCTTTTTTCAGACCTTGCAACACCCTAACATCAGGCTGCATGGTAAGGCCTAACTCCCCAGTCAGCCTCGACATCGTCGACCGCCGCGCTTTCGTCAACGACTCGGTTAGCGACTTTCCTGCTGAAACATTACTAACAAATGTTTTTGCTAAATAAAATTGAGCTAAGTTTGTCATAGGATTGCCGCAAGCTCCGCTTGCCGTAATCCCTAACACCTCAGGCAAGTTATATTTGATACTCGCTTCTACTGATCTTTTCAGTTCTGTAGTTTCCTTTGTCATCGATTCCAGCAAGGTTCGCGCTGTACATAAGCCATAAGTTTTTAGTGCCCTAATAATTGCATGTTCAAGAGTATGAGCTTGCTCCTGCTGCACCAGGCCACCAAGATTGGCTTTAATCGATACTTCCGCGCCACTTTCTAAATCTGTACCATAGATTGTCACTGGGATATCTGTCTTAGCTCTAAACTCAGTATAGCCACCGGCAGGAACCCAACCAGCTCCCGATATACTCGGATATTCTTTACGCAGCTTTTTAAAATCAAGTCGTTCCACATCAGCGGAAAAAAGCGATGCTCCGACGGTTTTAAGGGAATACCACCGTGCCCAGTCACGCCCTTCAAGTTCAGCCATCATAACCGGCAGTTCAATACCGTCATCACTTATCGCCATTTGCGCTGATATATCCATAATACGGGCAATAACCCCTACCGGATAAAGCGTTTCACTATCAACGATCCACGGACATATTAGCACATCATGTCCAACGCCAACATCGTGGAGAATCTGTCCGCCCTGTTCAAGAATAAACATACCGACAATTCTTCCGCCGTGCGGACGGGGCAATATTCCATTGGCGACAGGCATAATAAACATTTGCTGCATATCGGCACCTCTATCAGGTAAGTGACATTAATTGATCAACTATTGTAAGAAAATCTTGTTTACATTCAGCTTGGTTAAACCGATGACGAAGCTCGGCCGAATGCGGCAAGCCTTTTGTATACCAAGCGGCATGACGGCGCATTTCCCTAATCCCGACATACTCCCCTTTATACTCTACCAGCATATCAAGATGCCTAACGATGAGAGTCAACCGCTCCGCAATGGACGGCGGCGGCAGGAGTGTTCCATTTTTCAGGTAAAGCATGATTTGGCGAAATAGCCAAGGATTTCCTTGAGCTCCTCGCCCTACCATTATGCCATCACAGCCTGTTTGCGTCAACATCGCTGCGGCGGCCTGCGGAGAACTGATATCGCCATTGCCAATGACCGGAATCTTTACCACCTGTTTCACTGCACTAATAATCTCCCAATCAGCCGCCCCAGCATAAAACTGCTGACGTGTTCTACCATGCACTGCAATGGCTGCCATTCCCGCACCTTCAGCCAGTCTAGCAATCTCTACGGCATTGACTGAAGAATCATCCCAGCCTTTGCGAATTTTAACCGTCACCGGTACCTTTACTGCACTCCGCACACTGTTCATTATAGCAAAGGCCAGTTGCGGATTTCGCATTAAGGCAGACCCTTCACCGTTTTTGACAATCTTCGGTGTTGGACAGCCCATATTAATATCGATTATATCGGCACCTGCCTGTTCGACAATGCGGGCGGCAGCAGCCATACTTTCAGGCTCTGAACCGAATATCTGAATACTAACCGGCCGTTCGCGGTCATTAATCTCCAGCATATGCACGGTATGACTATTTTGATAAATCAGCCCTTTGTCACTCACCATTTCAGTGCAAACCAACCCACAGCCCATCTCTTTGGCCAACACACGGAAAGGTAAATCGGTGACTCCAGCCATTGGAGCTAAAATCACAGGGTTTGACAGGGCTACACTTCCTATTTGCATATCTCGGTAAAAACCTCCAATGAGCATTGAGCACTTGGCGCAGGCTTACGCCGCTGCCAAGTGCTTTAACATTACTTTCTTAGATTATTCGAAGAGCAAACCGCTCTATATTCGTCTGAGCAAGCGTTACTTTATCCGATGACCAAGCCGCTCTTCTTCTACGGGGGAGTGATACCCTAAAGGGCACAGGCGAGCGGCTAAGTCCCTGGATACGGTTCGACTAGGATTCATGTGGAGTTAAAACTCCATCTGAATCAAGTCTCACTTTATGAATTCCGCTCGTATAAAATACATAAGCCTTCTAATGTCAAGAAGTGCTCCACAACATCAATCGTATTAGACTCCTGCGCAATGAGATTAGCTAAACCACCTGTTGCAACAACCCGGGCATCAGCCTTAAGTTCAGCTTTCATCCGGCGGACGATTTCATCTACTTGCCCGGTAAAACCATAAATAATACCTGACTGCATACTGGCTACAGTGTTTCGGCAAATGACCCGTTTCGGCTTCGTAAGCTCAATGCGTGGCAATTTAGCCGCCCGCTGAAACAAAGCCTCGGTTGAAATGCCAATTCCAGGAGCAATGGCGCCACCAAGATAATCGCCATTTTCAGCAATAGCGCAAAAGGTCGTCGCTGTACCAAAATCAATAATGATAAGGGGGCCACCAAACTTTTGCAAAGCGGCAACAGCATTTACAATACGGTCGGCTCCAACTTCCCGAGGATTTTCGTATTTGATACAAATTCCTGTTTTTGTGCCCGGTCCAACGACCAGTGGATCAACACCAAAGTAACGTTGACACATCTTAACAAGCGGTACAACAAGCGGCGGCACGACCGACGAAATAATAACAGATTCAATATCACTCATTGACAAACCCGAATAGTTAAATAGGCTGTTCAGCGTCATGCCGTATTCATCGCCCGTCTTCTGTCGGTCAGTCGATATCCGCCAATGCTGTCGCAGTTCCTTGCCTTCATACACTCCAAGAACAATGTTGGAGTTGCCGATGTCAAATACTAAGAGCATATAAGTCCTCCAGTTTACAGTTTACATTACTTAATAAGACCGGACCGGATTAGCGCCTGGCGCACCCGGGTTCCGATGTAGGCAGCCATAAGGGCTTTAGCAACATCAAACGGCAGGAACGGAACGACCGCTACTGATAATGCTGTTGTTAAAGTCATGGGCTTATTAAGAAAGTATTTAAAACTTGCCAAAAAGCCACTAACACCTATGATATATGCCACTAAAAGTCCAGTCAACATGTAAATAGCGATCCGACTAGTTGTCAGCTTAGAATTTTCGGCTAACCAACCTACCAGAAAGGCCGTAATCATAAATCCAATTAAAAACCCGCCTGTGGGGCCTGCCAAAACAGCTAATCCGGCTTTCCCCTGGGCAAACACCGGCAGACCAAAGACTCCTAACATGACCCATACAGCGATGCTGATAAACCCTAACCGACTCCCTAAAATTACTCCGGCCAGCAACACAAAAAATATCTGTAATGTATGCGGCACCGGACCGATAGGAATAACAACCTGTGAACTAAGCGCCATTAAAGCGGCAAATAGCCCTGCCAAAATCATGTTTCTTGTTGACATTACCCCAACCGCCTTTCTCAGTAGGAATGTTATTGGACACTGGGGCGTATAGAAACATCTCCGGCCAAGACCTTTTCAAGGCGGTCTCCTGTTTGCACTAATAATGCCCCATCATCATCAATATTAACCGCAATTCCGCTGAACTTGCGATTGACCCCGACTACATCGACAACTTGGCCTAATGTAATCGACTGGGTCCGCCATTCATCGAGAACAGGCGTAAAACCATCGGCCACAACTGCTTGATAAATATCTTCAAGATGCTTTACTATCACAGCTAATAGCTCGATCCGATTAATTTTCTTTCCGGATGCGGCGGCGATTGATGTCGCAATTGCGCTAATATCATCCGGAAAATCACTTTGGCTAATATTCACATTAATTCCCATGCCGAGAACAACATAGTTTATAGCATCCATCTCGGCGCTCATTTCAGTGAGAATTCCAACGAGTTTGCGGCCTTGATAAAGAATATCGTTCGGCCACTTAATCCCACAGTCAAGGCCAGCTACCTGTCGAATTGCCTTATTCACGGCTACCGCTGCCATTAGTGTACATTTAGGTGCATCCTGCGGACTAAACGGCGGCCGTAACAGAATTGACATCCAGATCCCTTTACCCCACGGCGCGAACCAACCGCGCGCCATACGGCCTCGGCCGCTGTTTTGCGCTTCAGCAACCACCAGTGTGCCTTCCGGCTCCCCCTCGACGGCTAGCGCTTTGGCCCGATTATTAGTCGAGGCGATATCATCATAATAATAAATCCGCTTCCCCAAACGCTGGGTTGTCAGCCGGACGGTAATTTCCTCCGGCAGCAACTTATCAGGAATAGAAACAAGACTGTAGCCGCGACGTGAATGAGCTTCAATGCCATAACCGACCTGCCTTATCTCCTGAATGTTCTTCCAGACGGCTGTCCGCGACACGCCTAACCCCCCGCTAATCTCTTCTCCAGACACAAATTCGCCTGAGCGCCCGCGCAGCAGTTCCAAAATCTTGGCCCGCACCGCAATCACCCCTTGTCCAATTTTTTCTTCATTGTTATTATAATTGTTATCTTAAATATTTTCCAGTGTTAACAATCAATCATTAGCGGATTTCGCCATGTTTTTCGGCTGACTTTATTTCTAAGATTTTATTATTCTCATCAACAAATACTGCCGTTGGTTTAAAATCACGAGCTTCTTTATCATCAATCAATATATAAGAAATAATGATTACTGTATCGCCCGGCTGAACCATTCTCGCAGCAGCACCGTTAAGACATATTACACCAGATCCCCGCTCACCGGGAATAACATAGGTCTCAAGACGAGCGCCATTATTGTTGTTGACGATCTGTACCTTTTCGTTAATAAAAATATCGGCCGCATCCATCAGATCTTCGTCAATTGTAATACTGCCAACATAATTTAAATTGGCTTCGGTAACTGTAGCACGGTGCAGTTTTGATTTAAACATATGACGAAACATTGTTAACCCTCCCAAATAATATTATCAATTAATCTAGTATTACCGAATTTTACAGCAAGAGCAATAAGAGCCTTGTTTTCTATCTTCGCCAAATTTTCTAAGGTGCTAGTATCACAGATTGCAATATATTCAATATCGGCCAATGGCTCAGCACCAATCATCTGTTCAATCGCCTGCTTGAGCTTCGTGCAATCCCGCTCCCCGTTGTCCAGTAAAGCAGCAGCCTTTCTCAAGGACTGGTTTAAAACAAGAGCAGCCTGCCTTTGTTCTGGACTTAAATAAACATTGCGTGATGACATCGCAAGTCCATCAGCTTCACGCACTATCGGAACTGTGACAATATTAATATTCATATTTAAGTCAACCACCATGCGTTTGATAACAATGACCTGTTGAGCATCCTTCTGACCAAAATACGCAGCATCCGGACAGACCAAGTTGAACAACTTTGTCACAACTGTGGCTACCCCACGGAAATGTCCCGGTCGGGCTGCCCCGCATAACTTGTCAGTAATGTGAATGAGATCAACAAATGTTATCATGTTTTCAAAACCCTGCGGATACATTTCTTCAACGCTCGGAGCAAAAATAATGTCCAGACCGGCGTCAGCGGCCAATTGGCTGTCGCGTTCGAGATCCCGCGGATACACAGCAAAATCTTCATTGGCGCCAAATTGCAGCGGGTTAACGAAAATACTGGCAACAACAACATCTTGCTGGGCTTTGGCCTCACGTATGAGTGATAAATGACCTTCATGCAAATAGCCCATCGTCGGTACCAAACCAACCGATTTACCTTGCAATTTCAACTCATGAATCAGTGCACGTAATTCTTCCACCCTGCTGATGATTTTCATGACATTTCCTCCTAATCTTTATTTAGGCAGCAAAAACAAAAGCCTTTCTGTAGCGACAGAAAGGCAGTAAATAGCGAATGGCCTGTGCCCGTCTCAGTCACTATGGATCTAAGCGGTTATGAGTATTTAATTATAAATGACCCGGCCACTCTTAGGTGCGACTCATTGTGATGCCGCCCACTTGGCTTATAACTGAGCCTATAATACCATGTCTGCAAACGCTCGACAAGATGTTATTATTTATTTTATTCAACAATCGCCAAACAATGATTACCGCCACAAGCAATGGCGTATACAGTACCAGTAATCGAGCCGGCCGCTACTGGCAGACTGGTATTTTCATCAGATGTATTGCCTAACTGACCGAATGCATTTAGACCCCAAACACGAATGGTCCCATCTGCTTTTTGTGCCATCCCATGAAAAGCGCCGGCGGCAATGCGAACAGTCTCCCGCAGGTTTCTTACTTGCACTGGTGAGTTGGAGTCCTCATTAAGTCCGTCACCAAGCTGTCCAGCCAAGTTGGAACCCCACGTCATGACTTTACCATCGGCCAACAAGGCCTGACTGTGACTTCCGCCGCCGGCGATGGCAACAGCGCCGGTTGTCAGCCCTTCTACGCGAACAGGACACATGCTATTCTCATTGCTTGCATTGCCCAGTTGTCCAGAACTATTAAGCCCCCATGTCATTACTGTTCCATTGTGGAGTAAGGCCATACTGTGAAAAGCACAGCCGGCAATAGCCTGTACGTTTGCCAAATTGAAAACCTCAATGGGAGAGGTTTTGTCAATAACATCCCCCTCTCCCAATTGACCATTCGCGTTTCCGCCCCAGGTCTTTACGGTTCCATCATCGAGCAGGGCCATACTATGAAACCCTCCGGCGGCAATAGCGACAACACTTCTCACTCGTAAAAGAGCCACGCGCCCTGGCTGACGGGAATCATAGGTCGTACCATTACCCAGTTGACCATTATAATTTCGACCCCAGGCCCAGACGCTGCCATCATCTGTCAGGGCAAGACTATGGGCTGCGCCTGCGGCAACGGCAATTACATTAGTAAGACCCTCTACTTTGATCGGCACATTACTATTTGCGGTCTGATTGTTACCAAGCTGGCCATTAGCATTAAGCCCCCATGCCATAACCGTTCCATCGGCCAATAATGCGAGACTATGTGAACCCCCAGCCGCTACTGCTATAACCCCGTCTAAGAAATTAATCGGCAATGCAGACAAACTATTTTCATTGCTTCCAATACCTAACTGTCCAAATATATTACAGCCCCAAGAAACAACCTTTCCGCCTTTGTATTCCAATATAATCACTCCTGTTTACAACGTTAACATTTCTCTTAAATTTCAAAAAAAATGGGCCTTGCGGCACCAAAAATCACTTAAAGTGAGACTTGATTCAGATGGAGGTTTAACTCCACCTGAATCCTAGTCGAACCCGTATCCAGAGACTTAACCCCTCGCCTGTGCCCTTTAAGGTATACCCCCGCTTGTAGAAGCGGGCGTCTTAGAGCGGGTTAGTCATCGGATAAATTAGTAAGATGTGCGGATATTACTGACAAAGAATACCATCTGAGAGCAGTGTCTCATCAGATTCCCATGACTCGACAATCGCAATTGCCGTACGATACTCGAAGCCCATGCCCATCAGATAACTTATCAAAGCCACTTCAATGAGAGTATGCCTTGCATTACGGTCATTAAGCTCCTGTAACCCATGGCGAACAGCTGGTTGAACTTGCAGCAAAAAGGCACAGGCATTCAGGGAATTCAACCCCGGACTTAGAGAATAAACCGGAACTTGACGCGGTCTACCCAAAAATCTTTTCATCAGCTTATAAGCATCTCCTTTCTAGTCTATCTGTAATATACTATGCAGGAGATACTTGTTATGTGAAGTTTATAGTAGTGTTTCAATTGTACCAATGATATCGCCGCGATGATTTTTAAGAATCGGCGGGAACATCCGCAATAATTCTTCATGCTCATCAGCCGTAATCAAATCCAGGCGTTTTAATATCCCGATAACCGTTGGGTTAATCGCCCGGTAACTGCCGTCTTCAATTTTGAAGGTGATACCAATCCCCTCATTGACTGCAGCTAAACAATAAACAGCTTCCGCACCTATTTTGGCAAGAATACGTCCCTTGGTTAACCGCATCAAGGCAGTATCAATGCGGCCAGTTCCCGCTACTACGCTCGGATGGGCCAGCATGGCATCGCGGATTGTTACAACGGCCTTAGTTCGTTCACCCCAGTTGCCTTCTTCCGGTTTAGCAAGTCGTGAATACGCATAGGCCATATTTTTAAGCGGAAGATAAAAAACCGGAACACCACAACCATCAATCCCAATCTCAACTTGCTCGGACTTTAAACCAGCCGCTTCTGCCACTGCCTGGTGCATAAGTTTTTGCACCGGATGGTCTGGATCAGTATAGCCTTCAACTGGTACACCCAGCATTTTAGCCAAGGCCAGCATGCCGGTATGCTTACCCGAGCAAGCATTATGAACGGCTTGGTATTTCTGATTTTGCATCATGATGGCTTTGGCCGCCTTGCTATTCATGGGCTTAGCTGTTCCACAGGCTAGCGCTGCCTCTGTAAGACCAACTTTCTCTAACGCCTTTCGCACCAAATCAACATGTTCCTGCTCGCCACTATGCGATGATACCATGAGGGCTAACTCCTCACTGCGAATCTGGAACTGATTGATACCGCCCCGGGCAACGAACGGAAGGACTTGGAACGGCTTGGCCGCCGACCGCCAGAACATCAGCAAATCCGGATTCCCCACATGATCCACTAAGTTCCCCTTCACATCTACAACAGCTATATCACCACGGTGCAAGCTTTCAACTTTACCACCGCGAGTATAATTTAGCAATATCTCACTCACAGTTATCGCTCCCCTCGTTCATCTCTAACCGTTAAATATCTTTTGCTATTTCTCTGGCAGGTTGCTATTTTCCTGCTTACTGCTATTTCGCCTAGGATACTTTTCCCCTTGTCAGACACTAGAATCCACGTTACACTAATACCAGCAGTTACCATATTATATGGAGGTTATCAGCAAATGCTCATAAAACTCATTCTGGCAGTAGCTATTTGTTTTCCCATGCTCGCTTTTCCGCAACTTTCCATAGCCTGGGCCAGTCCGTCTTACATCGTGAATGGAGTATTAACTGATGAAAGCACTATCTCACCTAACAATGATGTGAAACAAATTTCTAACCATAATGAATGGTATAACCGTTATACCAATTACCCGTCAGGCTACACCTTTCTTTATCCCCGCCATATGATCGTAGACGTTTCACTCTCGGCCGTGAGGACAGTATTCGCTGATGAAACAACAAAAATAGAAATTTATCATGATAACTTTAGCGGCACAGAAACAGATGCCCACAGCTATATTAATTATGGCAATCAGTTTCTCAACAACACCGCTGACCATACTGTTGCTTTAGATACCACCTTCTGGGACAGCGGTTATCAGGTACATCTCCTGAAATGGGAACGCCGTAAACTTGCCCGTGTAATCAATGATAAAAACTACTATGTATCCGCTGAAATTATAAGGAGTCCTAGTGAAGTTTATACAGTTTTTATTAAGTCCAGCCTGCCAATTGAGAACGAGCTTGATATAATAAACAGCTTTACCTTCATCGATAAGCAAGGTACAGCCGGTATTTATAAAAAACCGACTGCTTCTGCTTCACAGCTTAATAAAGAGACCGCCGCTTTTTACAATCAGTATTTTAGTCCCGGAAGTAAACTTACTTGGGGACTTTTTGAACCATCAGCACCTGAAACATTTTCATATCTTGATCCGCTTGAAACAGCTATGGATCATACATTTCCTATTTTACTTCGTTATCAATCACTAGAGGAAAATGCCCCAATCCGCGGGCTTGCTAAAGCCTATGAGAAAGGCCGTACCATTGAACTTACACTGCAAACAGTAAACCCCGGCCTTGTCGATGCCCTCAAGGCTCGTTCCGACAACGATAATGCTCATATTGTCTACGAAATCCTTGACGGTAATTATGATGACTATCTGCACACATACGCCTCACGACTCAAAACCTTTGGACATCCGGTTCTATTTAGACTCAATAATGAAATGAACGGTGACTGGTGCTGGTACTCGGCTTACTATACGGCAAAAGATACTGATTTATATATTGCCCTTTGGAAGTACATCCATACAATTTTTGCCGAGGAGGGCGTTGATAATGTTCTCTGGGTCTGGAATCCGCATGATCTTTCACGGCCTGACTTTAAATGGAACCATTATTTAACCTACTATCCGGGTGATGAATTTGTCGATATCATCGGTATGACAGGCTACAATACCGGCACCTACTTCCCTGGTGAAAGTTGGCGCGAATTCGATGAGATTTATGCACCACTTTACCGTGACTACAACGCCTTATTTTCCAAGCCCTTAATGATTACCGAGTTTGCTTCTAATTCGGTTGGTGGTGATAAGGCTGCCTGGCTGCACACCATGTTTAATTCACTAGATAACTATCCTAACATAAAGGTAGCAGTCTGGTGGAGCGGCATTGACTATGACGCAAAAGGCTATCCAGGCCGTATTTATCTTATTGATGAAAGTGACGAATATCTTAAGATCTTTCAAGAGCGCTTACCAAAGAAAGCAATCAGTTTCTAATATCAAAAGGACGTCCCTTTGACATGATTATACAAAATATGATTTTATTGTTATAATAATAAAACAAGCTTTTAGGAGGTGACTCTATATGTATAATCGCAAAATCAATATCGCTATACTAAGTGAAACTGCATATCTAGAGAATATTCTCTTAAAAGTAGATGTACCTAATGAATTTTCCCTTTCATTTAAAACAATCCATCCATCTGCACAAATGAGTGAAAACAACATCGACATTCTTATCGATAATAGTTGTGATGGTTTTGAGAATACTATCCAAACATATAACAATTCCCTAATTATTCTTTGTACAAACACATTACAAATAGCCGCTATCACCAAAACTGTTGAGGCCAAAATAGAGGACATTTGGCTTAAGCCTTTTGATACTAAAATGATTCAATTCCAATTTCAAAAACTTCTCCAACAGGTAATCCTTAACCGCAAATATCGCATGAACCAAATTTACCTCGATACCTTAATTAACAATGTACCTGACCTTATTTGGTTTAAACATCTCAATGGCATCCACTTAAAAGTTAATAATGAATTTTGCTATACAGTTGGAAAAACTAAACAAAATATTGAAGGTTACGACCATTATCATATCTGGAATATTGATAAAGAAGAATACGAAAACAGTGAATATGTATGCCTCGATACTGATTCAATAGTCATTCAATCGAGAAAAGCAGGTGTATTTGATGAAAAAGTTGAAGGTCAGCGTGGTATGCGCCAACTAAAAACCTATAAATCACCAATTATTGATGATCGTGGTGAACTTGTAGGCACTATTGGTGTGGCACAAGACGTCACAGAATTTAAAAATATAGATACTACGTTAGAACTGATTTTAAACACAGTTCCCTTTGCCATAATGGTCAAAGGCTTGAATGACTGCGTGCTTAATATCAATCGGAAATTCGAAGAGTTCTTTCAGGTAAGCAAAAAAGATATCATCGGCAAACCATATCATATTCATGAAAAGTTTATAGCAAATACCGCAACCCCTCCGAATTTGCTCTTTTATGAACAAGATAATGAGATCCGACTGCAACATAACGGAACAGAAATAATTTTAAAAATCGACAAAGAGCCTATATATGATTTCTTCGAAAACCTTATCGGAATTTTATATATCTACCGCGAGGTAACAGTTGAACGCAACTTTGAAGAACAACTAAAAATATTCGCTTATACTGATCAATTGACAGGCCTTTATAGCCGTCGGTATCTTTACGAATACATAGGCGAAACAATTACTGTTCCGGGTATAAATCTTCTCTACATTGACTTGGACAATTTTAAACTAATCAATGATACCTACGGACACCATTGTGGTGATAAGATACTTAAAGAAATGGGCGCTATCCTCCAAGATTGCTTTCCTGATGATATTTGTGTACGTATGGGCGGAGATGAATTTCTCATTGTCATAATCGGGAAATCAAGCATCGAAGAATTAAAAAAACGCTCAAGTACCTTGCTCCAAACTATTAAGAAACGTTTTTCCATATATCCTACAGAACAACAGATTTCTGTTAGTATCGGAATCGCCACATTTGAAGGTAATTCCCCTATCCCACTGGATGAACTTCTGAAAAAGAGCGATATTGCTCTCTATGAGGCAAAGAATAATGGTAAAGAACAATACGTTGTTTATACACCTACCTTAGAAAATAATTAGATGGATATCGTCCCCTTTAATTTTGAAGGCCTGCAAGCATAAGCTTGCAGGCCTTCATTTCTGTTCGGCTAGGCTTCAGATAACTCCATCTAAAGCAAGTCTCACTTTATATTTTTGGCAACTTTATTGTGGAAACCATCAGGGCTGACAGCGTTACCAGCACAAGGGCATTGAGTTCAAATGGAAAATTACCGCCAACTAAGGCAGTGCCTGCCAAAATTGGGCCGGCTGCCGTAATGGGCAATCCCAGGTAGTGACCTACGAACGACACTGTGTTAAATCTAGCAAGCCGTAAAGCCCCGCAAATCGGGAATAGGGCCGCTAACAAATAGCCACTCCAGCCGACATTCGTAAAATTGAGCAGATAAGCAATAATTGACGGCGCCATTCCGAATGAAACTAAATCGGCGAGAGAGTCAAGCTGCTTACCAAATTCACTGGCTACATTAAGCCTGCGGGCAATTCGTCCGTCCAAACTGTCAAAGAGCGCCGCACATAGAATCAGGCCTGCAGCAACAAACCAATCTTCCATAAATGCAAGCAGTATCGCCATAATACCAGCAAACAGATTAAATACTGTCAGCATATTGGGGATCCATCTTTTGGACATTTCGCATCACCTCAGATGATCCTACTGTCTTGTTATATACACGATTTTCGGTGGCGCTCCCGGTTCTTCCGATGGTGTGTTGACATCCACCGCTGTACCGGTTATCGGTGGACCAGCTGGCGGCTGTTGGTCAGAATCTTTTGGAGCTTTAGGTGCAATCTCTCCCGTATTTAGCAGCTGTTCAAGATCGGCCCCTTCCAGTGTTTCCCGTTCAATAAGGGCATTCGCAATCAAATGCAGTTTGTCAATATTGTCTTTTAACAGTTTCTCCACTTCGGAGTAAGCTGCTTCGACCATTCGACGTACTTCCTTGTCAATCGAGTACGCTACTTCCTCACTATAGTTACGAGAGCGGGAAATATCACGTCCCAGGAATACCTGCTCTTGACGGTGGCCCAGCGTAATCGGACCAAGTTCTTTACTCATACCGTATTCGCATATCATCTTGCGAACCAGTTCAGTCGCCCGCTCTATATCATTCTGCGCGCCGGTGCTTATCTCTTCGAGAACCACGGCTTCTGCTACACGGCCGCCTAATAACGTCTTTAGCTGATCAAGAAGTTCGGACCGAGTAGCATAGTAACGATCTTCCTTCGGCAGCATAAGTGTATAACCACCAGCCCGTCCGCGCGGTATAATGGATACTTTATGAACAGGATCGGTATGGGTCAGCAACGTACCGATAAGGGCGTGGCCTGCTTCGTGATAAGCAGTAAGTTTCTTTTCTTTATCGCTAATGACCTTACTCTTGCGTTCAGGTCCAGCGACCACCCTTTCAATTGATTCCTCAAGCTCATCCATCTCGATACGCCGTTTGTTTCGTCTGGCAGCCAAAAGAGCGGCTTCGTTGACGAGGTTGCTAAGGTCAGCACCTGTGAAACCAGGCGTGCGTCTTGCTAAAACCTCAAGATTAGCTTCTTTAGCAACAGGTTTGCCTTTGGTATGTACTTTTAGAATTTCTTCCCGACCTTTAACATCCGGTCGGTCTACAACAATTTGCCTGTCAAAACGTCCTGGCCTTAATAGCGCCGGATCAAGGATGTCAGGTCGGTTAGTTGCAGCGATCATAATAATGCCTTCATTTACGCCGAAACCATCCATTTCGACAAGTAACTGATTTAAAGTCTGTTCGCGCTCATCATGACCGCCCCCTACTCCTGCACCACGTTGGCGACCTACTGCATCAATCTCATCAATAAAGACAATACAAGGAGCACTCTTTTTGGCTTGTTCAAAAAGATCACGAACACGGGATGCACCGACCCCTACGAACATTTCCACAAAGTCCGAACCACTGATACTGAAAAATGGTACTCCCGCTTCACCGGCGACGGCTTTGGCTAAGAGAGTCTTACCAGTACCGGGAGGTCCGAACAGCAATACACCTTTAGGAATTCGGGCACCCAAGTCATTATACTTTTTCGGGTGCTTTAAGAACTCAACAACTTCTTCCAACTCTTGTTTGGCTTCATCAGCCCCAGCGACATCGGCAAAAGTCACCTTCATCTTATCTTCAGTATGCAATTTGGCACGGCTCTTACCGAACGACATCACCCGGCTGCCGCCGCCCTGAGTCTGCTGCATAATAAAGAACCATACACCGATCAACAGCAGAATCGGTAATATTGAAGAAAAAATCGTCGTCCACCAAGGTGGTTGCGGCGGTTCTTCAGCCTTAATATCAATATTCTTATCCCGCAGGGTGGCAATAAGGGTTGGGTCGTCCGGCGTAATAGTAGTAAATTCTGTCCCATCCTTCAAGTTGCCCTTAATCATATTATCTACTATTGTTACACTCGCAACCTTTTGTTCTTCAACCTGATGTAGAAATTGAGTGTAGCTTACTTCCTGCTTGGTCGTTGTACGTGATGAATAATAGTCAATAATAGATATCGCAATAATGATAATTAGCAAGTAGAAACTAACATTTCTGAAAAATTTATTCAACAACTAGCCCTCCTCTCACTGGAGCACATTCATAACAAATTTTAGCCTATACAGGGAAGTATTATACCATTCATTGTAAGAATTAGCAATCCATTTAACTTTGTTATTTTAATGCCTGTTAGCAACAGACGACTACACCATGTTTATGTTGATCCGATGACATTTTACTCATAAACTGTAGGTTTAAGAATGCCGATAAAGGGTAGATTTCGATACTTTTCGGCATAATCAAGACCGTAACCAACAACAAATTCATCAGGAACAATAAAACCGTTATAAGAAATATCAATATTGGCTTTCCGGCGTTCAGGCTTACTGAGTAGTGTGCAGATTTTCATACTGGCTGGTTTACGAGTCTTAAGATTCTCCAGCAAATATTTAAGTGTAAGACCGGAATCGACAATATCTTCAACAATAAGAACATGCTTACCCTGAACCTCTTCGTCAAGGTCTTTTAAAATCCTGACAATTCCGCTTGAAGATGTTGATGAGCCATAACTTGAAACCGCCATAAAATCAATGGCCACAGGAACCTTAATCGCTCTCGCCAAGTCGGACATAAAAATGACTGCGCCGCGCAGTACGCCAATCATGAGAATTTCCTTCC
>JAQWAQ010000150.1 GCA_028707635.1 Negativicutes bacterium
CCCGCATTGAAAAAACTTCCGGATCATCTGGGAACATCTTCTCATATTCACATATAATATCAGAAGCATCTTTTATCAATCCTTGCTCAATTAGAAAACGGATATTTTTTTTGATTTTATCTTGCTGATCACTCAGAGTAATATCAAGCTCCATACTTTGATTCATCTATAATTCACCACCATAATTACTTTGACCTATCTTTCTCTCCGCCCATGTAAGAAACTCATATACATCATGTCTGGAGTAACCGTTTTCAATTGCCTGATTAAAATATTGGCAAGCCTGTTTATATTGACGCAGCTTGTAATAACAGTAACCAAGTCCCATTATGCCGTCCGTACTCAACTTGCTTTTAGATAAATAAGCAGTAAATAGTGCGATAGCCTGCGTATATTGCTTCCTGTCCTGCAAAATAAGTGCAGCTTTAAATATTAGTTCAGGGGCACTTCCTAACGCAATTCTGGAATACCCTTCCGAAACAAACGACTTATCTAGCAAAGTAAGCTCTCGGAATAAGCACAAATAATCCTCCCAGTTCTCCGGATCCAAATCTATATCGTCATTACAATAACAAGACAAGATTCTTTGGAAAGAGGCCCCGGCTACTGTAGCTAACTTTTCTATAAGTTCATTCTTCTCACTGGCAATTGCAGCTACCGCGGCCAAAATACAATTCGCCTTTTCTGTAGGATCTTGAACCAAGCCGGTATAAAAAACATTAAACGCAGTCTCATATCTCCCCATTGCTAATAGCAAGAAGGCCAGCGAGCTATCCTCTTTATTAAATTTAGTTTTCCATATGTTCACATAGTAGCCAAACGTCTCCCCGGCCTTTATCTTCTTTAATTCATCAACAAGAAACTCTATATCGTGCTCGCTGTCCGTATTATAAACTGTATTTAGCAAACCAACAATTTCTGCTGTTTTTGCATGGCGAACTAATTCAAATAACGCGTGAAATACAGCCACATTTCTTTTATCGATTTTTAACGAGTGGAGATAATAATCAAACGACTTCTCCTCTTCATTTTTGAGTTGATACAAAAATCCTATTTTAGCATATATCTCTTTAAACATACCTGCCGCAAAGTTAACTTCAATCCCCTTGTATTCAGAGTTTAATGTTTCCGCTTTTAATAAATTGAACAAAGACTCTTCATACCGCTTACTATCATATAAAAAAAATCCATATACATAATAAAAATTAGGATGTTGTGGAAAGATTTCAATAGCTTTTTTTATTTCAGACTCAATTTCTTCTTTTGGTGCGCCTTTTAAATATAAAGCATCAATAATGTTCTTATATGTTTTGCTTTCATAACCAATTGGCTTTATCCCTGACTCATTATAGAGTCTGCCAAACTTAATACAATTATCGTAATCACCAGTTGACAAATAACAATCACATAAATAACCATAATAGCTTGGTTTTTCCCCGTGTTCGCTGATATTTTCGAGCAAAATTTCCAGATTGCGCTCAGCCTTTTTTTTCACTATACTGCTTGAATACCCAGTATGGTAAATTATAAGTTCATCATATAGCGCAAGGACGTGAATTTTGCCTTTTTTATTGTATAATCCCTCATGAACATTATGTTGATAACGAATATTTTTATCATTCTTGAAAACTCTGATATTCATAAAGGAATCGATAACCTTGTTCCCCATATCAATATCAATGTTAATAATTTTACAACCAATTGCGTTATGCTTGCTCGTATCCACTTTTTTTAGAAGCCCGGGAAGCATCTTCGCTGAAATTTGATCAAAATATTCATCCGCATCGAGAAAGATAACCCAATGTCCCTTTGCTCTATCCAGTGCAAAATTCTTGGCTGCTGCAAAGTCATTATTCCATTGATAATGAAATACTTTCGCACCATACTGCCTTGCAATGTCTATGGTTCGATCCGTTGACCCAGTATCCACTAAAATAATTTCGTGAACAATATTTTTATAGCTTTCAAAACACCTTGCTATATTGCTTTCTTCGTTTTTTGCAATAATACATGCTGAAATCTTCATTACCTAAAATCCTTTCTGTTTTGGGACCTATGTATAAACAAAAAGGCTTTTTTGACTATACATAAAACCCTAAACTGCTTATAAAAAAGGGATAGGTTTCCCTATCCCTTTTTGAAAAAATACTAACGGAGTAACTGGAGAACGCCTTGCGGCTGTTGATTGGCTTGGGCCAGCATTGCTTGAGCTGCCTGCGAAAGGATGTTGTTCTTTTGGAAGTTCATCATTTCTTTAGCCATATCTACGTCGCGAACACGAGATTCAGCAGCAGTCAGGTTTTCGCTTGATGCACCTAAGTTGTTGATGGTGTGTTCCAAACGATTCTGATAAGCGCCTAACTTCGAACGTTCAGCCGATACTTGCTCAATTGCATTGTTAATTTGGGTAACAGCTGCGGTCGCTTTACCAGAAGTAGATAAGTCAAGTGCATCTCCAGCAGTATCGCGAACGCCGATGTCAGAAGCTTTCATGGAGTTAATACCAATCAGCATATTTTGACCGCTGTTGGCACCAATCTGCATGGACAGCGCATCAGTTACGTCAGTGTTAGCAGTAATTCTTGCTTTTACAGAAAGTGTAACGCTTTCGCCAGCTTTCATGTCGTCAAGTTTATCAGTGTCACCATCCAAATTGATTGCCATACCGTTATAAGTAACTGTATCTAAATCAGTTATAGCAAATGAAGCAGCTGTACCGCCAACAATTGAAACAGTGAAGTCGGTTGCATCCCATGCGGTAGACTCATTAGTACGAGTAAGAGTTACAGTGAAGCTATCGGCAATTGCTGTTGCAGCAGTACCTGACACAGTACCGAGTGAAATTTTTGCAGCACTGTTGTTTTGCAATGCAGCAGTCGCATCTTTTGCTTCTACAAGACCTTTCTTACTGCCATCAAGCAATCTTTGAGTATTAAACTCAGTTGTGTTGGCAACACGGTCGATTTCGTCAGTTAATTGGTTAACTTCTTTTTGAATTTCATCGCGGTCAATAGTTGTATTGGTATCGTTGGATGCCTGTACAGCCAATTCACGCATACGTTGGAGAATGCTGTGGGTTTCATTCAGTGCACCTTCAGCAGTTTGAATTAGAGAGATAGAGTCCTGTGCATTACGACCAGCTTGGTCAAGACCACGGATCTGACCACGCATTTTTTCGCTGATTGCCAAGCCGGCAGCGTCGTCACCAGCACGATTAATACGAAGACCGGAAGACAATTTCTCAAGAGACTTGCTGCTAGCAGTGTTGTTAGCTGACAGACGATTGTAAGTGTTTAAAGCGGACATGTTGTGATTGATAATCATAGTTTTTTCTCCTCCTTGATTTTACACATCCGGGCGTCCTTGCCCGGTTTATTTTGTCTCAAGCTTGTCCACCCCTCCGGCCGGATCGAGGAAGAAAAGCTTATTGACGGTTACATTTATATTATCGTGGTTAATCTCATTTCATGTAAGGGCATAAATTTGGCGTTTTTGGCTATTTATTATAAATTATTGCTGTAATACTTCATTTTTCGTTGATTTATGACTACATTTAAGAATTTTGTCGATTTTTTCGGGATGTGAAAGGCCAGAGAATAATTAACACACCAGCCCTCGACTACTCCCTTTCTATAGGGGATTAAAGGTGATTTAGCTTTTTTATATCCTTAAATTTATCAAAAGCTTTAATATCAACAGGTGTGGCTGCTTGTTGGTTTTCAGCTACAATGGAATCATAAATCTCGCCGCGGTAGATTTTAATATTTTTGGGAGCTTCTAAAGCCAGTCTGACATAGTCACCTTTTACGTCCACAACGGTGACTATTATGCTATCATCGATCACTATTCGTTCTCCCACCTTACGGGTTAATGCCAACACGTTACTTACCCCCTTCTGCAGCCTGCTGCTTCGGCAGTCCGTTAGGGAACAGCTTATGGCGGGTAGTGTATTCGGTTTTTTCCAGGATAAACTGTTGGGCCGTTTGTGTCTGCCTATTGACAATGATCGGAGCCAGTAAATTTGCCGTGGAACTTTCTATATCTGTTCTAATACTTACAATATTATAAATGTGCGGTGGGTTTTCATCTGACAATTGTAAATCCTGAACAAATTCATCAGATAACTTAAAGGTATACTCCTCAAAAAAGGTAAACGGATCAACTATTACAAAAGTTAGGTCAGGATTAATAACCGACTGAAGAAAAGAAAAGGGATTATTGGGCTCTTTCAATAAAAGGGCAAATTTCTTTTCATCGGGAAAACCTGGTAGTCCGTTTGGAAAAGTTATAATGACATTATCGCTAATCTCAATTTCACCAAAACGTGTTGATTGAATTATCATGTTTGGTACCTCCGTACTATGTACTATGTATATAAGTTATTATAGCATTAATTGACAGATTGGGCACCCACTATTACAAGGCGGGGGAGGTAAAATGAAATCGTCACGATACTGCATGTCACGCTATGACATTTGTAAGTATTGTCATGCGAATGCTCCATTTCCCATCACCATCACCTTTGAATTTGTACAATAACTAAGGCACTTGGCTGCTCGCCAAGTGCCTTAAGCTTTCATATCGTATTTGTTTTCGGTTGCCCAAAATCTTATGCTTTGATACTGAGCAATATGAACATCCACCGTACCACGGTCGAGTTGAACATCCACCGTGCCGCGCCGCAGGTCTATATCGAGCTTACCAGGAATATAGTCAATTTGAGCCGGTGCTATGTTATAGCGAATGCTAGGCGCTTGAATCGTCGCCCAAATTACTTCCAGTGGTTCTTCGATATTAGCTTCCGCTGCCATATTGGCAAAAACTTTTTCCTTGCTTTCGATCCGGGCCATGCGGTCACCCTCTTGGGCAATGCGGCCTATGGTCTCAAGCACTGTTTGCTTACCAGCCTCTGCATTGTCGCGGGCCATATCTTGCAAGTTCTTAATACCAATAGAATACCGATAGGCTGTA
>JAQWAQ010000042.1 GCA_028707635.1 Negativicutes bacterium
GTCTTTAATTGATATATTGTTAATATCTGATGGTACCTTAAATTCTGGCATAACACACTGCTTTCTAATTAGTTTCTATTACTGTTATTTTTCTCGATAAGAACAAAAATATCCTCTAAATACAACAGGGATAATCGTGATGATCATCCCTGTTGTGGTCAAACCATATTGTGTATCATTGATACAAGTTCAGCCATATGCTCTCGTTCCATTGTGGAATTTTCCTGTAAATAGTCACCCATCGGTCCGCTACGCAAATTAAAGATATGTTCCATACGGCGATGCCTGCGTAATAAAGCTGCAATAAGCAAGAGAAGCAGTAACCGTTGTAAGCCTGCCTGGCGTGAAGTAGTATCTGATTCCTCTGCATCACGCATCTTCATTCCATATCTGTTCATTGCGGAACCCATAGCCTGATCGTGAATGCATAGCATATGCATTATATCTAGGTATGCGTGCCAGTGATTAAAAGCCATGTCATCAAGCTTGTCGCGCAATCTGTCGCTAGCCTGTTCGGCTGCCTCTACAGAAGTGCGCATGAGTTCAAGTTGTTCTATCGCTTCACGATGTAACATTCGCATATGATCCAGGTCGAGTGAAACAGGTTTGCGAGCGCGTAATATTCGCAAAATTATCCCTCCTAGTTTTTTGGTATATACTATGCCAAAAATTTAAGAGGGTGACAAACATAAGTGAGACTTGCTTCATATGGAACTCCAGCTTAAGCTTAGTCGAGCCGATCCAGGGACTTAGCCGCTCTTAGCTCCTCATACGTCTACCTTAAAGCCACAGGTAGAGAGGGGGCGTAGAGCGGCTTGGTCATCGGATAAACTAGAACAAACCGCGACGGCCTTTAAAGGGAGCAAAGAATCTTAGCATTTTAATTGGTATATGCATTGATACTGATTTACGGCGGATGCAAGCATTAACGATGATGAAATCACAGCCGACATAGCAGAGGGTACCACAGAAAGATTCGCGTCCGCAGATGCGAGCATCAACCGAGAATAAAATCTCATCGCCTAATAAGCAAAGCAGGCGATCTCTAAAACTCGAGTCACCAAGGGCCTGAACTTTACCAGGATGCATGTCGTCACAGCAATAGTCTTCTTCCATGTAATCGCAACAGGGGTCATACTTTTCACACTCTTGTTGATACCAATGAGGATATTTACCAGTCATAATTGTGTTAGAGCCTCCTTTATTAATAATCAGGTTAGCCAAAAGATTAAGTATCTACCTGATACATCATATGATGAGCAGCAACATAATGCTACAGCCCGTAAAATAGAGGGGCTTTTTAATTTCAGGAAATTTCAGCAACCAATATGAATGTTATTGTGCTAATAGCACTAAAGTCTCAATGAATAGGCAGGAAAAAAAATAATTTAATAGAATATATTATTGTTTAATGTTTTCGGGGGTATTATGATATGGGATTTGTACAACATAGCAATATAATATTGGTAGGCTTTCTAGTTTGGCTCGTAATAGCTCCGCGATTTGGTAGTCCACGCTACGGGGAACTTTTCCTTGCATATATGACTGCTCTGCTATTTAGCCTAATAGGAAGTTCAGAGATAATGCTAATAAAACCAGTTGCATTCTTTTTTACTGTTGGCGGAGTATTAGCCTTCTTTTATATACTGGCGCGCATGACCATTAAGGTAACAATCAGGAAATAGCAGCAGGAGGGATTGTTTTGGCAAAAGACTGTTCTTTTGATATTGTTTCTGAAGTCGAAATGCAAGAGGTTGATAATGCGATCAATCAGACAAGTAAAGAAATCAATCAGAGGTTTGATTTTCGGGGGAGCAAGGCCTCGGTGGAATTGAATGGTGAAGAGATTAAGGTTATAGCTGATGACGATTTTAAATTGAAAAGTGTTATTGATATTCTTCAAACGAAGATAATAAAACGAGGTATTTCACTGAAAAATTTAGAATATGGGAAAATTGAACCTGCCGCCCAGAGCACGGTAAGGCAAACTGTGACAATCAAAAAAGGGATTAGCAAGGAGAAAGGTAAGGATGTTGTTGCTGCTGTGAAAGCTTCCAAGCTAAAGGTTCAAGCTCAATTTATGGATGATCAGGTGCGTGTATCAGGTAAAAATAGAGATGATTTGCAGGCTGTTATCGCTCACTTAAAACAAAGTGATTTCGATATTGAGTTGCAATTTGTAAATTTTCGTTCATAGAAAAAGCTTCCGCGGTTCAATGCCGCGGAAGCTTTTTTAGAAAAGTTAGTTTTTGCTGTTTGCGTCGTTGGTAAGCCCAAGCACGTCTAGTAATTTGAACGATAGGCTAAGAGCGATTGAAACAATTGTCGCCAGTGCCATGCCCTTCATCGTGACGGTACCAAGCGTGATGCTAGCTCCGCTTACACCAAGAATTAGAACAATGGATGTTAAAATTAGGTTGCGCGATTTACTGTAATCTACTTTTGAATCAACAAGCATCCGAATGCCTGATGTAGCAATTACACCGAAGAGAAGAAGAGAAACGCCACCCATTACTGGGGTTGGAATGCTCTGGATCGCAGCTGCGATCTTGCCGAAGAATGATAGTATGATGGCAAATACCGCAGCACCACCGATTACCCAGGTGCTATACACTTTAGTAAGAGCCATTACTCCGATGTTTTCGCCATAAGTGGTATTAGGAGTCGAGCCGAAGAAGCCCGAAATCATCGTTGAAATACCATTGCCCAAAAGGGAGCGGTGCAGACCAGGATCTTTTGCTAAATCTCGTCCGACAATATTGCCCGTCACCAGCAGGTGGCCGATGTGCTCTGCAATAACTACTAAAGCCGCAGGAGCAATGATCATCATGGCACTGAGATTAAATTCAGGTGTATAAAGTGTTGGAACGGCGAGAATAGGGGCGTTGGCTATTACACTTAAATCGACGAGTCCAAGAGCGAATGCGAGGGCATAGCCGCTGATTACGCCGATAAGAATGGGGATTATTGCTAAAAATCCACGGAATAAAAGAGTTCCAAAAACGGTTATTAACAGGGTGAATATTGAAACGGTTACCACTTTAGGATCAAATACTTTTGCGGTTAAGCCTGCCATATCTGCTGCGACAGGGGCTAATTCCAGGCCGATAACAGCCACGATGGCACCCATAGCCGCCTGTGGGAATACTACGTCAATCCACTTTGTACCAATAATCTTGATATTTAGTGCTACGAGAGAGAATATCGCACCTACTAAAATAAATCCGCCTAGGGCTGCTCCATAGCCGTATTGCGGCAGTACTAGAAAAACTGGGGATAGAAAGGCAAAGCTTGATCCCAAGTAGGCAGGGACTTTTCCTTTACAGATAAAAAGATAAAGTAATGTGCCAAGACCATTGAATAGGAGAATAGTGGCGGGATTTACTTTAAATAGAATTGGGACAAGGACAGTGGCACCAAACATTGCAAATAAATGTTGAAGGCTGAGCGGAATGGTTTGGAGAATCGGTAATCTTTCATCAACTTGAACAGAGTTTTTTTTCATAATTCCCTCCTAGTTTTTGTCCGGCACACATAAAAGCCTCTTACCGGAGTAAGAGGCTCAAAAGTACATAGCACAACTAGGTCGTAGTATTGTGTACCTTGTTAGCCTCTCCGGACTAATTTAAAGGTTTCTTTCCTAAGAAGTAATGTATCATGAAACCTCCGGTTTGTCTATCTTTTTCTGCAAAATTTTTACTGGGCATAACGAGGATTTTGACATACAATAGAGTTAGAGTATTTGAAAGGTGGCTACTAATGAGTAAGAGAAAAAAGACCGGCGACATTAAGGTCTATGTCGAGGAAAACTATTTCCGTCATGTAGATCAAATGGAAAGATGGCGCCAAGAATATGAGCATCACCAAGCAGTAGAAAAAAAACTTGCGTCTGTTAGCACGTTAACCTTTGAACTATTTGACTATGATCCACTGCTTGTACGGATACCTTGGAAAGAGCGCCCCACACCGAACTTTGACTATCTTCTGGAAGAAGCACGGCTCACTGCCGAAAGTAAGTTTTTTATTCCCATTGCTGTACGAATCGTTGCGTTGATTGTAATGCTTTTCATATTGTTTATTAGCAGTAAGGTTTATGCACTATGGATATCCGGCACGCTTGCCTTTACAATAGGTGTATCACTTTATGTAGCATTAAATGATCGCAGGTTTACAATAGAGTCTGTTCTTACTAAAACCAGGGCTGAAGTCGAAGAACGTCAGGAGTTGGAAAAACAAAAAAATGAACAGGCCCGTCATGAACATGAAACGCAAGAAGAGGCGCGCATTGAATTCGTATCGAAGTTGCTAGAGGGTGACATTAGCGCTATTATGTTGAGGCTGGATAATGTTTTAGAAAAAATGGAATTGTCTTTTCCGCTTGAAATTGATATTGATGTTTATGAAAATACTCCGTTAATTAAAGTATGGCTTCCGCCTAAAACAATTATTCCTACTCAAAAATCGACATTGCTGCCATCAGGACGGTTAGCTTATGAAGAAAAAGAACAGAGGACTATTAATAAGCAATACATAGAGCTATGTGCAGCTGTTTTAACGAGAGTTGCAGCAAAAGTTTATGAGAATATTCCTAGCTTTGGGTGTGGATATGTTTGGGGAATGGGTAAAGGTTATTTAAAAAGTGAATGTTTAGTCTCTATAGTGACTGACAGTGAAAAAGTAGCGTTAGCCTGTCAGGCACCAACTGGGCTGGCAGCATTACAAAAAATGGATGCTAAATTTGAACCTGACGGCATGCTTGCATTACAGCCCATGGAAACGGTAAATCCTGAGGGCTGGGCGGATATACCGCCACAATTAATACATGGCATTCATGTAAAAATATTTAAGTAGTACTGTGGTATAATTATCAAAAAAAAAGGAATTTCTAATCTAATAGATAAACTAATATAGTAGTGTTATAAAAAAAAGAGTAGGGGGATTGAAATGAAACTTGGTGATGTTATTCAGAGTGCTGACTGGAAGTCCGAGAAGCATGTACCAGTAATTAATGCTCCAGATAGTGCAAGATCTGGTGAAAAAGTTGTTGTTGAAGTATGCGTAGGTAAGGAGATTGCTCATCCCAATACCACTGAACACCATATCCGTTGGATAAAGCTTTACTTCAAGCCCGACAACAGTAAGTTTGTCAGTGAGGTTGGAACCTACCAATTTGATGCACATGGTGAATCAGTCGAGGGACCTAATAAAGGTGCTGCATATAGCGAACCGGAGGCAAAGGCTGTTTTGAAATTGAACACGTCAGGCACATTGCTTGCTGTGGCATACTGCAACATCCATGGATTATGGGAAAGCTCACAGCAAATCACTGTTGAATAATCAGCATGAAATGTCTCGGTTCGCCGGGACATTTTATTTGTATCATAGTAAGGGACATTCTAGCCCAAACTATGTATATACAGAGAGGGGGAAAGAAAGTGGAAGAACAAGGATTTGTTATACGAGGAGTTACGCACGATGTTAATGTAGCTAAAATTGCTCTTTTGGGTGTTCCTGATCGTCCCGGTATTGCTCATAAGCTATTTTCCGTTTTGGCTGCAGCTCACGTTGATGTCGATATGATAGTGCAAAGTATTCGTAATACTGGTGAAAACATTACGGATATTGTATTTACTGTGGCTAAGACAGATTTACCTAAAGCCAAAACAGTTGTTGGTGAAGTAGGGCAAGAATTAAAGGTGTTGGGAAGCATCATTGACGAAAATGTGGCTAAGGTATCAATAGTTGGAGCTGGGATGTATGGTAATCCTGGGATCGCAGCTGAGATGTTTGGTGCTTTATCACAGGTCGGTGCTAATATAGAAGTGATTAGTACATCCGAAATCAGTGTTTCATGCCTTATTCAGGTCGATAAGGTTAAAGAGGCCGTAAATGCTATTCATGACAGGTTTTTTCCTGAAAAATGAAGTTGAATGCTATTTTTTTCAATGTATTTCATTACACACTTAAACACATGCTATAAACGGCTACCAAAATTCTTTTCGAATGGAGGTTTTGCGTAATGTCAAGAAGTAAAAAACCTGTAAACCCGGGAGCACAACAGGCACTTGATCGCCTCAAAGAAGAGACAGCTGCTGAAATTGGTTTAAAAGACTACAAAAACACGTATAAGGGTGCTTTGACTTCAGCTGATAATGGCCGTGTCGGTGGTCAAATGGTACGCAAAATGATCCAAGCCCAAGAAAATCAGCTCCGGTAGTTGTTACTAAGCAGGCCGAAAAGGCCTGCTTAAATTTTCATTGATAATAACAGGAATTATTTGGTTTGCAAAGAACTTATATTATATATGCTTAATTTTTTGATAGAATAATAGTATGTAATGACAAATGAATTCTAAGCATAATCAGAAGACCCGTATTTAGAGGAGGAACAAAAATGTCTTATAGTTTTGCAGCATCACATGCAAAAGGTAAATCTGCTACCGATAAAATTTTCGGAGCTAATGGAGCTGCCTTGATAGCGGCTGGGAAGTATGGTAAAGAGGCTGTTACGAATGCAACAATCGGAGCTTTACTGGATGATAATGAGGTATTGACATGCCTGCCTACTGTTGAGGCTGTATTTAAAAGTCTTCCAATGTCTGAAATCATTACTTATGCACCGATTGCCGGGTTGCCTGAATACTTGGAAGCAGCAATTAATCTGACATTTGGCAATCACAAGCCAGAAGCCTATATCGATGCTGTTGCAACAGCCGGAGGCTCAGGAGTTATTCATCATGCGATTTGGAACTATACAGAGCTTGGTGATACTGTTTTAACATCAGATTGGTTCTGGGGCCCGTATAGGGTTTTATGCCAAGAGGCTCTGCGAAAGTTAGATACATACCAGCTGTTTGATGAAGGCTTTCACTTTAACATTAAGGCCTTTGAAAGCAAAGTTCGTGAACTTATTGCAAAACAAGACAGCTTACTGGTGATCATTAACGCGCCGGCGCATAATCCAACTGGTTATAGTCTTACTGACTCGGAGTGGGATCAAGTTATTGAGGTGTGCAAAACGGTTGTTCCTAAAGACAAACGCATTGCTTTGCTTATTGATGTCGCCTATCTTGATTTCGCGGGCGAACCAGACGCAAGCAGGGCTTTTATGAGTAAATTTGGCGGATTGCCTGAAAATATTCTAGGTATTTTTGCATTCAGTATGTCAAAAGGCTATACAATGTATGGTCAGCGTTGTGGGGCAATGATTGGTGTTTCGTCCAACAAAGATGTAATCACCGAATTTGCTGCAATTAATCAATATACGAGCAGAGCGACTTGGTCAAACATTAGTCGGTCACCGATGCGGTTATTGGCAACAATCTATCAGGATAAAGCGTTGCTTAAAAAAGTCGATAGTGAACGGACTGGGTATTATCAATTAATCAGAGGACGCGCTGATATATTTATGCAGGAGGCTAAAGAGACTAACTTGACAATGCTTCCTTATATTGCAGGATTCTTTCTTAGTATTCCGGCGAAGAATCCTGATGCAGTCTGTGATAAATTGCATGATGTTAATCTTTTCGCTGTTCCACTTGCAAAGGGTGTGCGTATTGCTGTCTGTGCAGTAACCACTGCTAAAATTAAAGGTATGGCAGGAAAAGTTGCGGCGGCCTTAGTAGAGGTTGACAAATAGTAATAATAAAAAGGTCTATGTTCATGTTGATCTTTTTCCAATATAATCTGTTTCTATCATTGCCTTTTTTGGAGATACTAGCATTAAAGGAGGAATGATAAAATGGGTTATTATAGTAAGAAATTGATAGATGACACAACTATGGAATTTCCGCGCTGGGGATTTTGGTTTGTTCATGTTGTGGGGACAATATTAATTTTTGGATTGGGAATGCGTTTTGCTATTCATCGTGCACCTATTCCGTTACTTGGATATCGGTTAATACGAAAGTTGACTCGTCAGTGAAGATTGCCAGGGGTGAACGTTACGTTCACCCTTTTTTGACATATTTCATCGTCAGTGTTGTCTTATTTTGCTATAGGTGGTATATTGTTTTTAGCTCTTTAAGGAAAAACTTACATAATTGAAGGCTTTTGAAATGAAGGTGAGGCGACCAAATGTTCAAATTTAAATCTAAAGAAGATGAGTTTTTTAAATTATTTTCCGTAAGTGCTCGATTATTACGAGATGGTGCTTGCATTCTTAGCGAAGTTATGAATGATCACACTAAGATTGGGGAAAAGGTCACCCAAATAGCTGACTTAGAGCACGAAGCCGATGATAACAACGATGCAATCATTGATAAACTCAACCAGACATTTATTACCCCGATGGATCGGGAGGACATTTATGCTATTGCTAATATGCTAGATGATGGTGTTGATGGGATACAAGGGATTATTGAAAGAATGATGCTTTATCGTACTGGGAAACCTTCAGAAGGAGCAATTGAGTTAAGCCGACTGATTGTTGACTGTTCCGACGAAATTGTCAAAGCATTCGAGCTGCTAAAAAATATCAAGGGAAATCAGCATAAGATTCTCGATCATACGAGAAAAATAGTCGTTCTTGAAAGTGAGGGTGACCGTATTTATCGTCAGGAAGTTGCGCATTTATTTACATCTTGTGGCGATACACTTGAAATTATTAAGTGGAAAGAAGTACTGGAATATCTGGAGAACGCGCTTGATCATTATGAGGACATTGCTGACTTGATACGGGGCGTGGTTATGAAGTATGCCTGATATTCTAATCATTGTTGTTGTTTTATTAGCACTAGGTTTTGACTATATTAACGGCTTTCATGACACTGCAAATGCAATCGCTACTTCAGTTTCCACTCGGGCATTAACCCCGCGCACAGCTATTTGGATGGCAGCTGGACTAAACTTTCTCGGGGCGATGTATAGTACCGGTGTCGCAAAAACGATTGGCGGTGATTTAGTAAAGTCGGCTCAAATGGTTAATGAGTATATTATCATTGCCGCAATGATTGGGGCGATCTTCTGGAACTTAGGGACTTGGTGGCTAGGAATACCAAGTAGTTCATCCCACGCACTGGTTGGTGGTGTTGTAGGTGCTGTAATTGTTTCGACAGGCTTTGAGGCATTAAAAATGGAAGGGATTATGAAGATAGTTGCTTCATTGATTCTTTCACCGATTGCAGCAATTTTAACTGGCCTAATTATTATGACGATCCTATTCTGGCTATTTGGAAATATGGCGCCTTCGCGGTTAAATACTAAATTTAAGCGTTTGCAGATATTTTCAGCAGCTATGATGTCGTTTTCTCATGGATCAAATGATGCGCAGAAGGCTATGGGTATTATAACGCTGGCTTTGGTTAGCAGCGGCTATCTTAGCACGTTCGAAGTACCGACTTGGGTTAAAATGGCGGCAGCGTTGTCGATGGGAGCTGGGACTGCCGCCGGGGGATGGCGAATTATTAAAACAATGGGCGGTAAGATATTTAAGCTTGAACCAATAAGTGGTTTTGCCGCCGATATCAACTCTTCGATTATAATTTTTAGTGCAACGCTGTTGCATCTCCCGGTTAGTACAACCCATGTCGTTTCCGGTTCAATCATGGGTGTGGGCACGGCCAAGCGAGTTAATGCTGTAAGGTGGGGTGTAGCACAACAAATGCTAGCTGCTTGGGTTCTTACAATTCCTTGCACTGCACTTGTGAGTGGTATCTCTTATAAAGTTATCCAGTTAGTGTTCTTGTAAAGCAAAGCCAATTCATATAATAGTAAGACCCTACGCTGCTGGAATAATGCGGTAGGGTCTAATGTTTTTTGCGTTGTTGTACAATTAGGCTTTTTGAAATGGGGGATGGTCAAATGTCGGGAGAAGTTTTTGTATCATTTGCTAATAGTGAAGGCCGCAAATATCCTGATGGAATTACGTTACTGGAGATTAGCAAGGATGCCCAGGAGTTTTTTGACACTCCAATTGTAGCGGCTAGAATTAATAATGAGATAAAAAATTTGGAGTCACAGGTAACGGCAAATTGTCGGATTGAGTTTCTGGATTTGACGACCGATGAAGGAAATAAAATATATCAGCGTAGTTTAGCCTTTGTCATGGTAACAGCAGTGCAAGAGCTATTTCCAGATGGAGAAGTCACGGTTGAGCATTCGTTGGGGAACGGCTTATACTGTGAACTGCATTTGGGGCGAGACGTGACACCAGATGATATTACCAAGCTTGAGCAGCAAATTCAGGTGATAATCAAGGAAAATAGGCCTATTACAAAGCGCACCTTGACAATAGCTGAGGCGATTAGTTTATTTTCAACGTCTGGCCAACTTGAAAAAGTTAAATTGCTGAAGCAGCTTAATCGTGATAAAGTAAATATTTATTATTGTGGTACCGCCTATGATTATATGTATGGAACAATGGTACCAAGTACCGGATTTATAACCTTATTTGGACTTGCTTTTTATAAGCCGGGTTTTATCTTGCGTTCTCCTAATAAAGATAACTATGCTGTTTTACCACCATTTAATGACCAGCCCAAGCTGGCCCAGATCTTTCGTGAAGCTGAACGGTGGGGCTCAATACTAAAGTGCGGCTATGTTTCTAGTCTCAATGACTATGCAAGCAAAAATGAAATTGGTAATATTATTAGAATTGCCGAAGCGTTGCATGAAAAGAAAATTGCGCAGATTGCTGATTTTGTTTCAGAGCATCGTGATGCGGTAAGAATTATATTAGTTGCCGGGCCATCCTCGTCAGGTAAGACTACCTTTGCTCAACGGTTAGGAATTCAACTTCGTGTAAACGGTATTACCCCTTTTCCTATCTCATTGGATGATTATTTTGTGGATCGTGATCATACACCTCGCGATGAAAAAGGCGATTACGATTTTGAGTCTATTGAATCTATTGACTTAAAGTTGTTTAATGAGCATCTTACAATGCTTCTAAATGGTGAGGCTGTGAGTATTCCAACATACAATTTTAGAACTGGTCAGCGAGAGTTCAATGATAAGGTGATCCAGATAAAGTCAAACCAGCCACTTATTATTGAAGGTATCCATGGTCTTAATGAGCGCTTGACGAGTGCGATACCGCGCGATCATAAAATAAAGATTTATATAAGCGCATTAACCCAGTTGTCAATTGATAATCACAATCGTATTCCGACAACTGATACACGCTTAATTAGGCGTATTGTTCGTGATAGTCAGTTTAGGGGACATGACGCTCTTAGAACATTGGAACTTTGGCAGTCGGTGCGGCGCGGTGAGGAGCGTAATATATTTCCTTTCCAAGAAGAGGCGGATATTATGTTTAATTCGGCCCTTATTTATGAATTGGGAGTATTAAAAAAATATGCTGAACCACTTTTGAGAAAAGTGGATGTTAGTCAATATCAATATTCTGAAGCGAAACGTTTATTAAATTTCCTTGGATATTTCACCTCAATTGATGAGGGAGATATACCGAAAAATTCAATTTTACGTGAGTTCATTGGGGAATCATGTTTTTAAAAAAAAGAAAACCTGGCAAAAGCCAGGTTTTCTTTTTTAGCGATTGTTAGCAAAGAAGCTAAGTGCAACTTCAGGGAACAATGCATAGGAGAGAAGATCTTCAGTTGAAGCATTTGGATAGCCTTTTTCGGCCAATTCAGCTCTAAGCTTTTCAACTTGCGGTGGAATATCATCAGCAGGACGATGTGTAATGATTTCTTCGTCGCCAATGATTAAATCGCGTACATCTTCAGCTACAGGTTTGATAGTACGGCCATATTTGCCACGCGCTAAGTCTTTTACTTCACGAGGTACGATTTTATAGCGTTCGCCCATCATAACGTTGAAGGTTGCCATCGAACCTACGATTTGGCTAGTCGGAGTTACCAGCGGAGGATAGCCAAGGTCGGCCCGTACACGAGGCATTTCTTCAAGAAGCTCGTTGTATTTGTCTTCCATGCCTTGCTCTTTTAACTGATTGCGCAGGTTGGAGAGCATGCCGCCAGGAATTTGGAATGTAAGAACCTTGGTGCTAACGTCGAAGGCAGTGTTAAGACCGAAGTCTGCTGCTAATGATTTTTTAACGCCTGTAAAGTAGTCAGCAACAGGATAAAGGTCTTCTTTTTTCATACCGGTATCACGATCAGTGCCTTCCATAGCAGCGATCATTGATTCGGTACAAGGTTGGGAAGTACCAAGCGCAAACGGTGAAAGTGCGCAGTCGACAATGTCAACTCCAGCTTCAGCAGCTTTGAGGTATGCCATCGAAGCCATGCCGCTAGTGTAGTGGCAATGTAAGTGAATCGGTACATTGATTTTTGGATCAGATTTCAAAGCTTTAACCAAATCGTATGCAGCATATGGTGAAATCAGGCCAGCCATATCCTTGATACAGATGGAGTCAACGCCGCGATCAACTAGATCGTGAGCAAGTTTAACGTAGCTTTCATTAGTATGATAAGGGCTAATAGTATATACGCAAACGCCTTGAACATGAGCACCAGCAGCTTTACCAGCTTTGATACCTACTTCCAGGTTGCGAACATCATTAAGTGCGTCAAAAATACGGATTACGCCGATACCATGCTCAACCATCTTTTTAACGAACAGTTCTACAACGTCATCAGCATAGTTGTTATAACCGAGGATGTTTTGCCCCCGGAGCAGCATGGAGATAGGGGTTTTTTTCAGGTGTGAACGAAGAGTTTTGAGGCGTTCCCAAGGATCTTCATTCAAGAAACGCAGGCAACTATCAAATGTAGCCCCACCCCAGGCTTCGATAGCCCAGTATCCTGCATTGTCAAGCACTTCCAATTGGGGAAGCATGTCAGTGATACGCATACGGGTTGCAGCAAGCGATTGATGACCGTCACGGAGCACTGTTTCCATGATTCTAAGTGGTTTCTTGGCCATGAATTATGTACCTCCTTAATTTTGATTAAACAGTCGTAAGCCGCTTTGCATTTATATCAGTGGCTAGAGTGGATGATCCGCAAGATATGTTAATAGCTTGGGTTGCTATGATGCAAGGATGGTTATTTGCCGTATTGATTTTGCGGCCACCTAAGCATGATACATATTTTCTAAAATGCTTCTTTAGAAAAATCGCGAAAGTCGAGCTCAAACAATCTTAATTATAGTAATATATACAAGTTTTGTCAATCTGTTGCTAAAGAGTAATTCTAATAAAGAAACCTTTTTTAGGCACATTTTATATGAATTATTGATTCATGTTACGAAGTTCACGTGCCAGAAGATTCGACATTGGACTTGCACCTGTTAGTTTG
Source organism: Negativicutes bacterium (assembly GCA_028707635.1). Taxonomy (GTDB): domain Bacteria; phylum Bacillota; class Negativicutes; order JAAYSF01; family JAAYSF01; genus STF2-20. Next base: position 13,223 of record JAQWAQ010000042.1, read on the forward strand.
GGGAGTTTCTCATCATTGCCTAAACGGGTCAAGATAGCGTAAATTTGTGGGTTTTCAACAGGTGTGCGAATTTCAGATTGATTGCCGTAATTTTCAACGTGGGTTTTGCCATCTTCAGCGGGAATTAACCGCCCGGGACCGCCAACGCAGCCACCTTTGCAAGCCATCCCCTCGATAAAGTTTGCTGTTACTTCACCACTGTTAATTTGGTTAAGCAATTTTTGGCAGTCAGGTATGCCATCAGCTTTAACCGGGTTGAATTTTTGGGTCCGATAGGGAATAAGCCTGGCTAGTGTTTCCTCAACAGCAGAACTTACGCCTCCAGTATGGGCATAAACGCGGCCTGCCCATGAAGCGGTAGCGTTTTCGTCATCTTTTGCCTCTGCTAGATTAATTCCGGCGGCTTCAATAATTGCAGCTAGTTCTTGGAATGTTAGTACAAAATCTATTGCATCGTTTAAATCTGGCAAGAGAGCTTCGGATTTTTTTGCAATACAAGGTCCAATGAAGACCACTTTTGCAGTGGGATAGAAGGCTTTTAAAACTCGTCCAGAAGCAATCATGGGTGATACAGCTGGAGATATATGTTTCACAAGCTCAGGATATTTATTTTCAATGAGTTTAATCCAAACAGGGCAACAGCAGCTAGTAAGCAGAAAATCTTCGGCATTTATAACCTTTTCGTCAAATTCAAAGGCTTCTTTCATTGTGATAAGGTCAGCAAAAAGTGCAGTTTCAGTCATGTCGGTAAAACCTAGCGCTATTAAAGCTGACCGTAGTTTTCCAGCAGTGACTTCGGGTCCAAACTGGCCGACAAAGGCAGGAGCTACTGAGGCATAAACCGGGAAAGTTCGTTGGCGCAAAATATTGATGAGGGGTACAAATTGTGATTTTTCTGCAAATGCTCCCAGCGAACACATGGTAATGCACGCCCCTTCACCAAGGCACTTGTCATAGTCAATTATAATTTTTCCTTTGGCATCACGACCAATTGCTCCTGCAGCGCAATCATTGCCGCACTCATGGCTCGAGTTAGGGCAAAGGTCGCAGGCGGCTGTATTCGTCACAATAACAGGTTCGCTCGCGATGCCCATAAGAGCTTCTTCGTCATCGGAATCTAGGATTTGGTCAGAATCATGGGGGTTGAGTCCCATTGCAATTCTAATTTGGTTTGCTACATAGCGCCGGCTTACTTTGTCTTTAAATTCGTTTTCAAGTAGCTGAAAGATTTCATCTTTGCGTTCGGTCAGATTACCCTCCCAAGCAGCTTTAGCGACGTAATATAAAATGCTAGGCTTAATTCCTTTTACTTGTTGCAAATTTAAACACCTCACCCAAAATGCAATAAATTTGTTAACCTTTGTAGTATGGTCGGAAGCTCTGCTAATTATATTTCGCAAAGTTAAATAAAGTGGCTTTTAGTTGCACGAATATTCAGAACAATAAGAGCAAAGAAGCTGGATACTATTCTGCTAGGATTCAGATGGAGTTATCTGAATGAAGTCGTACTTTATTAACTGCATAGAGAATAAGTTGTCGGTACATTATAAAGAAGGCGAGAAGTAAAAGTAACAAGAAACTTAATCGTTTACTTACTCTAAAGTATAGCATAAAGCTTGGTGCAATGCAGAACTTATTAAGTAATAATATGGGCTTTGATGGTGTTGGGTTCATTTAAATAAGGGAATGGTCCAGAGGTGATAGCGTGGAGAAAGTATGCCCAATTTGCAATGCACTTGATGAAGTGAATCAGGCATGCCCTCGTTGTGGACAAGCAATGAAGGACGGAGGTACACTGCAAAACTATCTAGGACCTTATAGTCCATATATGGACGGTGATTGGATTCCATTAAATATGATTGACTATGGTTGTACCCATTTAGTGTACTGTCCACATTGCCACTATGATATAAGAGTTGTATGGAACTTTGTCATTATCTAAGATGGATAAATTAAATGCGGCTACACATACTAAGGTTAGAATTAGTTTAATGAACAATGAACAGGGAGGTGCACTTTTAATGGCAACCGCTAATCCGACCGTTAAATGTACTGTTGATCAATGCACACATTATATGCCCGGTGACCAATGTATGGCAGCTAAAATTAGCATCTATAATGATGAAATCTCCGGCAGCTCTTCGACTTCGGCTGATACCCAGTGTAGGGCTTTCCATCATCGTAAAACTGTTGGTGATATGGTAGGTGCCCTTCATAACGTCAATGTGGGGGGCGTAGTGTCATCAACATTTCTTAATGGTACCCAAGTTACACCCACAGTAGCATGCTTTGTAAGTAATTGTAAATTTTGGGACAGTGGAAACATGTGCAATGCATCAGAAATAAAGGTGGCCGGTCAGAACGCAGCACGGACGCCAGACACTGACTGTGAGACGTATCAAACTAAATAAAGTGAGACTTACTTTAGATAGGATTCAATGAGAAAAAGCCGGGGCAGACTGAAATTCAGACGCCCCGGCTTTTGATTGCGTTGTTTTGATTGATTGATTCTTGTGAGTAAGGAATTTGCCAGGCAATGGGTATGGCTATAATGAGCGGAACAATAGCCCATAGTAAAGCAATATTGAGACCAATATAATCAGCGGTTGCTCCTGTCAACGCGGCTCCAGCACCACCTAAACCAAAGGACAGCCCTAGCATCATGCCGGAGGTCATCGCGGCATTGCCGGGCAAAATTCGTTGCGCCCAGACAATAGATGAAGGCACAGTGCTTTGTAAAGCGGCACCACAGGTGAATAATAACAGCCAGGCAAGCCAAGTAAAGGCATCACTCACTAAAAACAGATACATGGTAGGGACACAAGTCATTAAGGATAAGATGACGCCTTTTTTATGGCTAATTTTGTCGCCAATAAAGCCCCCAACGAAGCTGCCAGCAGTGCCGCCTATTAAAAATAGTGTCAGCATATTGCCGGCTAAAATAGGTGTTGCGCCTTTAATTGTTAAAAGAACTGGCAAAAATGTGACCAAAGATACCTGTGCCCATGATCGCAATGCCATGACAGCGTTGAGCTTAAGCAAACCACGGTTTTTATACCAGGGATGCGTAAGAGTAGCAGATTCTTTAACTGTCGCTATCAAGTTGATGCGGTGAGTTCCTGTTAAATAAAAGGCAACCGTTAAAAGTAGGCCTGGCAGAATGAGCCATGGTAAGTTATGAGAGCCATAGTGAACTAAGTAATAGATAATGACCGCTGGAGCAAGGGCAAAGCCTAGGTTTCCACCGCCGATGAATATCGACATAGCCAATCCTTTATTTGCTGGTACAGCTACTTTCCCAATTAAGCTTGAGCCAAGCGGATGAAAAAATGAGGAGGCCAAACCCGCAAGGGCGACACAAAGGTAAAGAATCAGTAAATTAGGGCTTAAGGGGGAAAAACAAATAAATACAGCGCTAATGGAGATGGTTAGCAACAATGTCCAGGCATAACCGCTTCGGTCAATCAGATAACCGCACAGGGGCTGAATAACATTTGATGTAAGTGAATAAACCATAACCAGTAAGCCACTATTTGTTAGTGAAAGTCCTAAGGTCGCTATAAATATTGGTAGGAGTGGTGGCAGAAAGTTAGCGTAAAAATCACTTAAAAAGTGCCCGGCTGTTAGCAGCCAAACTGAATACCAAGAAGTATGGCCGTGCTTAGTGTTTGCCATGACAGCCACATGAGCAGCTTGTGGTGTGATTGGGTTGTTTAGTTGGTTCAAGCTCAAGACTCTGTTTGATTTGGTTTTTGATATTGTTGATATAGAGGCGCCGCAGCCCAGTCTGCTCGACACGCTCGTCATTCGTAAGAGTGTCTTCACGTTGCTTTTTAGCTAGTTCGTTAATTCTTGCAATTATTTCAGGTGTAATCATTTAAGTCCCCTCACTTTAATAAAACATCATTATAAAATGCTAGCAGATAATGAATAGGCTGTCAATTGTGTTATGAGTAGTTCCGAATACGAACAATAAAAGCGGCTTATTCATAGCCTATAGTATTCTACAATGAGAACATGGGGGTGACGGAGTGTTTGATTTAATCATCATTGGCGGTGGGCCGGCTGGAATGACGGCATCAGTCTATGCAGCTCGCAAACAAATGAAAACATTAATTATTACTAAAGAGTTTGGTGGACAACTCATGTGGACAATGGGCATTGAAAATTATATGGGATATCAGTTTATAACCGGGCCAGAATTAATGGTTAAATTCGAAGAGCAAGTGCAGCGTTTCTCGACAAATATTAAGTATGAAGAAGCGATAAAGCTTATTGTAAATAAGGATGGGACATTTGCAGTGGAAACGGACGGCGGTATTTATGAGACAAAGAGCGTCATTATTGCTTCGGGGAAAAGACCAAGGCGACTTAATGTACCTGGCGAAGAGGAATTCACCGGACGCGGCGTAACTTACTGTGCAACCTGCGACGGACCTCTTTTTATAAAGAAAAATGTAGCTGTTATTGGTGGGGGGAATTCTGCGGTTCAGGCAGCTGTTGAATTAAGCAGCATAGCACAAATAGTGTATTTGATTGCTCGCAGAGATTATATTGCCGATCCAGTTATCATTGATAAAATGAAGGAAGCAAGTAATATAGTTGAGCTTAAGGGATATACCACGGAAGGAATCTATGGCCAAGATTTTGTTGAAAAGCTTGGTATTAAGTGTTTGGCTGATGGACAGCTCACAGAACTAGAGGTACATGGTGTGTTCGTGGAAATCGGTCTTAAGCCAAATTCCGAGTTTGTCACTGGCGTTGTAGATATGAATAGTAACAACGAGATTATTGTTGATTGTAGAACCTGCACAGGAATACCGGGTTTGTATGCCGCTGGTGATGTGACTAACTGTCCTGATAAACAAATTGTCATTGCCGCTGGTGATGGCTCAAAGGCTGCCCTCATGGCATATGATTATTTACTGCGCCAAAAATAATTAAGTATCACTTAATCTGATGACTAAGCCGCTCTTTCTATAAGCAGGAGTTATACCCTAAAGGGCACAGGCGAGTGGCTAAGTCCCTGGATACGGTTCGACTAGGATACAGGTGGAGTTAAAACTCCACCTGAATCAAGTCTCACTTTATTTTTGCTGCCTGCAGGAATCATGCGTCTTCTGTCGAAAAATAAAGTTTTACACAATTAGGCTGGTTATACTAGCCATGGTGGGCTAATAAATATATGGAGCGTGATTTTATGAAAGTAGTCGTTACGATTGTTGGACAAGACCGCGTAGGCATTATTGCGACAGTTAGCAGAATTTTAGCTGAGAATAACATCAATATTTTAAAGATTAACCAAACCATTTTGGATGGCTTTTTTAACATGGTTATGATTGCTGACATGACTGAAAGTAAAGTTCAGTTAGCAACTTTGCAGCAAGTTTTGGGAGAGACGGGTAATCAAATGGGGCTACAGATGAAAGCACAGCATGAGGATATTTTTCGTAGTATGCACAGAATTTAGATTTAGCTGAGAAATTAAGGAGGCTTTTATGTTTACGATTGCCGATATATTTGAAACTAACCGGATGATTGCAGAAAACAATCTTGATGTAAGGACGATTACGCTCGGTATTAGTCTTAGAGATTGCGGACACCCTGATCTTAAATGTTTTTGTGATAATATTTATGAAAAAATAACTAGGACAGCTGAGAATCTTGTAAAGACCGGCGAGCAAATAGAAACTGAATTCGGTATTCCGATTATTAATAAACGGATATCGGTCACGCCTATCGCCATAGCGGCAGAATCTGTGAAGACAGACAGCTACGTGCCGATTGCAGAAGCCCTCGATCGAGCTGCTAAAGCAGTCGGTGTGAACTTTATTGGTGGTTTTTCGGCTTTAGTGGAAAAGGGCTATACAAAAGGTGACATTATACTTATCAAGTCGATCCCCGAGGCTCTTGCTACCACTGAGCGTGTCTGTTCATCAATAAATTTAGCTTCAACAAAAACCGGCATCAATATGGATTGCGTGCGGGAAATGGGCGAAATTGTAAAAAAGACAGCAGAACTAACCCGTGACAGGGATGCTTTAGGCTGTGCGAAACTGGTTATTTTCGCTAATGTGCCAGGGGATAATCCTTTTATGGCAGGTGCTTTTCATGGAATAGGTGAGCCAGAGACTGTGATTAATGTAGGCGTTAGCGGCCCTGGTGTAGTTAAGCGGGCTCTTGAGGAAGTTAAGGGTTGTGATTTTAGTGTAGTTGCTGAAACTATTAAAAAGACCGCGTTTAAAATCACCAGAACGGGTCAGTTAGTCGCGCAGGAAGCATCGCGTCGTCTTGGTGTCCCTTTTGGTATTGTTGATCTTTCACTTGCGCCAACACCAGCTGTTGGTGACAGTGTAGCGTATATTTTGGAAGAGATGGGAATTGAAAGCTGCGGAGCGCCCGGAACAACAGCGGCATTAGCACTTTTAAATGATGCGGTTAAAAAAGGTGGTTTGATGGCGTCTTCCCATGTTGGTGGACTCAGTGGCGCTTTTATTCCGGTTAGTGAAGACGCTGGTATGATTGCTGCAGTGGAGCGGGGGAGCTTAAGTTTGGAAAAGCTGGAGGCTATGACTTGTGTTTGTTCTGTTGGCCTTGATATGATCGCTGTTCCTGGTGATACCACTGCAAATACAATATCAGCAATCATTGCTGACGAGGCTGCTATTGGCATGATTAATAATAAAACAACCGCTGTTCGAATTATTCCTGTTCCAGGAAAAGCCGTTGGTGATCATGTTGAATTTGGGGGGCTTTTGGGGCATAGTCCGATTTTGGCGGTCAATCAGTTTAAAGCTGATAAATTTATTGCACGTGGTGGGCGTATTCCTGCGCCGATACGCAGCTTGACCAACTAGCGATTTATCAAATACGGAGGGTAATATGAGGGTTACTCGTAAGCTCAAGAGCGAAATACTTGCTGTATTGGAGGAGGTTTATAAAGATACTTCAACAGCTTTGGTGTATCATTCGCCATTTGAGCTGCTTA
>JAQWAQ010000043.1:0-5104 GCA_028707635.1 Negativicutes bacterium
ATTTGCTCATTGGGTATGGGGTGTAGGCGGTTGGCTGCGTGATCTGGGAGCGCTTGATTTTGCCGGTGGTACTGTTATCCATATTTTATCCGGTGTTTCTGGTCTTGTAGCCTGTCTGGTTTTAGGTAAGCGGCGCGGGTATGGCAGTACTCCGATGCTGCCGCATCACTTGCCGATGACTGTTCTTGGGGCGGCACTATTATGGTTCGGCTGGTTTGGTTTTAATGCCGGAAGCGCACTCAGTGCGAATGGGTTGGCAGCCACCGCCTTTGTTGTCACAAACACAGCAGCTGCAGCCGCGGCAGTATCCTGGGTGTTGACTGAGTGGGTTCATAAAGGCAAACCCACAGTGTTTGGTGCGGCTAGCGGCTGCGTCGCTGGGCTTGTTGCCATTACACCGGCTGCCGGTTTTGTTGCGCCAGGACCAGCTGTATTTATTGGCCTGATTTCCGGAATCGCGTGCTATGGTGCTGTGAGTATTGTTAAACATCAGTTTGGCTATGATGATGCTCTCGATGCGTTTGGTGTACACGGGATTGGCGGTACATGGGGCGCAATTGCAACAGGATTGTTTGCCTCTAAAGCTGTAAATCCGGCTGGCGCTGATGGTTTGTTTTATGGTAATGCTGATCAATTTGTCACACAGCTGTTAACAGTCGGAGTTAGTTGGATATTTGCTGCTGTCATGACCTATATCATTCTAAAAGGACTTGGCCTTGTTATGAAATTACGTGTTGAGGAAGAAGAAGAAAATGTCGGGCTTGATTTAAGTGAGCATGGTGAGCGCGGTTATGCGCATCAAGATCTTGTGGCTGGTTTTCCTATTCTTCAAGCCTCGCTTGTGAGCAATGCGGGGTTACCACAAGAAACAGTGTTGGCGTTTGAAGTAAAAAAATAATGAGCTGTGGAGGTGCGCTGTGAGAAAAATAACTAAGATTGAAATAATCACTAGGCCGGAGAAGCTTGAGGTGCTTAAACAGGCGCTTCATGCTATAGGGGTTGCTGGTATGACCGTCAGCCAAGTATTTGGATGCGGGCTTACTAAGGGACATACTGAAGTCTACCGGGGTGCCGAGTACAGTATTAATCTATTGCCTAAGATTAAGGTTGAGACAGTAGTCTGTGAGGTGCCCGTGGAGGCTGTTTTGGAAACGGCTAAGCGAGTTTTACGAACAGGCCAGCTGGGCGATGGCAAGATTTTTGTGTATCCCATTGAGAACGCTGTGCGCATTAGGACAGGTGAAGAAGGCGATATTGCCATTATTGACACGGATACTTCTGGTAAATAGGAAAATCCCTGCGGCATTATGTCGCAGGGATTTTCCTATTTACACCAGTTTCAGTTCAATGACTTCCTTTTCTGACAGTACTGAACTGACAAATAAGGTGAGCTGCTCGGTGAGGTCTAAAAGGTAAGGATCAGCTAACCTTTTACCGTCGGCATCGGTAATCACTTTAACGCAGGGGCGGGTTGGAAGGTTAGGAAAAGTATTGGTTACTAGGGCAATTTCGCCGGTGTTGAGAACAATAAAGCTGCCTATCGGGTAGATGGCGATATTACTGAGAAAACTCGTCAAAATGGCTGGGTCAAAATGGGTGTTGGCTAAAGAAATAGCAAGCTCATACGCCTCATGGGCAGGCATGCGTTCGCGATAGGGACGATCAGCAGTTACCGCATCATACACATCGGCAATTGCGGTGATTTTTGCGTATTCATGGATGGTATCGCCTGTTAGGCCGCGCGGGTAGCCGCAACCGTTATGTTTCTCATGATGCTGAAAGGCTACATGAGAGGCCAGGAGCGGGATGTGGTCTGCTTGTTTGCGCAAGAGGTCAAAGCCTTTTTCGGTATGAGTCCGCATAATCGACATTTCAGCATCAGTCAGGCGGCTAGGCTTATTTAATATTTCAAGCGGGACGAGTGCTTTGCCGGTATCATGCAGCAGTGCCCCTAGAGCCAGAGTTCGCAATTGGGATTGGTTGTAACCTAGTTGCAGTCCGGTGATTGTTGAAAGCACGCAGACATTTACCGAATGGCCAAATGTATAGTTATCGTGTGTACGAATATCTGTCAGGTGGACCATAGCGGGGCGGTTTTTAACAATTTCATCCACAATGCAGTCGGCCGCTTGTTCAAACTGCTCAACATTAATCCGGGCATTTACCTGTAAATATCTAAAAGACTTTTGAACAAGCGACACTGCCTTTTGACGGGTTTCTTCCCGAATTGCTTCAGGTATTTCCAAGTCTTCCATAAAACTGTTTTTTATATAAACTGAACCAATTCCGACTTTTTCTAACCGTTTAATAAAGGTTACGTTGAGTTCAGTTCCGGCGTTTAGGAGCAGCAACCCATCACTGTTGTAGATATGGTGTCCGATCACCATGCCAGGCTGAAGATTGGTGATAGATATTTTCAGCATAATTTCCTCCAAATAATAGCAAAAACATTTATATATTCGACTTGTTTCGGGTTAACCCCTTTTTTCAAAAAAACCATGTCTTACCTATAATTGTCTTGCAGGTAATTGTCAACAGTTGTAGAATAACATTTACGGATATTGAAATAATATGAGGTTAAGGAATTACATTAAGTTTATGATGAATAAGGTGAGACCAATGGAAATTAAGCAAATTGAAAAGTTGAAACTGTATGGCTTTAATAATTTGACAAAAACGCTCAGTTTTAACATGTATGATATTTGCTACGCAATTACACCGCAGCACCGCAAAGAGTATATCGAATATATTGATGAAGAATATGACGCGGACAGGCTGACTGGCATTTTGGAAGAAGTCGCTAGTATGATTGGCGCAAATATCCTTAATATAGCCAAACAGGATTATGAGCCGCAGGGAGCGAGCGTTACCATGCTTATCTCAGAAGAGCCTATTGGCATTCCTTCTGATGCTGTTGTAGCTCATCTTGACAAGAGCCATATTACTGTCCATACCTATCCTGAAAGCCATCCTTACAAAGGGATAAGCACTTTTCGGGCCGATATTGATGTATCGACTTGTGGTGAAATTTCACCGCTCAAAGCTCTCGACTTTTTAATTAATAGCTTTTGCTCTGATATCGTTATCGCTGACTACCGTGTGCGGGGCTTTACCCGCGATATAAAGGGCCGCAAGTTTTTTATTGATCACAAGATAAACTCAATTCAAAATTTTGTTCCCCATACAACCCGCGAGCTATATAATATGATTGACATAAACATGTATCAGGAAAACATATTTCATACCAAAATGATTTTGAAAGAGTTTGACCTTGATAATTATCTGTTCGGCACTGAACAGCGTGATTTGCCCCCTGGTGATAAAAAGAAAATCAAACAGCGGCTGAAAAAGGAAATGGCGGAGATATTTAGCGGTCGTAATATTCCCCGGGTTTAAAGAACTTGGCTTTGCAATAATTCAATAAACTTTTGAGCGGCAACAGGAACTGGCATGCTATTGTGAGTTAATATTCCTAAACGGCGCGGCGAAATAGCGGCGCTGACATTAAGGATGAATACTTCACCGGCGGCCAGTTCTTTTTGAATAAATTCGCGGCTGACGAATGAAATGCCTAAGCCGATTTTAACTAAATCTAATAACAAGTCAACACTGCCTAACTCAAAATCGGGTGCAACTTTCAGATTGTTTTGGGTAAACAGTTTATCAAAATATGATCGGGTCACTGTATGTGATTCTAGCATCAAGAGCGGGTAGTTGGTAAGTTCAGCTAAAGTGAGGGGCTTATCTTTTAAATAAGCAAAGTGAGAACCGGCAATAAAAACGTCATTAATCATAATCAGTTCAATGATATTTAATTGTTTAGACTGAGCAACAGCCGGCAGATTAGCAATGCTGATATCAACAAGGCCCTTAAGCAGCAGTTCGGCGCATTTTGAAGAGGGGCGATTGGTAATACTAATTTTTACTTGGGGATAAAGCTCATTAAATCGTTGAAAATAAGGTAATAGGTAGTGGCGACAAATAGTATCGCTCGCACCAACCCGAAGCTCGCCCCGTTCAAGCGAATGGACTTCCTGCAAATTACGTTCGCCTGTTTTAATAAAATTAAAGGCCTGTTCAACGTGTTTATATAAAAGCTCGCCATCTGGTGTAAGCTTGACTTGTTTGGTGTTTCGCATAAAGAGCTTAACACCTAGTTGCTCCTCCAGCAGTTTGATGGACTGACTGACAGCCGACTGGGAGATATAGAGCTTAATTGCAGCATTAGAAAAACTTAACTTAGCCGCTACATAATAAAACACCTTGTACAGTTCGAAGTTGATATCCATTATAAGCACCTCTTATATACGATATTAGTATTATTAATTGTTATTATTAACGCTATTATACTAGAATTTAAGTAAAGAAGCTATGAAGGAGGTTAATCATGAGTCATTTTGTAAGACGTATTTACGTGGAAAAAAAGCCGGGTTTTGATGTTGAAGCATGCCGGCTCTATGCCGACTTAAAAGAGAATCTTGGCTTAGCCGGGTTAATTGGTGTCAGGGTTGTAAACCGTTACGATGTAGCTGGACTGGACGCTGAAGAGTATGCTAAGGCGCGGAATATTATTTTTGCTGAACCACCTGTTGACAATGTCTATGATGAGGAGCTGCCTGTTAAACCCAACGAAATGATGTTTGCCATTGAATACTTGCCTGGACAGTATGATCAGCGGGCCGACTCAGCCGCCCAGTGTATTCAGATACTTACGCAAAAAGACCGTCCTGATGTTGTTTCCGCCAAAGTCATTCTCTTACAGGGTGCTGTGAGTGAGGAAGAACTGGCTAAAATAAAAGACTATTGTATCAATCCAGTTGAGGCGCGGGAAGCTGCATTAGCTAAGCCAGCAACGCTTGAATTTGTTTACGTGATTCCTGATGATGTTGCCATCCTAACTGGGTTCGTCGATAAAACACTCACCGAGCTTCAGCAGTTATATGCTCAATTAGGATTGGCGATGAGTTTGGCTGATTTTGAGTTCTGCCGGCAGTATTTTAAGGAAACTGAAAAGCGTGACCCGACCATAACCGAAATTAGAGTCATTGACACCTACTGGTCAGATCATTGCCGCCATACAACCTTTAACACAGTTATAAAGAGA
>JAQWAQ010000043.1:5114-20110 GCA_028707635.1 Negativicutes bacterium
AAGGACGTAGCTGTTGCTGATGGCCGATTTAGTAAACCAGTCATGTCTGCTTATGAGGACTATCTTGCAGCTCGGCAAGCTGTCTATGGTGATAAGCATAAAGATATTTGTCTGATGGACATTGCCGTACTTGGTATGAAAGAGCTAAGAAAGCAGGGCAAACTATCGGATTTGGATGAGTCAGACGAAATCAACGCCTGCAGTATTGTAGTTCCTGTTGATGTTAATGGTCAGGATGAAGAATGGCTCATTATGTTTAAAAATGAGACGCATAACCATCCAACTGAAATTGAACCATTCGGCGGGGCGGCGACTTGCCTTGGCGGCTGTATTCGCGACCCCTTGTCCGGACGATCTTATGTTTATCAGGCCATGCGAGTTACCGGCAGCGGCGATCCCCGTCGCAGAGTGGAAGAGACTTTACCAGGCAAGCTGCCGCAACGTAAAATAACAATTGGGGCTGCGTCTGGCTATAGCTCTTATGGCAATCAAATCGGCCTTGCCACTGGGCATGTGGCTGAAATTTATGATGAAGGCTATGTAGCCAAGCGCATGGAAATTGGCGCTGTTGTAGCCGCTGCGCCGCGCTCTAATGTTGTGCGTGAAGAACCGAAACCAGGCGATCTTGTTATCTTAGTGGGTGGTCGTACCGGGCGTGATGGCTGCGGTGGGGCGACTGGGTCATCAAAGGAGCATACCGAGGAATCTCTGGCTACCTGTGGCTCTGAGGTGCAAAAGGGTAATCCGCCTACTGAACGGAAAATCCAGCGATTGTTCCGCAATAGTGAAGTCAGCCGAATGATTAAGCGCTGCAACGATTTCGGCGCAGGTGGAGCCTCTGTATCCATTGGTGAGCTTACCGATGGCGTAATGATCAATTTAGATGCTATTCCGAAAAAATATGAAGGCCTTGACGGAACCGAACTGGCGATATCGGAATCGCAGGAACGAATGTCGGTTGTCGTGGACCGGGAGAATGCGGCTGCTTTTATTCGCTTGGCCGATGAGGAAAATCTCGAAGCAACCGTAGTTGCCGTGGTGACAACGGAACCGCGTTTAAAAATGACGTGGCGCAACCAGGCGATTGTTGATGTAAGCCGTGAGTTTCTCAATACGAATGGCGTTAAACAAGAGACCGAGGTTTATGTTTTAGCACCTGAGGAACAGGCGAATTTTTTTGCTAAACCGTTAGCTAAAAGTACCCATGACTTACCCGAAGCCTGGTTGGCTAACCTTCAAGATTTAAATGTATGCAGCCAAAAGGGGCTTGTCGAAATGTTTGACAATACCATTGGTGCTGGTACTGTAATTATGCCGTTCGGGGGTAAATACCAGGCAACTCCGGCTGAAGGGATGGCGGCTAAGGTCCCTGTTTTACAAGGCGAAACGAATACGGCCACTATCATGACGCATGGCTACAATCCTGAGCTGACGCGGTGGAGTCCTTTCCATGGTGCCGTCTATGCTGTTGTTGAGGCAGTGGCTAAAGTTGTGGCTATGGGTGGGGACTATCGGAAAATTAGACTGACCTTGCAAGAATACTTTGAAAAACTTGGGCAGGATAAAGAAAAGTGGGGTAAGCCGTTTAGCGCATTGTTGGGAGCTTTTCATGCCCAACGGCAGCTTGGTATTCCGGCAATCGGCGGTAAGGATAGCATGTCAGGTACGTTTATCGATCTTAGCGTGCCCCCGACGCTGGTGGCGTTTGCCATAGCAACGGCCGATGCTAATGCCCTTATTTCTCCTGAATTTAAGCAGGCTGGAAGTACCGTTGTACTGATTAAGGCCAAGCGTGATCAGGATGAATTACCGGATTTTAAACACTTGACATCAACTTACAGTAAAATTACCGAACTGATTGCGTCTGGCAGTGTGTTAGCGGCGCATACAGTGAAGACCGGTGGCGTGGCGGCCAGTGTAAGCAAGATGTGTTTTGGTAACAAGATTGGGATCAGCTTTACTGAAGTGATTGACCAGGATAGATTGTTTAAAGCGGAATACGGATCCATTATCCTGGAAATTGGTCATCAGGCAGATGTAAAGCAGGTTTTGGGCGACCTTGAGTACACGCTGCTTGGCACAACCCAAGCCGACCCGGTGATTAAGGTGAATAATTGCCAGCTTGCTGTTGATGACGTCTTTGCAGCCTGGGAGCAACCGCTGGAGAAAATCTTCCCGACGAAAACTGATAAAGTTGTTGAGCATCCTTCTTATATACCTTATTATGCCGGTACAACCAGCAAGCCGGCGCGGCAATTTGCAAAGCCGCGGGTATTTATCCCAGTCTTCCCTGGGACAAACTGTGAATGTGATTCAGCTAAGGCATTTGAAGAAGCTGGCGCTATCGTCAGAACACTGGTAGTGCGTAATTTAACTGCGGCAGCGGTTGAAGAATCCATTGCCAAGATTGCTCGAGAAATCAGTGAGGCCCAAATTGTTATGCTGCCAGGCGGTTTCAGCGCTGGTGATGAACCTGATGGGTCCGGCAAGTTTATTGCGACAATGTTTAGAAATCCGCGGATCAAGGAAACGATTGACAGTCTTCTTAAAGAACGTGATGGGCTGATGCTGGGCATTTGCAACGGCTTTCAGGCGCTGATTAAGCTTGGGCTGGTTCCATACGGTGAAATTGTCGACCTTTCTGTTGGTAGCCCGACGCTTACCTATAATAAAATCGGCCGCCATGTTGCATGCATGGCGCAGACCAAGATTGCTTCAAATCTGTCGCCGTGGTTTAATAATGTTCAGGTTGGTGACATTCATACAATAGCCCTTTCTCATGGCGAGGGAAGATTTGTTGCAAGTACTGAATTGATTGACCGGCTGCGCAAACAGGGGCAAGTTGCTACTCAATATGTTGATCTTAGTGGCAACCCAAGTAATGATATTCATTATAATGCGAATGGCTCAATGGCTGCAATTGAAGGAATTACTAGTCCAGACGGGCGAATCCTCGGTAAAATGGGACACTCTGAACGGATTGGCCGGAATGTCGGCAAAAATGCCCCAGGGTCTAAAGACCAGCAGATTTTTGCTGCCGGGGTAAAGTACTTTCAATAATGGCTTCAAATGTATTTAGCAGTGGTACATTACAGGCTGAAAGCGAGATAATCCATTGACAGTGTAACTTTGTTTTGCTACTATTACAGTAAAGCCACGGGTCGTATTCTACAAGATGCCTCTTGCCCTGGATATCAGGAGCAAGAGGCTAATTTTTTACCCAATTCAATGTAAGGAGATGATGGGGATTGCACGAAGGGCAGGCTAAGCAACGGGAAGGGTTTTCATCTGGGATGGCGGTGTTTTTTGCGACGTTGGGATCAGCTGTTGGACTGGGTAATATTTGGAAATTCCCCTACCTTGTTGGAGAAAACGGGGGCGGAGCATTCTTACTAGTTTATTTTCTATGCATTCTCTTTGTCGGTATACCAATTATGGTCAGTGAATTTTACATTGGCCGAACGACACATAAGAATGCGGTAGGCGCTCTCAAAGAGTTGCGGCCGGGAACTTCGTGGAAATATATCGGCCTGATGGGGGTTTGTTCATCCTATCTGATTATGTTTTTCTATAGTTGTGTTGCCGGCTGGGTGTATTACTATTTGTTTAAAGCCTTAAAGGGTGATTTCGTCGGTATAACGATGGCAACGGCTAAGGCGCAGTTCGCCAATGTTGTCGTTGGTCCGCTGTCGCCAATTTTATGGCAAGTCATTGTTGTTGGTGTTGTTGCTGCAATTTTGGCAGCAGGAGTAAAGCAGGGAATTGAACGAATCACCAAGACCTTAATGCCGCTCTTGTTTCTGCTTATTATTATTTGTGATATTCGGGCCTTAACGCTGCCTGGTGCAGCCGAAGGGATGCAGTTTCTATTCCATGTTGATTTTAGCCAGTTATCGGCAGCAGCTATTTTGACGGCGCTGGGATTAGCTTTCTTCAAACTGTCGCTTGGTATGGGAACAATGATGACCTATAGCAGTTATTTTACGGACGACAATCATATGTTTAATACGGCGGCTAAGGTTGCGGTTTCTGATACGTTGGTATCCTTGCTGGCCGGTATCGCTATATTTCCCACCGTGTTTTCATTTGGCATGGAGCCCGGGGCTGGGCCGGGTCTGCTCTTTATGACCATTCCGCTGGTCTTCTCACAGATGCCATTTGGCGATATTCTATTGGTAGCCTTTTTCTTTCTGACTTCCATTGCGGCCACAACGGCGATGTTATCGCTGGTCGAGGTTCCGATCGCCTATATGTCTGAAGAACGCGGTGTTTCTAGGAAAAAGGCGGCAATCATCAATGCGCTTATCATTATCATTATTGGCGTTCTTGCCACGTTGTCTGTTGATAAAGCAAGTTTGCTCGGCCAATATACCATTCTGGGCCGGGGTTTCTTTGACTGGTTCGACTATCTTTCGTCAAATATCCTCTTACCAGCTGGCGGCTTTTTCATCGCACTGTTTGCTGGTTATATTTTGAAAAAACAAGACCTTAAATATGAGCTTTCAAATCACGGAACGTTAAAGATCGATGGTCTGTTCAACGTCTTTTACTTTATTTTAAAATATCTGACTCCAGTATTATTGTTAATTGTTTTCTTAAACTCGGTAGGGATAATAAAGTGAGACTTGATTCAGATAACTCCATCTGAATCCTAGTCGGACCGTATCCAGGGACTTAACCGCTCGCCTGTGCCCTTTAAGGTATCGCTCCCTCTTGTAGAAGAGGGGAGTCTTAGAGCGGTTTGGTTATCGGATAAAAATGTAATAAAAGCGCCTCCGGCTGTATCAATAGCCGGAGGCGCTTTTGGATTAAACTGCATCATTCATAATTTTTAGAAACTCGTCCAGGTTGCTAAACAAGATATCAACCAAATCCGGGTCAAAGTGTTTGCCTTTTTGGTCTTTCATATATTCTAATACTTTGTCGAGTTCCCAGGCCGGGCGGTATACTCTGTTGCTGCTAAGGGCATCAAAGACATCGGCAATGGCAGTTATGCGTCCATAGATATGAATGTTATCCCCGGCGAGACCGTTCGGATAGCCGGTGCCGTCAAACTTTTCATGATGTTGCAGAGCCACTACGGCAGCTGTTGTAAAGAGTGGCCTGTTTGAACTTTTTAATATTTTGTAGCCTGTCAGCGAATGCTGTTTGATTATGGCAAATTCTTCGGAGGTTAACTGGCTGGGTTTCTTGAGGATACTATCCTCAATGGCGAGTTTGCCAATGTCATGCATAGAGGACGCCAACTGGAGTCGGGAGGCTTCTTCTTCACATAATCCGTACTTGAGGGCGAATAGTTTTGAATAGCGAGCCACCCGTTTTATATGTACACCTGTTTCATAGGATCGGCTTTCGGCCATTTCGCCTAGTGTAAACAGCATTTCCATTTGGTCATTGGCTAGTTGTTCACTAAGGTAGAGATTGTCAAAGGCTGTACTGACATTATTGAAGAAAACACTGACAAGGTCTTTTTGTACACGGCTTAGGCATTGGAGGCTTTCTAGATAGATAATACTTTCCGATCCGGCATTACTATGGCAGTAGCCAATAAACCTATTGCCGAAACACATACTTTGCTTGGTATTGAAAACAGTGTTAAGTTCGTTAAGTATAGCGGGGGGGAGGACGTTCTTGACTTTTTCATTGAGATATTTTTCATAATCACCGGTTGCCGCCATAATACGAAATTCACCGCCCGTATTGCAGGCCGCAAACCCTGATGCTTGACAGTACAGTGAATTTTTACGCAGACCGAGAATGGCGACAAGCTGCCGTAGGACTCCAGAGGTGAATTTGGTCATCGACTGAACTTTAAAAATCGAGGCTGATGCCTCAATAATCTTCTCTAGGCCTTCGCGATTTGAATCAATTGTTATAATATCACGATAAGCCCGCAGTGCCGCCACGATCGTTGTGAAAAGTTTACGGGCCGTTAATTCGGTTTTTTCTTTATAATCATTTATATCATAATCAATAATTACCTTTTCTTCGGGGGCTTGACCGGCCTGGCCGGTTCGAAGGATAATTCTAACAAAGAAATTTTTTAACTCCTCGCGAATATAGCGGGCCACCTTGAGACCGGCTTCGTCATCCTCCATGACAACATCAAGCAAAATAATTGCCGTATCCGGGTGGAGGGCAATAAGGGTCTTGGCTTCGTCCCCGGAATAGCCGCTGATAAACTCCAGTTTTCTTTCTTCAAATAAAAAATGTCGTAAGGCTAGCCGGGTAACACTATGGACTGCCTCGTCGTCGTCGATAATCATTATTTTCCAGCAATCACTAAGCACAGGATGAAAAGTTTCAGTTTCTTCCGCCCAGACTAAGCTATCACTAGAATGGTCAGTTTCAGTTTCAGTTTCAGTTTCGTTCCCTGCATTGTTCATAAGGTACCTCCGTCCCGAATCGGAATGAAAATGGTAAAAGTTACGCCTTTACCTTGCTGGCTTGTGCAGATAATAGATCCTTTAAGATTCTGGGTGACGATATTATAAATAATGTTGAGACCTAATCCGGTACCGCCTTGGCCACGACGGGTTGTAAAAAAGGGTTCAAAAATTTTCGACAAATGGTGGTGCGGAATTCCGACCCCGTCATCGTGATAAATAAGGGTCAGTTTATCGCTGATGATTGAAACATCAATGGTGATCGTGCCTTTCGTCCCGGCTGGGAAGGCGTGAATCAGCGAATTAATGATTAAGTTTGTAATTATGTGGGAGAAATCGCCAGGGTAGCTATGTAAGTCAAGATATTCATCGCAATTGATAATAATTGCGTGATCGGTTTTTTTAAGCTGTGGTCGTAAACTTAGCAGTACTGCGCCGATGTACTTTTTTAGGTTAAAGTTTTGTTTGGAATCACTGGAACGGTCTACCGCTACTTGTTTAAAACTTGAAATTAGCTCTGATGCCCTCCGCAGGTTTAAAAGAATGATACTTGTAGCATCACGGGCGGCACTAATATAATTATCAAGCTCCGACTTCTTGAGAGAGTTATTCCTAAATTGGTTTAGGATTGTCTGTGTTTCTTGCTCTAAATACGAGGCTGCCGTTACGCCTGTGCCGACAGGGGTATTAATTTCGTGAGCGATGCCAGCAACAAGGCTGCCTAGAGAGGCTAACTTTTCCTGCTGAATGAGGTGCTCTTGTGTTTCCTGCAGTCTGGCTAATGCTTGTTGTAAATCTTCATTGGCTGTTTCAAACTCCCATACGCGACTTTCCAGGGCTAGATTTAGTTTCTTGATTTCTTTTTCAGCCTGGCTTAGCTTCAGATTGTCACGCGATAAGAGTAAATTGGTATAGGCCATAGTCGAAATTTTTTGGGCCAGCAGCCATAACAAACGAAGCACTTTTTCAAAATGGGCCAACGACATTCCACGAGGTTCAGAGAGGGCATCAACCATTTGGCTAGGATCAGCCCCAATTTCCCACGCGTAGGCTCGGATGAGCTCTGCATCAATTTCATGCGGGTTAATTTGACCGATGACCCAGTTGGCAATATGCTGACCGTCAACGATAATCGGAGCACTGGCGTCGATAAAACCGCAGCTGAGGCATTTTTGATAGGTTGGCCTGCGGAGCTGATGTGCTTTAGCACCTAAAACCTTGCCGGAATACATACAATTTGCGAAGCCTTTTTCTGTTGCTCGAACCATAATGCATACTTTAGAAAAATTACTTGGCTGGGTTATGGGACATCCGTCAAGGTCGGTAATAATTGTGGCAATTCCAAGTGTTTCAGCGTAAACATCTTGAATTTGCTGAAGTTCATAATTGTCAATTAGGTCAAGTAAGGTAATGTTTTCTAAAACTGTTTTAGCAATGACACCGGTGGTATCACCTCTAAAGTCGTATCCCTGCGACTTGCTGTCCATGTTGTCGATAGCAGCTGACCTCCTAGTAAAATGTGTGAAATTATTGAATTAAAGTAATATAAAGACAATTATGATATATTTATACAATATAAAACAGTAAAATCCTGCAAAAAGTACTTATATTTGTCGAAATGCAAATTTTAAAATCAAGAATGGTAACTTTCGGTAAATGGTGTATAATATAAACATTGTGGTTTCGGCGCTAAAGGATGTGCCGACAGGAGGGATTATTATCAATTTTCAACCAATTACATTGAATGACAAACCGACCTTTGACAGCTTCTTCAGGGCGAGGCGCTATGAGAATGCTCACTTTAACTTTACTAATCTTTTTATGTGGCGTGATGCTTATCATATAGAATGGTGTACAGAGGCCGGATTTTTATTTATCAGAGCAGCCTGGGACAATGAACCGTTTGCTTTGCAGCCGTTTGGACCGGATGCTGATCTTGGGAAAGCTATTGCTATATGGGAAGATTATTTTAAACAAATTAACGTGCCGTTTATCATCACTGGGATGGAAAGCGCCACTGCACTGCAACTGGAAAAAATCAGACCAGGGTGTTTTACCTTTACTGAAGACCGGGATAATTATGATTATGTATATAGTGTTCAAGATTTATTACATCTAAAAGGCCGCAAGTTTCATAGCAAAAAGAACCACATTAATAGTTTTAAAAAGACATACAATAAAATTATTTATTTGCCGCTGTCAGCGGAACTTAGCAAGCAATGTGTTGCCACCGCGACCGACTGGCACGAGAAAAAGAACGATGTGACCGAAGACAGCTTGATTGACTATGAGCAAAACGCTATTATCGAAGCCTTGATGAATCAGGAATCCTTGGCTTTGACGGGTGGTGTTATTATGATTGATAACAAAGTTGAAGCATTTACTTTTGGTGAGCAACTGAATGCCGATACGGCTGTCATTCATGTTGAAAAGGCCAATGCTGATATTAGGGGTATTTATCCGGTGATTAATCAGCAGTTTATCAAGCATGCTTGGGCCAAGATGCGTTATATTAACCGTGAGGAAGATATGGGACTGGAAGGTTTGCGCAAATCTAAGATGTCTTACCATCCGGTTAAATTTGTCAAAAAATATATTGTGACTGCTAAAGACTAGGATAAAGTGAGACTTGATTCAGATTTTTGGAAAGCTTGGGTTATAAGCTAAAGTAAAGTCTTTTTTTCACATGAAAGAAATCTGGAAAACGAGCAGGAATATTCAATTTTAAAAACAAAATAATACAATTAGGACTATTCGAAAAGAAAACAGAGGTGATTGGACATGAAACAAGTTAAGTTGGCGTATGGTAAGGGTCATGTTACGATTAATGTCCCAGAAAATGCTGAGGTCATTGAGCCTCGTCATTTGCCAGGATTGGCTGATGATAAGGCAGCTGTTGTTGCGGCAATGCGTAAACCGTTTGGTACTCGTCCGCTAAAGGAAATGGTTAAAGCGACTGATACTGTCGGTATCGTTATTGCTGATATTACCCGCCCGACTCCAAGCCATAAGCTAGTGCCTTGGATTATGGAAGAACTTTCTCATGTGCCGCGGGAAAACTTTGTTGTGATTAATGGTTTAGGCAGCCACCGCGCCAATACCCGTGAAGAGCTGATTCAAATGCTGGGCGAGGATGTTGTCAATACCGTAAAAATTGTCCAAAGCGATGCATTTAACCCAGATGAACTGGTATATGTCGGTACAAATAGTTATGGTTCCAAAGTTTATTTTAATAAAACTTATACCGAATGTGATTTTAAAATTGTTACAGGCTTTATTGAGCCACACTTCTTTGCCGGATTCTCAGGCGGCCCTAAAGGGATTTGCCCGGCCATTGCCAGCATCGAAACAATTCTTGACTTCCATAATGCTCAAATGATTGGTGATCCGAACAGTACTTGGGGTACAATTGCCGGAAATATCTTGCAGAATGCAGCAACGCAGAACTGCTTGATGGCTAAACCAGAGTTTCTGATTAATGTTACATTAAATGGTGACAAAGAAATTACCGATGTATTTGCCGGTGATGTCATCGAAGCTCATCGTATTGGCTGTGAATTTGTCAAAAAGCATGCTATGCATGCTGTAGAAGAGCCGTTTGATATTGTTATTACTACAAATTCAGGCTATCCGCTTGACCAAAATCTGTATCAAACAGTAAAAGGTATGAGTGCTGCAGCTGAAATTGTTAAACAGGATGGGGCGGTAATCGCTGTATCTGAGTGTTCTGACGGATTACCTAATCACGGAAACTATGCTGATATTTTAAAAGCAAGAAAAACACCGCAAGAACTTCTGGATATGATTAATGAGCCGTCTTATAGGCTGTTTGATCAATGGGAAGCTCAAAAACAGGCTATGATTCAATTGAAGGCTGATTGCTATCTGTACTCGACTCTTGATAAAGAGACCGTGGAACAGGCTATGATTAAACCTGTCGAAAATCTTGATGCGACTCTTAAGCAACTTATGGAAAAGTATGGTCCTAATGCTAGAGTTGCGGTTCTTCCGCTTGGACCTCTGACAATTCCTTATGTAAAATAATCCATAAAAAATTGCAACCGCAAGCCGGTTGCAATTTTTTTATTTCCAATGACTAAGCCGCTCATGGGTTAAAAGGCACCGGCCAGCGGTTGTGCATCGAACTCATTGGTAGTCATTCTGTTGTGGCCGATGGCGGTTACAGCAAGTGAATTTAAGATCTTTCGACCTTCATCCATGCCCTGAGCACCGAGGAGGGCGATAAGATCATTTGGCTGGCTTTCGGCCAATACTGCCTCAAGGGCAGATTCGAGATAGGGGAAATATGTATAGCCAACGTGCAGTCTATCGAGAGTTCCTAAAAAGGCCGCCTTTTCATCTGAATTTACAGTATCGCTAGGTGGGGCATGACCAATGCTTGAGGTTATGATTATGGGGAACCCCGATTTTTTTTGCCATTTTGCTATTGCCAAGGCATTTGCTTGGTTGATAGCTGTACCGCGATTGCCGCGAATCGCATTAACAACAAGAATTCGACGGCAGCGGAAAGCTGGCAGTGAATCAAGCACAGCCTCGATACTCCCAGGATTTAACGCTGTGTCATCAATGACCGTCCTGTTGTTTAAATGAAAAACGGTCATGCGGCGCTCTACACCCTGAAAACTATTTAGTGCTGCAGCAATGGAATTAACCGGTACGCCTTGAACGATAGCTGCGGCGGCTGCTAACAAAGCATTCTCAATATTGTGGAGGCCGGGAATTGGTACGTGAATAGTTGCTGTTGATGGGGGCAAGAGTTGGTCGGTGGCTGTTAGAAGTTTATTGGTTTTGAGCTTAAAGGAGCTTCCGTATGCATTGACTTTTAATTCTGTAGCACAAATGTCGGCATCGGTATTAATGGCGGCCGTAATAAGGCGGCCGGAATATTTCTGGGCTATTATATGGCAATGGCGATCTGAAATATTAACGATGAGCGGCGTATTGTTATATAAGAGGGTAAGAAATTGTTGCTTTGCAGCAAGATAGCTTTCAAAACTACCGTGAAAGTCGAGGTGGTCAGGGCTAATATTGGTTAGCAGGCCGCAGGAAAAATGGAGGTTGTCAACACGGTGCATTTCGACGCCTTGCGCCGATACCTCCATCGGAACGTGGCTGACACCGTTTGCTCTCATTTGGGCAAGGTAGCTTTGCAGATTTATTGCATCAGGCGTGGTGAGATGGCTGGGAAAAGACTGTGTACCGGTATTGACCTTAATTGTACCAATAAGACCAGTGCGAAGTCCTGATTGCCTGAAAATATGATCGAGCATGTAGGTTACGGTCGTTTTGCCATTTGTTCCGGTTACACCAATAACAGATAAGTCCTGCGATGGGTATTGATAAAACAAGGCAGCTGCTTCGGCCATTGCTTTGCGAGCATTGGGGGTGACTATAACAGGGATTGAGACAGAGGGCGGCTGCTGGTCAGTCACAATGGCGATGGCCCCACGGCGCTCGGCCTCCCAGGCATAGCTGTTGCCGTCTGCAACGCGGCCTTTTATTGCAAAAAAGAGGGTGCCAGACCGCACTAAACGCGAGTCACAGGCAATACCAGTAGCCCTTTTGATTAAGTTGAATAGTGTCTCCACTATTTCACTTCCTTTCCCTTGCTGATATGACAGTACTATAGTATTAACAAGCCAATTTAAGTGTGATTAAAATGATGCTCATCGTCAAATAATAGTAAGACTTGGTCATCGGATAAAGTGAAACTTTAGATCACTAAGGGTGGAGTATATGAAACGGATTTTTGTAATTGCGCTTTTGTTATCTGCTGTGACGCTGGTTGGCTGCGGTCTAAACAGACCAGCGCCAAAACCGGAGGCAGTGCGTGTATCGGAAGGGGTAACGCTTGATGGGCGCAATATCGGGTATTTATCAGCAGGTGAAGTAGAAGCCATACTAAATCAAATAGCAGCCGAACAATATGTAACTCCAATTAGTGCCTGTTTTGATGAAAAGGGGGTTGTTGTCGACGGCAGAACAGGAAGGCGCCTTAATGCGGCCGCAACTATGACGCAGGTTATGGCGTCCCCTCCCAACAGTCATGTTTCGTCCGTTTATCAGGATATCTTTCCGGCAATTAACGCCGATGTTCTAAAAAAAGCCCGTAAAGTGAGCAGTTATACAACGCCCATTGTAAATGATCATCCTGATCGAATCCACAATATCAAGTTAACGGCTAAGCTCATTAATAACAGTATCCTAGAACCAGGCAGCGAGTTTTCCTTTAATTCCATAACAGGTGAGCCAACAGCCGATCGAGGCTTTAGAAAAGCGACGATTTTTGCTGCAGATGGCCGTCATGAACAGGGAATCGGCGGTGGGATGTGTCAAGTATCATCGACACTATACAACGCTGTATTAGAGGCCAAGCTTACAGTCACTGAACGCCATCCCCATTCACAGCCAGTTAATTATGTACCGGTTAATCGTGATGCCACAACGTATACTGATAAGGATTTTCGATTTATCAATAGCACCAGACGACCCATAATGATTAGGTCGTTTGTTGCCGAAAAACAGCTGAGAGTCGATTTGCTTACGATTGGGTAATTATGCATAGATCCTCATTATTCATCTCATAATAATAATGAGGTGAGAGAATGCAAAGAATTCGCAATATGAATATCGTAATTATTTTCGTTGTCGTAGTAGCAATTGTTACGGGAGTATATGGCCTATTGCGTTCTCCTGCCCCAAAACAAAACCCGGAAGCTCCGCCGGTGCCTAGTGCGCCTGCTCCGAATCCTGTACCTACTGATCCGATGCCGGGGGTTCCAAAGTTTGATACTGAAAAATATAAGACTGAACCGGTTGTATCGGTATACAGGGCCGATAAAGGAACAATTGAAAGCATGCTGCTCGAAAAGTATCTTGAGGGTGTTATTGCCAAAGAAATGCATCCAGAGTGGCCGGTGCCGGCCCTTGCAGCCCAGGCGATTGCTTCGCGTACACTGACGCTTAGTGCCATTGAGGCGGGCACAATAAAGAAACTGCGTGGAGCCGATGTCAGTACCTCGAAAGAGGAATTGCAAGCATACGCACCTGAAAAAGTAAATGACAATGTTCGTGAGGCAGTTAGAATGACCCGCGGGCAGATTCTGTTGTATGACGGTACTTTGGTTAATGCCATTTACAGCTCCTGCAATGCCCAGGTAGGGGCCACTAAGGAAGAAAGTTTTCCAACTGAAATAAAGGGGCCCACGCCATACTTTCAGCCAGTAGCTGATAACTGCCTTGAATTCGCGCCTGCTGAGCAACGAAACTGGACGGTTAAGATCCCCGGCAGTGAGGTAGCGGCAGCGATAGGTTACAAAGGCAATCCTCAGGACATAACAATTCTTGAACGAGGACCATCGGGCCGGATTTTATATATTGGTGCCGGCGATAAAAAGATTTATGGCTCGGATTTTCGCAAACGGGTTGGCTATGATCGTTTAAAATCAACACTGATTACAGAAATGAGCTATGATGGCCGAAATTTTGTTTTTAAGGGGATGGGCTGGGGTAATGGAGTTGGTTTATGCCAATGGGGTGCTTATGCTGATGCCCAGTATGGTAAGAATGCCATTGATATGATCACTCACTACTACCCAGGCACCACTCTAACCAAAGTTTGGGAATAGTAGAAAAATACACGAAGGGACACAGAGCGTGAAGTCGTCATACTTTGTGAGTCTTCGTGTTTATGTTTTTATTCAGGAGGTTGTGAATCATGCAGAAGCAGCAGGAATATCCGCCACGGCACTATCTGTATCAATTAGCACAAAACCCGCATGAAGTACCGCTTTGTCAGCTTGTTATCATGAATCGTCAAGCCTTGGTCGATATTCGTAATACGCCCTTTCGTAAAAGTATTGAAGCTGAGAGGGTGATTGCCGCCGATATGCAGCAGTTGGGATTTTTACACTCGGTAACCAATCGGAAATATACAGATTTGTTTAAGCGTGGCTTAAACTTTGAAATAGATTTCTTTCATCCTGAGCTGAAAATTGCGGTAGAGGTTGAAAAAGGGGAGATCAATAATATCTGGAAGAATATCTGCAAGTTTGCCGAATCCCCTGTCGTTCGGCACGGTGTGCTTTTGGTGCCCATTGTTAGGCAAGGGCAGCAAAATAAAAGCGATTTTTACGAAAACACAATTAAACGGCTGTGTAATATTGAAAAGGTGTTTAGCTTTATTGAGAGTCTGCTCATTATTGGCTACTAATTATAAGGATACCTTTGCGCGTAGAGCGCAAAATGTAAAAAAATAACGAATGACGGCAGGAATTTAAGTAAGTTTGTGGAAGTTTAAAATATACGAGTGTTTTAACAGAACCATGAGATCGTTATTGAAAGAATGCACAAGTACAAGGTGTATTGTTGATGGCAAAATATTAACTTAAACGGATATTGCTAACGAACTAGAATGAGGGTTTTTAATGATATTAGACGAATGGGATAAGGAGTGTTAGCATGGCTGACTATACAATACCAAGTGCTTTAGCCGGGGAACTTGTTCAATTTATTAAGGGTAAGACAGGCTACAATATGATTATCTGTAATGAAACAGGGGCAATTGTTGCTGACTGTTTGGGCGGCGTC
>JAQWAQ010000044.1 GCA_028707635.1 Negativicutes bacterium
GCGTTGCTGTTAATTGGCGGCGATCCGGGGATTGGTAAATCTACATTGCTGTTACAGGTTGCGGCAGGTGTCAGTCAACGATATGGCACTGTTCTCTACGTATCGGGTGAAGAATCTGCCGCCCAGGCGAGAATGAGGGCAGAGCGATTGGACAAGCTAAATGATAGTCTTCTTATTATGACTGAGACAAATCTTGATGCGGTCGCTATTGAGATAGCCCATATTAAACCAGCGCTGGTGATCATCGACTCAATTCAAACAATGTACAGTTCAGATGTTGCAAGTGCACCAGGCAGTGTCGGACAAGTTCGCGAATCTACTGGTAAGCTGCTGCGCTTGGCTAAGGAGAGTGACATACCGATAGCAATTATCGGCCATGTTACCAAGGAAGGCAATATTGCCGGCCCGCGTCTTCTGGAGCATATGGTTGATGTTGTTTTGTATTTTGAGGGCGAGCGCAGTTATTCATTCAGGGTGCTTCGAGCCATAAAAAATCGCTTTGGTTCAACAAACGAAAGCGGTATTTTCTCGATGGAGGAAAATGGCCTGGCCGAAGTAAAAAATCCATCTGCATTGCTTTTAACCGAGCGCCCCCAGAATACGCCGGGGTCAGTCGTTCTTGCGTATCTGGAAGGAGTTAGACCGCTTTTGATTGAAATTCAGGCGCTCGTCAGCACAACTTGTTTTGGTATGCCGCGCCGCATGGCCGCCGGTTTTGATTACAACAGACTTGTTCTGCTCATGGCCGTGCTTGAAAAACGGGTTGGCTTAATGTTAGGAAATCAGGATGCTTACGTCAACGCAGTAGGTGGAATAAAAATTATCGAACCGGCAGCTGATTTGGCAGTTACATTGGCTGTGGCTTCCAGCTTCCGCAATATGCCAATTGATGCTCATACTGTGGTAATGGGTGAAGTTGGTCTAACTGGCGAGGTTAGGATGGTCCCGCGCGTTGATATGCGTATCAGCGAGGCGGCCACTTTAGGTTTCAAGAAATTTATTATTCCCGCCGGTAATTTACAAACTTTAAAAATTCGCCAGAACGGGCTTGATATTGTGGGGGTAACGACTGTTGTGGAGGCAATGGAGGCGGTATTTGTATGAGCAAAAGCCGTGAAGAAAAATTATGGGATTCTCGGTTTGTAAAGACGATAAAATCCATAGCACCGGGGACATTGCTTCGGGAAGGATTAGAAAATGTTCTGCGGGCTAAAATGGGGGCTTTGGTTTTAGTCAGCAACAAACCTGCTGTTATGGAACTCGTTGATGGCGGATTTGCCTTGAACTGTGAATATACACCGGCCGGCTTTTACGAGCTTGCCAAGATGGATGGGGCTATCGTTATATCAGACGATGCCTTGCGAGTATTATATGCCAATGCCCAGTTGGTGCCAAGTTCGGCAATAACAACAAAGGAAACCGGTACGAGGCACCGGACAGCCGAGCGGGTTGCCAAGCAGACAGGTGAACTCGTCATTGCCATATCACAGCGCCGTAATATTATTACTTTATATTTAGGAAACCTTAACTACACCCTAAAAGATGTCCGTATCATTATTAGTCGGGCGAACCAAGCGGTACAGACATTGGAAAAGTACCGTGCTGTGATTAATAGTGGGCTTACTACGTTGACGGCTCTTGAATTTGAGGATTTAGTTGCTCTTTCTGATGTGGCTGGCCTAATTATTAAGGCAGAGCAAGCATGTCGCATTACCAAAGATATTTCGCGTGATGTTATTGAAATGGGAATTGAGGGACGGCTCATTAGTATGCAAATGGATGAATTAACACCGGATAAGGACGAGGTTCAGCTATTAATCAAAGACTACTGTTTGAGTAATGATCCTGAAACGCATGGTAATGTACGCAAGCAGGTGGCTGATTTGCCGGAAGAAATGCTTGAACCGTATAACGTGTGCCGATTGCTAGGCTATGGTGTTACGGTAAACGCGATCGATGTTCCAGTGGCAACGCGAGGCTACCGTGTTCTGCAGCTAATACCGCGCTTGCCTATGGCGGTAGTTGAGAATTTGATTATGCACTTTAAAACACTTAATAATGTGTATAAAGCGACAATTCACCAACTTGACGATGTCGAAGGCATTGGCGAGGTTCGGGCAAAAACAATCCAAGATGGTCTCCGGCGGATGAGGGAGCAGGCACTGATAGACCATCGATTTTAGAAATCAAGCTTGTTCACGGAGAGTTTGACTGCTGGTATTTATCCAAATTAATATTCTTTATAAACCGAGCGTAGGCTCGGTTTTCTTCGATTCTGACAATCTGATAATACTTGTTATCATCGGAAAGCACCTCATCACCGATACTGACAACAAGCGGCACATACATAATGGTCTGATTGTTCTGCTCATCGATGATTAGGTAATAGTCATAAACTTTTTGCGGAGCTTGTTCAGGTTTTTGCTGGATTGAGAAAATGTTCAACGGTAACATATGCAAAAATCCCAGTATAGCAAGCACGGTGCAAAGGGTAATCAGACCGGTGATGAGCAGCGTACGGCGCTTAAGCACCATATAAAGTACAACTCCTTTTCCTACCGGCTAAGTGGTGAAGAATGTATTATTTGCGTTTTTTATGAGGGCCAAAGAAGTTGGTGAATTCGCTCTTGCGGAGCTTTCTTAGCTTGTCCTTTGCTTCTTCCCAGCTGCCAGTGCTAAGATACAGATAAAAAACCGCTCCGGCAATGACCGCTCCAATAAGAAAGACAATATCGGCTAGAAGACTATTGTCAGACTTAGGTGGAGTTGTAGTCGCAGCTTGATTCGGACTATATTGTGGATTTGGTGCTTGATCGTTGTCAGGAGCTTCAGACTGAGCCCTCGCTCCATTCTTCTGGGGTGCTATAATACTGGGAATGATGTCAGCAAACAGTGTGATGCCACGCTCGGCTGCCTCACGGGTATTATATTGCGTGCCCACCTCTACAAGCATGGCTCGTGGGCTTAAGTCCTGGTTGTAGTTGCCGTGCGCGATAAAAATTCCTCGTATTAAGCCTTTATATTTTCTGTCCGCCTCTCTTTTTAATTGGCGGGCGTAATTTAATGTGGTATTGTGGTTTTGATTCTGTCGGCCGACAACAAGTAAGATTTTAGTGGTATCTTGGCCGTTGATTGTTGCTTTGTAGGTTTGCAGAGGTGCACTGTCACGGTGAATATCAAACAAGGCTGCCGGCTGTTGAGCTAAGAGCTTAGTAAATGTGCGGCGGGACCGCTGGTAGGCATTCGCATCATGTGGTTCATGGATTGTTTTACTATGAATGGTGGTATAGCCAAGTTTATTGAGTTGATCGGAAAATGTACTTCCGACATCGATAATGCTGCCCTTGCCGGGAGTGGTTGATTTTCCATCAGAAGGAATATAACTCTCGTCGGTATGGGTATGATAAATTGCAACTTTAGTGGCTTGGTTGGCTGGGGCTTGGGAGGTTCTTACTGCCCCTTGTGAGGCCTGGGCCGGGAGTGCTTCCGGTTCAGCTTCTTGACTGATGTCGTTTCGGACATAGCGCGCTTTCGCAATATTATTTTCGACATACATGATCTGATAAACATGATTAGTTTCACCTATGTATTCGTCCCCTGGCTGGATATTGAGACCTGTTTGCATTACGATATTATCCTGTTCATCCAAAATCGTAACGTACCCAACTTGTTCGGCCCCGTCATATATGAAAGCAGAAAATGCTTGTGGGCTTTGTTGAGTCATTAATACTAGGATGAGTAACGAAATTAATACCCTAAGCATGTCAACACCTCGTTGTTGTGTGATTATTTCTATCATAACCGCTGATTTTGGTATTTATGTAATGGCCTTCTACGGCAAAGTTCTCTGAAGGGGGTCTTAGAGCGGCTTGGTCATCGGATAAAGTGAGACTTGATTCAGATAACTCTACCTGAATCCTAGCCGAACCGTATCCAGGGACATAGCCGCTCTTAGCTTTCTCGAAGAAAAATTTTAGAGCGGCTTGTCATCGGATAAAAAAAGCGCGGCCAATTGGCCGCGCTTTTGGATCTATTATATTAAAGTTGTACTTTATAATAAATGGAATAATCCCAGAGTAGTTACTTTATCATATTCATCGTTGATCACGTCAGAAAGATTGAGTCCGGACATATTGCACAAGGCAGCCAAATAAAAGATGCTGTGCCCAAGTTCGGTTGTCAATACCTCTTTGCATTGTTCGCAAGGCTCACCTGACAAGTGGGATGACATGAAAGTTTTTAAATCGCGGAATTCGGCATCGGAAGGCACTTGCTGGCGGCTGGCATTCATTTGTACACAACCGCATTCAGTCACTGTTTTAGCAAAAGCGCGGTTAACACGAGCAGCTGACTCTTGGTACTTAGTTAATATATCAAGAGCACTGCGGTGGCGAATTAAATAGTCATCAACGGCAGACTGAAAATCCTGGCAACGTTTCTCTAGCATATACGCGACACCTCACTTTGAAATAATTATATAGATAGATGTCTATTATTGTCAATCACTTATAAGGAGAAAGTGAGACTTTCAGAATATGGGAACTTTAGAGCAGCGTGCTAATTGGATAAAACTATCGAAATGTGTTATTGACAATAATACTAATACTATGCTAGAATATAAAATTTTGACAAGAAGGTACTTTTATGCTATAATTCTAAACAAGGCAGGAGGTGCTGCAATGTTGACAGTCGGGGATAAGGTCGTTTATCCGATGCATGGAGCTGGAGTGATTCAGGCTATCGAGGAACACGAAGTGCTGGGTCAGCGTCAGCAGTATTATATATTACGGATACCTTATGGTGGAATGAAAGTTATGATTCCGCTGCACAATGTGGATAATGTTGGTTTAAGGGAAGTTATCGGAAATACTGAAGTGGAAAAGGTTGCTGATATCCTAAAAGCTGAACCGGACCAGGTGAATGCAAATTGGAATCGCCGATTTAATATGAATTTAGCCAAGATAAAAAGCGGCAGTATTTATGAGGTTGCTGAAGTCGTAAGAAACCTTATGCAGCAAGATCACGCTAAAAAGCTTTCTACCGGTGAACGGCGTTTGCTGGATACCGCTAAGCACATAATGGTTAGCGAACTTGTGTTAGCTTGTGATAAAGATGCAGATAGGGTGGAAAGTTGGATTGATGGATTATTACAGGAAAATACGCCAGGAAACTGACGTATTTTTTTGTTATGAAAAGGGTACAATAAATTTGTTTCCACAATTTGGAGGATTCCAAAGAAGCTTGTGGTAAATGTAAAATTCTATTATAATTAATGCATAATGAGGGGAGGTGAAGTTTTGCTAGACAAAATTTTGCGTTTTGTTATCACTGCCCTGTCAGGTGTTGCTGGTCTGATGCTGACCGAGTGGATTAGTCGTTTTCTTACGTCTGTGGTGAGTGCCGAATTCTTGAGGATGGGCGTGTTTGGTAGCACAGTGGCTACCATTGTCTCGTTTATCTTTAGTGCCGTGGTAGGTTGCGCCTTGGGTTTTCTGCTTGCGCCATTCTTTATAAAACATCTTTGGCGTTTTACCTACTGGATTGAAGCAAGGCTTAATAAAATGCCGGTTTATGATGTGCTTGCCGGTGCTATTGGTCTTGCTATTGGCCTAATAATTGCTAATCTTTTAGGGACGGCTTTTTTACCTATCCCTATTGTTGGAAGTTACCTTCCCGGAGTTATTAGTATTATACTTGGCTATTTAGGTATCAATATTGCGATTCGCAAGCGGGACGAGATGTTTCATTTATTCGGATCTTTGCCATGGATTGGTAAAGATCGGCCTAAAGACAAAAAGACGAGTAGTAATTATCAGTATAAAGTTCTTGATACCAGTGTCATTATTGATGGGCGAATTGCCGATATCTGTAAAAGCGGTTTCATTGAGGGAACGCTTGTGATACCGGTTTTTGTTCTTGAGGAGCTTCAGCATATTGCTGATTCTTCCGATTTGCTAAAGCGAAATCGTGGTCGTCGAGGTTTGGATATTCTTAATCGCATGCAAAAAGAAGTAGGTTTACACATTCAAATTGACGAGACTGACTTTGAGGATGTTTCGGAAGTTGACTCTAAGCTTGTTAAGCTCGGTCAAAAACTTAATGCTAAGGTGATTACTAATGATTACAATTTAAACAAAGTGGCTGAGCTGCAAGGGGTTCCGGTACTCAATATTAACGAACTATCCAATGCTGTAAAGCCGGTTGTTTTACCTGGTGAAGAAATGACGGTTCATGTAGTAAAAGACGGCAAGGAATTCGGCCAGGGTGTTGCCTACTTGGACGACGGCACAATGATTGTCGTTGATGGAGGCAAAAAGCACATTGGTGAAACAGTGGGTGTTCTGGTTACATCTGTGCTCCAGACAGCAGCCGGTCGGATGATTTTTGCCAAACCTAAAGCAATAGAACGAGGTGCATAGACATGGTGACAGCCATTATTGCTGCCGCCGGCCAGGGTAAACGTATGGGCAGAGGGATAAATAAAGTATTTATCCCTCTTTCTCATTGTCCGGTTCTTGTTCACACTGTTAGAAAGTTTTCACATTGTGAAATCGTAGACAACTTGATCATTGTGACCGGCCCTGACGAGGTGGGAGAGGTTAAAGCGTTACTTGCTGGTCTAAAAAATATTAAACCTTGGCAAGTAATTGCCGGTGGAAGTGAAAGGCAGTATTCTATTTGTAATGCGCTTGCTGCTGTCGATGACCAAACCGAAATTACAATTGTGCATGATGGGGCGCGGCCGCTTGTTGATGTTGAAACAATCGAAAAGGTTGTGGCAACTGCTCGGCAGTACCGTGCTGCCGGTGTTGCTGTTCCAGTAAAAGATACTATTAAGACGGTTGATGCCGAAGGTTTTATTATTGATACGCCACCCCGCGACACTTTATGGGCGATTCAGACACCGCAGGCTTTCAACACAAGCCTTTTGCGGCAGGCTTATACAAGTGCAGCCCAAGAAGGATATCTTGGTACTGACGATGCCAGCCTGGTAGAGAGGTTAGGAGTCAAGGTAAAGATTGTTTCCGGCAGTTATAATAACCTCAAAATTACCACCCCTGAAGATTTGTTGCTGGCCGAGGCTATATTACAGCAAGGATGTGGTTCAAATATGGTACGTGCAGGGATTGGTTATGATGTGCATCGTTTGGTGGAAAGACGCAAATTAATATTAGGTGGAGTGGAAGTTCCTTACAGCCTTGGTCTTGAGGGTCATTCTGATGCTGATGTGCTGCTGCATGCGATTAAGGATGCCTTGCTAGGGGCGGCGGCACTGGGCGATATTGGCCGACATTTCCCGGACACTGATGATAGGTACAAAGGGGTATCAAGTTTATTGTTACTTGTTAAGGTTCAAGAGATAGTCGCCAATCAAGGTTATAGAGTCAACAATATCGATGCTACTATTGTGGCGCAACGGCCTAAGTTAGCCGACTACATACCACAAATGGCCAAAAACATCGCCAAAGCTCTGGATGTTTCAGAGAAACAAGTCAATGTTAAGGCCACGACAACTGAAGGATTGGGCTTCGCCGGTCAGGGCGAAGGAATAGCGGCTTACGCCGTTGCGACAATTATGAAAACGTCATCGGATAAAGTGAGACTTGATTCAGATGGAGTTTTAACTCCACCTGAATCCTAGTCGAACCGTATCCAGGGACTTAGCCGCTCTTGTAGAAGAAGATAGAGCGGCTTTGTCATCGGATAAATAAGTCATTTGTGAATAAAAGCCGCGCATATACACATATTATAAGTATTCGATTAAAGCCTGATATCATAATATATTTTTGTGGCACCATGAAGAATTTCTTCCTAGGAGGGGTGTCTATGCGCCGCTTTATTTTGGCTTTTGCTGTTGCTGCCTTAGTATTATGGCCCGCTCCTGCAGTGGCAGCAAATTTTAAGGTTAATATAAATGTTGTTCGCCAAGATGATGGAGTGACAAGTACCGAGTTTTGGTATAATGACCAAGTATTGTGGCGGTTAACAATTCTGGCCGGTGGTGCGAAACCTGTTACAGCGGGTGGTTCTTCAGGTGCAATTTTTCTTACGCCTGACATTGTTAACGGTCTGTTTTTGTTAAAGGTTCAATAATTAGTGGCGCTTAGTTGTTGTTTTCGGTGCTTAGCAGGCCCGCAATCAAGCTAAGCGTCATTGCTATCTTACAGTATCAATACAGTAAACGACTTACGTTACCGCTAATGGCTCGGCATAAGCCGGGCTTTATAAAGTGAGACTTGATTCAGATGGAGTTTTAACTCCGCCTGAATCCTAGCCGAACCGTATCCAGGACTTAGCCGCCCGCCTGTGCCCTTTAGGGTATACTCCCGCTTATAGAAGCGGGAGTCTTAGAGTGGGTTAGTCATCGGATAAATTTCGTTTTTGCACAACTCGGGACAATCTGCTAAAATTAGAATTAAATGCAAAAAGGTAGATGGAGGTTATTTACATATGTCACAGCAGGAACTTCGGGTACGGTTTGCACCAAGCCCAACCGGCCCTTTCCATATTGGCGGTGCTCGTTCGGCATTATTTAATTGGTTACTTGCTAAAAAATATGGCGGCAAACTTGTGCTTAGGATTGAGGATACTGATCGTGAGCGTTCCAGCAAAGAATCAGAAGAAAATATCAAAGAGGCCTTAAAGTGGCTTGGTATTACATGGGACGAGGGAGTTGATGTCGAAGGACCTTATGGGCCTTACCGACAGACTGAACGCCTTGATATTTATCGCCGCTATACTAAACAGTTGCTGGATGATGGGAAGGCTTATAATTGCTACTGTACTGAAGAAGAGCTCGAAACAGAGCGGCAAGCCCAAATGGCTAAAGGTGAAACGCCTTGTTATTCCGGTCGCTGCCGTCATTTGACAGACGCGGATCAAGACCGTTTAACCGCTGAAGGAAGAACATCGGTCGTGCGTTTCGAAGTTCCACGCAATAAGCCCATTGTATTCACTGATCTGGTCCGTGGGACAGTAAGCTTTGATTCAAACGGAGTGGGCGATTTTGTCATCGTAAAATCAGATGGTATTCCAGTTTATAACTATGCGGTGGTCATCGACGATGCTCTAATGCATATAACGCATGTCATTCGGGCTGAAGAACACCTTTCTAATACGCCTCGGCAAATTTTGCTTTACGAAGCCTTGGGTTTTGGATTGCCTAAGTTTGGTCACATATCGCTTATTTTAGGCAAAGATCGCACCAAGATGAGCAAACGGCATGGCGCAACATCTGTTGAGCAGTACCGGAAATTAGGGTATTTGCCGGAAGCAATCGATAATTTTCTGGCGCTTTTAGGCTGGGCTCCGGGCGGAGAAGAGGAAATCTTTTCGCTTGATGAGCTTGTTGAGCAGTTTTCAATGGACCGTGTCGCCAAAAATCCAGCTGTCTTTGACATTGACAAACTGAATTGGATTAATGCTCATTATACTAAACAGGCTGACCCAGAGCTGATTACTGACTTAGCTATTCCGCATCTTAAGGCAGCCGGCTATTTGGATGAAGTGTCGCCGGAACAGCGAAAATGGCTGTTAAAGGTAGTGGCTGTTCTGCAGGAGTATATTAGCTACGCGGCACAAATTGTTGATCATATTGATATTTTCTTTAATGATAATGTCGAATTTGAAACAGAGGAAGCACGCGAGATAATGCACGATGCTGACATACCAAATGTAATGGATGCGTTTCGCACTAAGCTTAATGCGATGGATGAACTTGACGGGCCTAGTGTTAAAGCGATGCTCAAAAGCATTATTAAAGAGCTTAAGCTCGGTGGTAAGAAGGTCTTTATGCCGATCAGGATCGCGATTACCGGTAAAATGCACGGGCCGGATCTTGACAAAATCATTCCCCTTATCGGCCGGGAGCGTGTCCTAGCGCGGGTTGATACTACTTTAAGCAAATTATAATTGACAGGGGTAACCTCCTGTTAATATAATGCATATATATAGAATAAAAATCATTTAAAAGCAATGATTGGGAGAAGTAAGCGCGAAATCACCCGACAGAGAGGTATTGCCGATGGCTGAAAGCGATACCGGGAAAGAACCGCCCAAATGCACCCATGAGCTGGCGGCTGAAGAGAAAACACTTGTAAGTCGTCCCGGCGGCAGTCGTTATCATGCAGTAAAGCGGCATATTTAATATGTTAGCAGAGTGGAACCACGGACCACCGTCTCTGTATATGAGATGGTGGTTTTTTATTGCGCTAAATTTCCGAATGATGGAGGTATGAAATGTTTGACCGTATTCAAAAAGACCTTAAAGTTATCTTTGAGCGCGACCCGGCAGCAAGAAGCGTCTTGGAGGTGCTATTATGCTATCCTGGCCTCCATGCAATCTGGCTGCACCGTATTTCCCACTCCTGTTATAACCGAGGCTGGATTATTCTACCGCGGATGATTTCTAACTTAGGCCGATTTTTAACCGGGATTGAAATTCACCCTGGGGCGACGATTGGTGAAGGTCTGTTTATTGATCATGGTACTGGTGTTGTTATTGGTGAAACTGCTGAACTAGGCGACAATGTTACTTTGTATCAAGGTGTGACCTTGGGGGGGACCGGTAAGGAAAAAGGGAAACGTCACCCGACGATTGGCAATAATGTTGTTGTGGCCACTGGAGCTAAAGTGCTTGGTTCTTTTAAAGTGGGCGACGGTTCGAAAATCGGGGCCGGTTCGGTTGTGCTTAAGGAAGTGCCACCCAATTCAACGGTGGTTGGTATCCCAGGCAAAATAGTATGGCATAACGGTCAAAAGGTTGGTAGTATCTCATCGGATATTGATCTTGAACATAATGATCTTCCGGATCCAGTTGCTGAAATGATGATGTGCATGCAGCGCAATCTGACTAAATTGGAAAAACGTGTGGGAGAATTGGAAAAGGAGCTGAAAAACGATGACAATAAAAGTTTATAATACATTGACCAAACAAAAAGAAGAATTTGTTCCAGTTGAACCTGGCAAAGTAAAAATATATGTTTGTGGTGTAACGCCCTATAACCATCCGCATATTGGCAATGCTCGCCCGTTCATTACCTGGGATGTCATAAAAAGATATTTAGAACGGCGTGGCTATGAAGTCACTCATATTCAGAATTTTACTGATGTTGATGATAAAATTATTCACACCGCGCAGGCTGAAAAGGTTGGCTGGGATGTTATTGCCAACCGTTATATCGCTTCTTACTTTGAGGTTATGGATAAGCTAAACGTAAGTCGGGCTGATATTTATCCTCGGGTATCAGAGCATATGCCGGAGATCCTTGCCATTGTGAAAAGACTTGTTGATAAAGGCGTAGCCTATGTTGTTGAAGGCGATGTTTATTATTCGGTTGAGAAATTTTCTGGCTACGGGAAGTTGAGTGGTCGTAGTCTTGAAGATATGAAGGCCGGCGCCAGAGTGGATATAAATGAGCGTAAGAATCATCCGATGGATTTTGCGTTGTGGAAGAGCGCCAAGCCCGGAGAACCAGCCTGGGACAGCCCGTGGGGGCCAGGTCGACCTGGTTGGCATATCGAATGTTCAGCCATGTCGCTGAAATATTTGGGAAATAGTTTTGATTTTCATGGTGGCGGCAGTGATTTGATCTTTCCGCATCATGAAAATGAAGTGGCTCAATCCGAGGCATATACAGGGGAAGAACCATTTGTAAAGTATTGGCTGCATAATGGCTTTATTACAGTCAATGAAGAAAAAATGAGCAAATCATTGGGCAACTTCTTTTTAGTTAAAGATATTCTTGCGCATTATCCTCCTGAAGTTCTTCGGTTCTTTATCTTGGCAACACATTATCGCAGCCCACTTGATTTTAGTGATGAGCGATTGACAGAGGCAGGACGAAGTCTTGAACGGCTCAAGACTGCTGTTGAGAATTTACGACATTTGGAAACATTGCCAACTTGCGGCACTAGTCCCGAAGCCTTAACTTTACAGGCTGCAGCCGTAAAAGCCGAGGATGATTTCAATAGTGCAATGGATGATGATTTTAATACCGCGCTGGCCATCAGTGTTATGTTTGGGTTAGCCAAGGAAATAAACATTTATCACGGGGCGGTCACTTCCAGCAAAGTGCCGTATGACACCGCTGCGGTTGCTCGAGCACGTGATAGCTACTTTAGTATGGCAGATGTATTAGGACTGTTGATTCATGAAGAAATCGGGAAAGTGGACGGTGCTGATAAGCTTGTGGACCAGCTAATGAACATCATTATGGAAATTCGCCAGGATGCTCGCAAGGCGAAGGATTGGGCGACAGCGGATAAAATTCGTGACAGCTTAGGGGCGATAAACATTGTTATTGAAGATTCACCACAGGGTGCCAGGTGGAAAATACGATGAATTTTGATCACTTTCAGTTTCTTATGGGGAATATGTTTTCGGGTAGCGCCGAGGGCGATGCTCCGCCAGCTAAATATTCCAATGTTGAGCCGAATCAACTGCCAGCCTTAGTTTTAGCGTATGTGGGGGACGCATTTTTTAGCCTTTATGTACGGACAAGACTACTTTCTTATGAGCAAAACAAAGTGCGAATTTTACATAATTTTGATGCAAAGATTGTCTCGGCAGCTATGCAAGCTGTAGCCTATAAGGGGTTAGAGTCTATGCTGCTAGAAGAGGAGTTGGCTATTGTCAGACGAGGCCGCAATGCTAAGTCTACTGTGCCCAAAAGTGCTACTGTAAGCGAATATCGCTACAGCACTGGATTTGAGGCTATGCTTGGTTATTTGTATTTAAGCAAAAGGTATGAACGTTTGTCAGAAATTGCCGAGCGGGCTTTCGTGATTATTTCCCGGGAAATGACAAAACTAAACAAGAATAGCGGTGAGTAAAGAATGAGAGTTGCCTTAATTTATCACACCCCTGAACCGGAGCGGGCCGTGGCTATGTCAGCGCGGTTATGCTATTCGCCAGTGGGAGCGGAACAACTTGCTGAAAAAATGTCAGACGAGCAGGTCCGCAATTTAATTAAAAAGATTGTCGACATGGGACATAGTTCGACTCTGGAACATGCAAGCTTTACTTTCGCTGTTGAAGGAGTTTCGCGGGTGCTTACCCACCAGCTTGTGCGACACAGAATTGCTTCCTATTCCCAGCAGTCGCAGCGTTATGTAAGTGAGCACGATTTTGAATATATATTACCGCCTACAGTTGCAGCAAATGCTGTTGCCAAGGAAAAGTTTGAGGCACTGATGGATAATATCAGGGCCACCTATGACGAGTTGGTTGGGCTCGGTGTACATAAAGAAGATGCCCGGTACTGTTTGGCTAACGCGACAGAGACTAAGATTGTTGTAACTATGAATGCTCGTGCATTATTAAACTTTTTTTCATTGCGCTGCTGTACACGTGCTCAATGGGAAATACGCAAAATGGCCGAATTAATGCTAGCGGAAGTTCGCAAGGCTGCGCCGCTTTTGTTTGAAAAAGCCGGTCCGACTTGTGTTACTTCGGGTTACTGCAATGAAGGGGAATTGACCTGCGGACGGCTGGAGAAAATGAAAAAGTAAGACTTGGCTATGCCAAGTCTTTTTCTAAACTCTTCACATCGCAGCATAACATGGTATTGAAGACTAGGGCCTAGACCTTTGCTTACTTCGGGGCAATGAAAGTAACAAACGCGACAGCGGTTATCTCGCAATTCAGGTATAAGGCTACAAAGTGTAGACGGTACTTTTTTCTTGATAAAAAAGTACCCAAAAAAATCAAGACCTGTAAGTCATTGGCCTTGGAAACTGACCGCGCTTGCTAAAAGTTCGAAACTCGCTGCGCTCAAACAGTCGAACTTTTTTTACGCAATCATGGCCTGTTTCCATCCTGCGGACAGGCCGCTGCCTTAAGGGTCGAAAGGGGACGACGGACTAAACAAAGTATTGTAGTTCGAATTATACGCGCGCCCCGTACCCTTCGGCCTTTCTGCAAAAATCCGTTCCGAAGGATGGAAAATCGTTGCCTTACGTTAAAAAATTCCGTTGTCTGAGCCGTAGGCGAGTTTAGGAATTTTAGTAAGGTGACGATTTTCCAAGGATTTTGAAAGATAGGCCTAGCCTTTTTGGTTACTTTTGTGGCAATGACAAAAGTAACTCCAATACATATTCAACATAAATAATGGAAAAAATATAATGCCGCATAGTCGGCGGGGAGGACTAATTATATGGCAGAATCGAGCGAAATTATCGTAGGGCGTAATAGTGTGTCTGAAGCACTAAAAAGTGGGCGGTCGATCAACAAAATATTTATTGCCAAAGGGCAGCGACAGGGATCAGTGCGGGAAATTATTGGGGAAGCTCGTGATCTTGGGTTGATGGTGCAGGAAGTCGAACCAGCTAAACTTGACGTCTTAGCCGGGAATAATCGCCACCAGGGAATTGTGGCGATGGCCGCACCGATTTCTTATGTCGAAGTGGAGGATATTCTGGCTGCAGCGGCTGATGAACCACCGTTTGTTGTCTTACTTGATGAACTTGAAGACCCTCACAATGTAGGCGCCATATTGCGGACAGCTGATGCGGCGGGTGTCCATGGGGTGTTGATTCCGAAACGTCGTAGTTGTCCGATTTCGGCTACTGTGTCTAAAACCTCGGCGGGTGCTGTTGAATATGTGCCTGTTGCCAGAATTGGCAACATCAGTCAGACGATAAAACAACTCAAAGCAGCTGGCTTGTGGATTGTTGGTGCCGATATGGATGGCGATAAGGACTATTATGAAGCTGATTTGACAGGCCCTATTGCTGTAATCATCGGCAGCGAGGGTAAAGGGATGGGCCGGATCATCAAAGAACAATGCGACTTTGTTGTGCGGATCCCAATGCGGGGCAAGATTAATTCATTAAATGCCTCGGTGGCATGTTCGCTGCTGCTGTATGAAATTTTAAGACAACGGGAGCTGAAAAATAGGTGAACAAACGATGGCTGCGTACCCTAGTGATCTTAGCAATACTTACTTGCCTAACAGGCGGCTATTTTGTTATTCAGCCGTTTTTATGGCAAAAGGTGTATGCCGGGGTGACTCTTGAAGGGGTAGAGGTTGGCGGTCGAGATAAAGAGGAAGTTAAGCAAATTCTCGCAATGTGGTATAAGCAGCAACAGAATAAGCAAATTACCGTTTACTATGGTGATACTGCCTTTGAAGTGGGTGCGGAAAATATTGAGTTTGCTATCGATGTTGATGGTACAGCTGAAGAGGTATGGAACTTTGGGCGGCGCGGGACAATCTTAGAGCGGATGAATAATATTCATACTGCGCTTAATCAGGGCTATCCCATTCCGCTTCGTATCAGGTATAATGAAAGTAAGCTTGATCATTTGATTGACACATGGCGAGATAAAATTAACCGACCAGCAAAAAACGCAGCCTTAAGTATTGTTACAGGTGGTATAGTTCCTCAGGAGCAAGGTCGCAAACTTGACGCTGATGGGCTGCGACCCTTAGTTGTACAAGCCTTGAAAAGTCCTGATCTAAATCATGTGCCGCTGCCTGTTACCCTGGTTTATCCGACAATAACTGTTAACGACGTGGCGAGGACGGGAATCCGGGAATTGTGGGGTAGTTATACGACTGTCTTTGATACCAATGAATCAAATCGGACGATGAACATTAAACTTGCTGCTTGGAAAATTAATGGCCACATTATTTATCCGGGCGAGACTTTTTCTTTTAATGAAATTGTCGGGCCGCGTGAAAAAGATCATGGGTTTAAAGAGGCCCTTGAATATGTTGACGGTGAGCTGGTTCCTGGGATTGGCGGCGGGGTATGCCAAGTTTCCTCAACGATTTACAATGCAGTGTTATTAGCTAACCTAAAGGTTGTTGAACGGTATAATCACTCTAAACCGCTTGGTTATGTGCCATTGGGGCGAGATGCTACTGTTGTTTATGGAGCACTTGATTTTAAGTTTATCAATAATACGAGCACGCCCATTATGATGATGGCCGAGGTACAAGAGAATCAACTGCATGTGGGAGTCTTTGGCCAAAATCGGCTGCCTGAAAATATCGAAATTGTCTCGATGGGTAAACAGATTATTCCGCCAGCGATTGTTAAGCAGCCTGATGCGACCTTGTTTTTGGGTGAAACACAGGTGGACAAACAGGGAAAACCCGGCTATGAGATAACAACGTTACGGGTGGTTCGCCAAGGGGGTCAGGAAATCAGCCGGGAAGTGCTGTCAAAGGACCGTTATTTGCCTGACAACACTATCGTCAAGGTTGGCAGTAAGCTGCCGTCGTTTGATATTAATCATTGAATCACTGATATGGGAGAACATGTATATGACTAAAGATAAAGAAGCCCTGCTTGTCGATGGGTATAATGTAATCTATGCCTGGCCTGAGCTTATGGCACTAGAGGATCTTGCGCATGCCCGAGATAAATTAATTGATTTCGTAGCTGCTTATGGTGCTTATCAGCACTATCGTGTATTGATTGTCTTTGATGCTCATGGGGTTTCTGGGGCAGTAAACGAGCAGCACGTTTTTAACGATGTCGATGTGGTTTTTACCAGCGAGGGCGAAACTGCAGATAGTTACATCGAGAAAACGGCCTATCATTTAGTTCGGCAAGGCGAGAAAGTTTTTGTCGTTACGTCTGACTGGGCGGAGCAGTTGATTATATTAGGAGCCGGGGCTTTCCGTATTTCGGCCCGGGAGCTTATTCGTGATCTCAAACAGGTTAATAAGTTAATACAGGAAAAGTTTGCCGAATCGGCTTTAAGTTATCGTCGTCACGAACTTGGAAACCGTTTAAACGGTGAGGTTGCTAAACGTCTCGATGATATTCGCCGCGGACGGCGAGGATAAGTATAGCTTGACTAAAGAAAGGATTGTGGGTTATAATTTGCTTGAATAAAGCATGTACTCGATATTTATAGCACTAATAGCTTTTTAGTGCATTTTCTTTTTGTGAGTTGTATTTTGGGAAGTGGGGGCGATGCGATGCGGGTGAGTCTTCAATGCGAACTGTATAGTTCTTTTGAGAATATGACTGATGAGGAAATAG
Source organism: Negativicutes bacterium (assembly GCA_028707635.1). Classification (GTDB taxonomy): domain Bacteria; phylum Bacillota; class Negativicutes; order JAAYSF01; family JAAYSF01; genus STF2-20. Next base: position 17,002 of record JAQWAQ010000044.1, read on the forward strand.
TTGCTGATGCTAAAGACAATGCCAATACAGTCGCGATGGATTACCTTATTAACAAATACCGCAACTTCGTTCGAGCTAAAGCCAGATCGTATTTTTTAATTGGGGCTGACCGTGAAGATATCATTCAAGAAGGTATGATTGGTTTATATAAAGCGATCAGAGATTTTAGAAATGATAAGCTCTCGTCATTCAGAGCGTTTGCGGAGTTATGTGTAACTAGGCAGATTATTACAGCGATCAAGACGGCAACAAGACAGAAGCATATTCCTTTGAACTCTTACGTTTCATTAAACAAGCCTATATATGATGAGGATTCTGATCGTACTCTTTTAGATGTGCTTTCAGGTTCTAAGATTTCCGACCCGGAAGAATTGGTGATTAGCCGGGAGGAGTTTATTGATATTGAGGAAAAGATGGGGCAGATTTTGAGTGACCTCGAATGGAAGGTGCTCATGGCCTATCTTGATGGTAAGTCTTATCAAGAAATAGCCGTTGAACTTAAACGGCATGTTAAATCAATTGATAATGCTTTGCAGCGTGTTAAGCGCAAGCTTGAGCGGTATCTTGACAATCGTGGCGAAGAAAATGACGGCGGTTGTGTCAAAAGTATAACAAGTAAAGAACTTCAAATTAGTTTTAGTGAATACCATATCGGCAAAGATTAGTAAAAAATGACATCCAAAAGGATGTCTTTTTTGCAATTGGGATAATCCACTACTTTCTGTTTAGTATCTTCTGTTTAAAAAATATAGAGGGAGGGACTAGATTGAATAAATTTGCACGTATTGGGGTTTTAACAGGCGGCGGCGATTGTCCGGGATTAAATGCCGTTATTCGGGCCGTTGTACGAGCAGCTGATGGCCATGGCATTAAGGTGACGGGGATTAAAAATGGCTTTGGAGGACTTGTTGAGAACCAAACGATTGATTTGTCCTTAGCCCATGTATCAGGAATTCTGCCAAGAGGTGGGACTATTTTAGGAACAACCAACCGTGATAATCCCTTCAATTATCGTATTATAGAGGAGGGACGAACTGTTTACCGGGATATGTCACAGCAGGCGCTTCATAATCTGCGGGCGGCGAATATTGATGCCTTAGTCGTTGTGGGCGGTGACGGTACTCTTAAGATTGGGGCAGAATTTGGTGTGCTTGGTTTTCCGGTCGTAGCTGTTCCAAAAACGATTGATAATGATATTGCTGGCACTGAGCGTACTTTCGGGTTTGATACCGCTGTATCAGTGGCTGCCGAGGCGCTTGACCGATTACATACAACAGCAGAATCCCATCACCGGGTTATGATCCTGGAGGTAATGGGCCGCTATGCCGGATGGATTGCTCTGCACTCGGGCTTAGCCGGTGGTGCCGACTGCATTTTAATTCCGGAGATTTCTTATGATATTTGGTCAGTTCTAGCTAAGATTGAGCAGCGCAAAACACAGGGGAAGTTATTTAGTATCATTGTAGTAGCCGAGGGTGCTAAACCAGTCGGCGGAGAACTTGTTGGCACAGCTGCCGCCGCCGGTAGTTCCGAAAAGATTCGCTTGGGCGGGATTGGCGAAAAGCTAGCGAGGGATATTGAGCGGCTCACCGAGATTGAGGCAAGGTGTACAGTGCTGGGGCACCTCCAGCGTGGCGGCAGTCCAACGGCATTTGATCGAGTACTTGCGACGCGCTATGGAGTAGCCGCTGTTGAATGTCTGCTTGAAGGTCATGCCAGTCATATGGTCGCTTTGGTAAATAATCGTATTCTTAGTCTTCCTTTTTGCCGTGTCGCTGGTAAGGCCAGTAATGTTCCAGTTAATGGTGAACTTGTTCGTGCTGGACGGCTGATTGGTATTTGCTTTGGTGACTAAACATATTTTTCTCTGACGTCGCATAGGCTGAAATAGTTTTTTAATCTTATGCGAGAGGAGATGGCACCAGATGGGATTGATATCTCCAAATATACTAGCTATCTTGTGCGGTGGTGGTCCGGCACCAGGAATTAATAGTGTGATTAGTTCAGTAACAATTGAGGCCATAAATAACGGCTGGGACGTACTGGGCATCATTGATGGTTTTGCGCATTTAAGTAACGGTGAGAAGAAAACTGTGCCGCTTTCGATTGATAGAGTCAGCCGTATTCATCTAGATGGTGGAAGTATCTTGAAGACATCGCGGTTTAACCCGACAAAGAATGAAACTTATTTGCGTAATACAATTAACACGCTAATTATTCTGGGTGTAACTCACTTGGTCACAATTGGTGGTGATGATACTGCTTATTCGGCTGCTCGCTTGTCAGATTATGCCCAGAAAGTCTTGGGTATTGATCTTAGGGTTGCTCATGTTCCTAAAACGATTGATAATGACTTGCCGCTTCCGGAGGGGATACCAACCTTTGGGTTTGAAACAGCACGGTCGTTGGGTGCTCAAATCGTTAGCAACTTGATGGAAGATGCCAAAACATCCGGTCGGTGGTTTTTTGCAGTGGTCATGGGCCGTACAGCTGGCCACCTGGCCCTTGGTATTGGTAAAAGCGCGGGTGCTACAGTGACCATCATCCCC
>JAQWAQ010000045.1 GCA_028707635.1 Negativicutes bacterium
CTTCCCTTCTATCGAATGAAACTTTTGTCTTGCACGTAGGACTTTTGTCTTATTTTTATTTCAACATAGTATGATCTTATCCCTCCATTGATTTGAACTATTTATGTTAATTGTTTGTTAATATTTGAAATAAATTTTCACAAACCCCATGAACACACACAAGCATCTCCTCGTTATTGGGATGCATTATGTCTGCTCTGTTTTGATACAAATAAATCTTGTCGTATTATTTGAAAGAGGAAAGATATATTCTATGGGGAATTATTACTTATAAAGTGAGACTTGATTGAGATGGAGTTTTAACTCCACCTCAATCCTAGCCGAACCGTATCCAGGGACCAAGCCGCTCTTCACTTGTAGAAGAAAAGCGGCTTGGTCATCGGATAGACATCGTTTAAGATTTGGAGGTTTTACTATGAAGCATAATATTCTTGTTCCTTTTGATGGATCGAAGAATGCCGTTGAAGCGCTACAATTGGCTATTACTTTAGCAAAATTACTGCAGGAAAAAATTATTGTTTTAAATGTTCAGCCAAGTTTTAATACAGTACACACGAAAATGTTTTTCAACAAAGACAACATTCGTGCCTATCAGCAACAGCTTTTTGAAGAGACTGTAATCCCAGCAAAAAAGATATTGGAAGATGCCTGTATAGAATATGAGCTTAAACTAAGAATAGGTGACCCTAAGGATCAGATCTCCAAAGAAGCAATGGCCGAGAATGCTGTTCAACCAGGATGTGCAACAACTGGCGTGCGCATGATTATAATGGGTTCTCGCGGTATGAATCCGCTGCTTAGTGGAGTACTTGGCAGCGTTAGTTATGGCGTGATTAACGCTGCTACTTGCCCTGTAACCATTGTTCCATTTTCCTGTTTGGAGTAAGCGAAATTATACTGGTGGATATGACCTCTTCTACCAAACCTACACACCACAAAAGCCCGCGAAATTCGCGGGTTTTGTCATTCATGATTTGTACAGTAGAGACAATCATTTGCCGTATACACTTTTAAAAGAATGCTATTACATCAAAACTGAATTTTGGGGTATAATTTAGATTAAGGTCTAGTTTTAGATGAAGCAAAGTGAGACTTTATACTTATATTATCTATGGCCATTTTTTGAAGCGAGGTAAAATACTTATGTTTAAAGTGAATGATTACGTTGTGTACGGCTCTACAGGAGTATGTCAAATTACAGATATAGTAAAAAGTGAATACAAAAATGGTGAATCCGAATATTATGTTTTACACCCTGTTTATAACAATAATATGACCATTAAGATCCCTGTAAATAATGCTTTTATGAGACCCGTTCTTACAAAAGACGAAGTTTTATCATTAATAGCATCTATGCCAGATAAGGAGACCCCTTGGATAGATGACATGAAAGAAAGAATTAATACCTTTAAATCAGCTATTAAATCGCAGCAAGATGAAGAATTGATAAAAATTATTAAGACACTCTATCTACAAAAACAAGAAAAAGCTGCTGTCAATAAAAAGCTAACTAAAACCGATGAAGCCCTAATGAATGCTGCTGAAAAACAACTGTATGAAGAATTTGCAATAGCCTTAAACATTTCGCCTGACGAGGTTCTTCCCTATATTACCGAGTATATTTCACAACTTGAAAAACATACTGTTACTGATCAGGAATCCTGACTCAATATGTGAATACTTCGCCAACAGATCCCATAATAAAACTCGCAAAATTTGCGGGTTTTATTAATGTTAATAGTATGTATTTCAATCAGCTATACTGAACTTGAAGGAAGGCCATCGCGAAAAATTATTAGGCCTAAGGAGGATACAAAGTGAATGGATATTTTTTCTTAACCATAGCAATTGTCTGTGAAATATTTTCCACTTCCATGCTTAAAGCCTCGGTTGGCTTTTCTAAACTCATGCCGAGCTTTGCTTTTATAGTAGGGATGGGAGCCTCGTTTTATGCACTTTCCAAAGCTTTAACTATTATTCCGTTAAGCACTGCTTATGCTATTTGGTCAGGAATAGGAACGGTTTTGACAGCCTTAGTCGCCATTTTGATCTGGAAAGAATCTATCAATACTTACAGTTGTATAGGAATAGCATTGATCACTATTGGAGTAGTACTCCTTAACTTAAAAGGTCCTGCTCATTAATAATCACACCAGCACCAATGAAAAGCTCTACGAGTCAAAAATGCTCGTAGAGCTTTCCTATAATATGACCCAAACGGCCGCCCCTCTTTAAAGTTCTGTTAAGCTTTGCTGAATCTCCATTAACTGTTTGGCCGGAACTCCGCCATCTAAGGCTGAGAGCAAACTTAAATAAAAATCATCCGTCTGTTCCTTCATGTGTAAGATTAGTTGCCTAAACTCACCCTCTATGACATTTCCATATAGAGCCTGTATCCGCTTTTGTTCATTCTGTAAATACTCATCTGCTGCTGTGTTGAGCAGACGATAAATCTCATCACTCATTAATTTACTCTCACTTTTTTCAAAAAACAATTTTGGATTTTTAAAATAAGCCATTGCTTGCGAAAACATCCCATACTGAATATCTTTAAAAGCTGCTTCAAAATCAATTTGCGCTTTATCCCCAAACTCCAAGAGAGAAAAAGATAAATCCTGATTAATCTCACGAATCATTTCAATAAGCGTCGTTTGATACTCTGCTGTTATTTTTTCAGCAAAGCGATCCAGTCTAACTGTCGTTGCTCTCATCTCCTGGGCAAATTCAAACCCAATTTGTTCGAGCAATTCGTCAAGTGCATTCTGCAAAGCTTTTTTCAGGTCACGGCCATCATCGCGTAATACACTGGGATTGAACGCTTCTTTAAAGAACTCATTAAACCGCAAAAATACCCGCTGCTTGATATAATACATTAATTCTTCTGTTTCCTGTGACAGGCGGTTCTCTAAATTTTGTGCTGTCTGCTGCCCGAAAATTGCGTGTATACCTGCTTTTTCTGCTTCGATATTTGCCCGCTTTTGCTGCCTAACTGCAGCATCCTCCCTGGTACTATCAATGAGCTTTGCTACTAAATGATAAACACGGCACAGTTCATTCTCTGATGCTGCAGCCGCCAAGTTAGCCAAATCATTACTAATAAAATGATAAAAAGTCTCCTCAAAAGCTGACATTCCTGAAACGGGAAGGGTTATCTTTCCTTGCTTTTCTTTCAGTGCCTTTAAGCTTGATAATGGATATAAATGCGGATTTCTGACACCATATTTGACTAGGTGCTCGTGGACGTATTCAATAACGATTTCCTTTTCTTCCTCGTTATCGGCCAAATCAATGGCATTTATAATAAAAAACATTTTATCTAATTGAAATGAATCCTTTACACGCCCCAGCTGAATTAAAAACTCCCGATCAGCTTTTGAGAATGCATGATTATAGTAGGTTACAAACAGAATCGCATCCGAAATTTTGATAAAGTCAAACGCTACTCCTGTGTGACGGGCATTGATTGAATCTGCCCCCGGAGTATCCACAAGAGTAATTCCTTTACGGGTTAACGGACAATCATAATAAAGATCAATCCATTCGACGAAGCAGGATTTTTCTTCCATTGAAACATAATCACCAAATTCAGTGATCGTTGTTTTGAGAACTGTACCTAGCTGTTCGCTAAAAGCAGCATACCCGCGTGTAAATGCCTTTAAGAAAGCATAATTTGTCTTCTCGCCTGCTCCTAACTGATCCAAATGGCTATTGAATTCTACTTTTGCCTTTGCATCGGCTAAGCTCTCTGCATGAAAACCAAGCGTTTTTAAGGCACGATTTACATCTTCAAGCATCGCACCTTCCTCTTTAAGCTTAACGAGAACAGTTCCATGCTGATATGAATCATTGATCGGCTTAATTTTGTTTATTGCCGCTGTCGTTGGATTTGGCGAAACAGGTAAAACCTTCTCTCCGATTAACGCATTAGCAAAAGAAGATTTACCGGCACTGAATGCCCCGAATAATGCCACAGTAAAACCTTTATGATCTAATCTTTCGGCTTTTTCCTCCAGTTCAGCCGCAAGCTTCGTAAAGCCGGGCAAGCCCGTAACAAGCTGTGCCGTCTTCTTCAACTTCTCAGCTGTATGTTTCATCCGGTCGGAGGCTTCAGTAGGTAATGGAGCTTTTTCTTGTAAGATCGGCTTGTTCACCGAGTGACTCATTTTTTTCTGTACCTGTTCTACATGCCCGGTTTCCCCATAAACCAACTCAAATTCCTCTTCTTCCAGATCAAACAAATGAAAGCGGTCATCCGTGAGCCCATTTGTATCGCTAAGCAGCCTTTCGAGTTTCGTTTGCTTAAGACTCCTGGCTGACTCATGTTTTTTCACCTGCTCAAGTGCGGTAATATACCGTTCCAAGTTTGCTGATTTTTGGGTTAACCGCGCTTGGGCGGCTGTATTTTTATCCTGTAAGGCATTTAGTATTTCAATCTCAAACTCAGCTAAACTGCTTTTAGCCAAACGTTTAATTTCATTTGCCACATTATCAGTGTAATTTATAACATAATCACCTGATACACGTGCCCCCGATTTTACAGCGGCTACTAACAATTCGCTGGAAAAATGAACAGTAAAGCTCTGAATTTTGGCAAGCAGTTCTTTATTTTCAACCCGCTTTTCCTTTAAAAACCGCAACAGAAAATCACGAAGATGCCACTCAACCTGTGATTTTGTTTTTTCGAGTATACCCCGGTAAAAGAGATTAAGTCTTTCTTCTCTCTCGGCTAAGGTTTTTTGCTTTGTAAAAAGCCATCCAACCTTAAACTCAGACTGGCATGATTCAAGATAGGACTCAGCGAACGCCCTGGTTTCAAACGGCATTAAATAGGCATTTTTCATGATTTTATTGACTTCAATATCAAATTCGCTTTCGGCTTTTTCTAGCCCCTCGCCCAAAAAGTTTTTCTCCTCCATAAGCCTGTTGTAGTTTTCGGCTAGCGCTTCTTGTTCCTTAATAGGTAATTCATTTAAAATATCCTTGAACGGTTGAAGCTCCAGTTCCTTCTTCTTCGTTGTTAAATCCAAATGGTCTTTGATGATCTTTTGCAGGGAATGAAAAATAGATTGAAGGAGTAAGCTGTCTTTCTCCTTTAACCGCTCAGCCAAAAAAGCCTGAAGCTGCGGGAATTGATTATGTTCATGGTCATCTTGTTTTAGAGAGGTATAAAAAATATCAGCCGGTTTTACTCCCCATGACGAGAATGACTCAACAACACTTGCTTGAAATTCCGCAAAGGAAAGTTCTTGATTGGAATGCTTGTCAACTTGGTTAATAACAAGATAAACCTCTTTGCCGGCCTCTGTTAACTCTTTGGTAAACATAAAATTCAACTCTGATTGAACATGATTATAATCCATTACATAAAAAATCAAATCAGCAAGGTGAATGGCTGATTCAGTGGCAATACGATGCGCGTCATCTGCAGAATCAATGCCGGGAGTATCCATAATAGCGGTTTGACTTGGCAGTGCCGAATCAAAATGGCTAATTTCAATTGCTTGGATTTGATCCCCATCCTTGCAATAGTTTTTTACCATTTTATAATCATAGGGAGCGAGATATAAACGAGGTTTTTCGTTTTTAAAAAACACCTTGGCATACTCTTCGCCCGTTTTGACTTTTACAAGATTAGCACTGGTTGGAATTGGGCTTGACGGCAGTAGATTTTCCCCCACTAAGCGATTAATTATCGTTGATTTTCCGGCAGAAAAATGTCCGCAAAATGCAATGGTAAATTCCTGGCTTACTACTTTACCTGCTAATTGCTTAACTTTTTTGGCATTTTCTTGATCATGATGTTCTACTAAATATTCATAAGCAGCTAAAAGCTTTCCCTTTAATGATCGAATTGTCACTTGACGATCCGCAGTTTGGCTCATAAACAAATTCCCCTTATAGCAAACTTTATAATACGTTCTATTTTATACTATACAGCTACGAATGGGCAATGTTATGTTCTCGACTAAGAGGAATAGCTCTTTTGTGTCAAAAAAGGAACGTCCTAAATCACTGATTTAGGACGTTCCTTTTCTGGTTATCCACATCTTTGAAGCGATAAGTAAGCAATTCTAGAATCATCGGTTAATACTCCATAAAAGTCATGTAAAAAAGAGGCTGCCAGAGCTGCAATCGTCTTCAAATTAACTACCAAAGCGGTGAGTCTAGCTTGTAAGGCTATACTTTTTAGACCATACCCTCGGGCACGGTCTAATCCATGAAAACGCTTCATTTCCCCATTTTTCCATTCGTGGCTAGCTCGGCTCCTGTATTTTAACTTGAACTCGCTAGTCTTGGTGCATTGGCTATGTTCATAATATTGCGTACTGTTCTCTCCAACGTGTAGAACCTTTTCCTTGGCTGCTTTTCCTGCACAATCTTGAAGGTTTGGGCATCCAACACATTAGTTGACTTCTTCAGTGATTTCGGAACGTCACGTGTGTCACTTAGACTTTAACTTCGCTATTTGCGGCCTCTTGCCAAGGAAAAAGCAGTCGCATGCTTTTTTAACTTGACCACGATAGGCAATACGATTATTGACGCTACCCCGACCTGAACGATATTACCGGGAATCGATGTCATCGGTACCAGCCAATTACCGTAAATAATCCCTTCGGCACCATAATAACCAATCACCTTAATAAGACAAGCCGCCATCAAGGCCAGGACATAAGACACCAGTGTCTGGTTCTTTTCGGAGATAGCGCCGACCGTATACCCCATAAGACCGACAATAACCAGCGTAAAGGGAGCCCATAAAAACCAACCACCCACTAAATCAAAAAGAGCCATGCCGATTCCTCCCGCCAATGCGCCGAGCCGGCGTCCGTAAAGAATGGCAATAATAAAAAGAGGCACATTCCCTAAATGAATTAAACCGCCATTGGCAGCAATGGGAAGACGAATATTCACAAATACCGTACAAGTAAAAACGAGCGCAATGCCCAATGCTGCATAGACTAGTTGTTTTACTTGACTAAAAGATTGTTGTTCCATATCGGTTTTCTTACCTTTCCACTTCTAAAATATTGACTCAATATCGCCGTTGAAATCTATCCCCGCTTCTTTAGGCAATATATCCATGCCTATTAACCTGTCATAATCAATGAGGTTGCTATTCATTGAGCATAAAAGTTACAGATACTATTTTATATTGATACTAATCCCACTTTAATTTTGAATACTCTCTAAGATATCATAGGAACTATTTTGGTGCAACACGTATAATACAAGCAATATGCATTATTTGTGGCTCATTTGATCATTTACATGTATTTTTCTTTCTAATTGTTGCGTTTCATGTTTCTGACATTTTGGGATGTTCCTTTTTTGTCATTATCAAAATCACAAACAGCAAAAAAAACCGCGAAATTCGCGGGTCCAAGTCATTCTGGATTTACTTTACATAGTAGAGGCGATCCCCGACCTTGTGTCAAAAAGGACACAGAGAGGTCTTTATCACCTCTCTGCGTCCTTTTGCTAATCCAATCGATAGATCAAGGAGTAATTGTTGGTTGAGTTTTACCATACTCACAGAAATTTTGAATCTCAGTATTCATGCCCACTGGTTTTGGAGTTTTCCACAATTTGATCCATTGGAGAGCACAGTCAATCAATATAACGGCAGTTAAGATGATCAGAATGACACTGCATGTACCATTGATATTACCAAGTGCCGTATTCATTTTAAAGTACATGCCAATATTCATGGTGCCTGCCGTAACAACTGTAATTGCCAACAAGATGCAAGGAACCAACGTAACAAATGCGTAATTTTTAACCGGAGCAATCTTCAAAATAATCGTGGTACCTAATGCCAAAGCAATAGTTGCCAACAATTGATTAGCAACACCGAACATAGGCCAGATACTGCTAATATCGCCACTATAGACGAGGTAACCCCAACTAAAGGAAACGACAAAGCTGGAGAATATAGAACCAGGCATCCAGGTAGTTTCTTTCAAAGGTGCATAGACATAGGTGCCCAAAACATCCTGAAGAATATACCGTGCAACACGAGTACCAGCGTCAATCGTTGTCAGGATGAAGAGTGCTTCAAACATAATTGCAAATTGGTACCAGTAATTCATCAGGTGACTCATACCACCGATGCTTGAGAAAATATGTGCCATGCCGACGGCAAGAGAAACGGCGCCACCAGGACGGTGTGCAACATCCATTCCAACCAATGCTGACAGTTGAGCTATATCCTGCGTCGGGAAGTAAGATGCAATTTTAGCATATGCAGCAGCTGATGAATTGATAGCGAAATAATCGCCAGGTACAAGAACTACAGCCGCGATTAAAGCCATAATACCCACGAAAGCTTCCATCAACATAGAGCCGTAGCCGATAAAACGGGCCTGACTTTCTTTCTGTATCATCTTCGGGGTAGTTCCTGAACTGATCAGAGCATGGAATCCAGAGATAGCGCCACAGGCGATTGTAATAAATACGTACGGCCACCAGGGACCAGGAATAATTGGTCCGCCGCCATCCATGAAACGAGTCGTCATCGGGAAATTGACAGCCGGTTGTACAACAAAAATACCAAATGCAAGCAATCCAATTGTGCCAATCTTCATGTAAGAACTGAGATAGTCACGCGGTGCCAACAAAAGCCATACAGGTAGCGTTGCTGCAAAAAAGCCATAAGTAGGCAGAATAACTGCCAGTTCTTTTTTCGAAAAGCTTAAATGTGAAGCAAGAGCAGCCCATTGCTGTCCAGGCATAACCCAATGGCCTGCGATAACGGCACCCATGACCAGTAGGAACCCAGCAAGCGAAGCCATTTTGATGGTCCCCGGAGAAATCTTGAACATCCAAAGACCAATCACGATGGCAATTGGTATCGTCATACCGATCGTGAACACACCCCATGGATTATTAAACAAGGCATTAATAATAACAATGGATAATCCTGCCATTGCAAGAATAATTATGAACAAAATTGCAAGAGATGTTGTCATTCCGGCAACAGGACCAACCTCACGGCGTGCGATAACAGCTAGCGATTGACCATTGTGCCGAATAGAAGCAAATAAAATAATAAAATCATGAACGGCTCCGGCAAATACAGACCCCAAAAGAATCCACATGAAACCGGGACCCCAACCCCACTGTGCTGCCAAAACCGGACCAACCAACGGGCCCGCACCGGCAATAGCGGCAAAATGATGACCGAATAATACCCATTTATTCATTGGGACAAACTCGTTTCCGTCGTTGCAACGGTACGCAGGTGTTTGATACTCATCGTTCAGCATCAAAACCTTAGTGGCAATAAACGCCGAGTAGTAACGATAGGCCAATACAAGCACACACGCAGCAACAATAAGAAGCATTATAGAATTCATAATATTCCCCCCTCCCAGTTTAATAGATCAGAACACCAAAAACTTAATCCCTCCTTTCAAAATATATTTTCACTATTGTCTTAATATTAATCCAATTTAACCCAATTAACAATAATTGCAGCCCAGGATGTCGAAATTGTAAGCTGAAATGCACTAACAGAGCTATAAACTTCGCTTTAGGCTAAATATTCGGCCGCAAAAGCTATATAGTAAAATTCGATAGCACTCAACTTGCTTATCTGCCCATATATATGTATTGACCTCAGCTTTATCAAAAAAGAAACGTCCCGCGCGCTAAGAAGCACACGGGACGTTTCCTTTTGAGTCAGTCACAAAGTTTATCCGCCACTATTTTGCAGTATCTAACTACTCTAACGTTTTTGTACCGCATTCAGCGCAAAACTTCGCTCCAGTTGCAAGTTTGCCTCCACATTTTGAACATAAACTTTTCTTTTTCAGTTGGGCCCCGCACTCTACGCAAAACTTGGCATTAGAGGGAAGCGGCGCCTCACAGTCTGGGCAAGTAGCCCTAATATTTTCTCGCCATTGCTGCTTGTCGAGTTTCTTATCTTCTTCAGCCATAGCCGCATGTGCCCAAACTTCCTCAACTGAACGTTGTGCCTGAGCTGCAGACATCTCAACACCTAAGTCTGGTGCGCATTCTTTACAGAGGCCTTTTTGATTATTCCAGCAGCCTTTACGGCAAACCCAAGCTATACACCGCGGACACTGAATAAAAATCGGGCTTCAAATCTTGTATCGCCTCTGTGAAAGCTTGATCATGAGCCTTTTCCCAAGACGCTGACCTCACACGCTCGCCAACATCAGCTACTTGACCAAAAACACCACCAAAGAGACTGCCAGCTGCATCCAATACGTTAGTAATCGTACCTGTCACCGAAGCCTTAAAAGGTGTACGATGCCCAGTACCACATCGATCGCAATAAAACTCAAACTGAAAGCCCTTGTTTGTACTAAGATCATTGTAGTTTCTTACAAAAACGATTTTATCAGACATAAATTCTCCCCCCATATCGGATAAATTCACCTTTAATATCCATCTAAAATTATAATTTTCTTCTCTTCATATTTACTAGTTCCTTCTAAAAATGTACATATTGCCCAGAAAAATTTGTTAAGACATTTGGGGACGTTCCCGTTTTAGCATTATCAAAATCACAAACAGCAAAAAACCCGCGAAATTCGCGGGTGCGACTGATCCGAAATAAATTCCTGGTTGGAACGATATAAATGTCCGTCAGTCCATTGTATTTAACCAGGTTATTATCGGAACAAAGCAAGTATGTGACTCTGATAATGTCCACTAGTCCATTTTTGACCTTTAAAACTGTCCGTGGGTTCAATGGTAATAATCCAAAATCCGAGTAAAGTTAGGACCTCGCGTGGATCACAGAGTATTATTTATTTACATGGTGGAGGCGAGGAGAATCGAACTCCTGTCCAAAGGCATTGCCACATAGGTTTCTCCGAGCGCATTCTGTGTTTTATCTTTCGCGCCGTTGATGCCCACAGACAGGCTTCTTCGGAGCTATCTCGACTATTTTTCCCAGTCAGCCCACCGAGAATAAGGCTTCAGGTATCCTGCATTATGACGTCCTATCCCGCCTCGCAGGCAGAGGAGAGTAGGACGTTAGCATTAAGCTGCTAAAGCGTAATCTTCGTTTGCGTTTACTTACATTTCCACCGTTTTGACGGGCAAATGGAACCCCGGCTCGCTACCTATGCCACAACTACCCCTGTCGAAACCAGTACGCCCCCATAATTGTGATTACGCTATTTGATTGTCATTTCATTATATCACAAGATAAGTCTTTAGCAAAATACTTTTTTTACCACCAAATGGCGCTAAGACCAAAGGAGATTATAGCAACCAAAGTGAATATATTAGAAAGCCGTACGTAATTTACAATAAAGGAGATTCTACATGAACCGCCACACTTCTGGAACATTGATGGTCGTAACATCGGCTGCTGGATTCGCTACTTTAGCCATTTTCGTAAAATATGCCTACGCGGCTGGTGTCAATACAGTCACATTGATTACCGGCCGCTTCTTACTTGCTGCATTAGTTCTTTGGGCGGTAGTTATACTGCGAAAAACTCCTATCGTAATCGATAAAATAACTGCTATCAAACTGTGCTTAATGGGAATTCTAGGTTATGGTACAATGTCGATGATGTTTGCCTCATCCCTCTATTATCTTCCTGCCTCGCTATCGGCTATGTTACTTTATGCATATCCAGCAATCGTCAGCGTAATAGCATTTGCAATCGGTGATGAGGTTTTTAGCTGGAACAAAGGTATGGCTCTCATTATGTGTTTTATTGGCTTGTTTTTAGTGTTAGGAGTATCCTTCAATGATGTCCAGCCGATAGGAGTTATGCTGAGTTTAGGAGCCGCTCTTGTTTACTCGGGTTATATTATTATCGGTAACCGTGTGCTTAAATCAGTAGATTCGCTTGTCGCTACTACTTATGTCTGTTCTGCTGCTGGAATAGCGCTTCTGCTAATTGGATGGGCAGGCGGGTTGCAATCATTATCTTTTGCAGCGGAAGGCTGGCTGGCAATATTCGGTATTGCCTTTCTGGGCACAATTGTCGGTGTTCTTGGCTTTTTTGCCGGGATGAGCCGTATCGGGGCTGCCAACGCATCAATTATCAGCATGACAGAGCCGGTAATTACTGTGCTTCTATCAATGCTGCTGTTGACTGAAAAACTAACTTCAGTCCAAGTTCTGGGCGGTCTTTTAATTATCGCCGGAGTGATCATTTTACAATTATGGGCAAAAGACAGTCAACCTGCTGCCGAAAATCAATCGGTCTCTTCCAATTAAAAAACCTCTCCGGAGAGAGGTTTTATCTTACGTCTGATTACATCTTTTGTCTGTCACGAAACGCCCGGTCAATTTCCCGTTTGGCGTCGCGTTCAGCAAGATCCTGACGCTTGTCGTAAGTTTTCTTGCCTGTGGCTAAGGCGAGTTCAACCTTAGCTCTACCACGGGTGAAATATAATTTAAGCGGCACTAAAGTGTAGCCTTTCTCTTGGGTCTTGCCGATAAGTTTATTAATTTCGATGCGGTGCATCAAGAGCTTACGGGTGCGCAGCGGCTCATGATTAAAGCGGTTGCCTTGATCATAGGGGCTGATATGCATATTGTGCAGCATGAGCTCACCATTATCAATACGGGCATAACTGTCTTTGAGATTGGCCTTGCCCGCCCTGAGCGACTTGACCTCAGTGCCTGTCAGCACCAACCCGGCCTCGTATGTTTCATGGATATGATAGTCATGACGCGCTTTACGATTTTCAGCCGCGATTTTTATACTCTTTTCCACCGCTTTCACCTCGCCCGATCATTGTCTATAACTACTCTATTATAGCAAAAACGCCATACTGGGTCAATGAACCCACATATTAGCAATATAGGAATGCCACGCTATCGCTCACAATGACCAATTTAGTGTCATTGTCGAAAAGACAGCGTGGCAATTTTCAACTAAAAGCTGATCAGGTTTTCCGACGCTTGGGCTTGGTTGTGGCTTCTTTTTTGTTCTTAGGCTTGGGTTTAGCCACTTTGGTGGAAGGTTTATTCGTAGACTTATTAGTAGGCTTAATGCCGACTTTTGTTGTGGTTTTACTGCTTTTTCCGGCTGGCCTTTGTTTAATGTGTCCAGGCGCCAGGACAAAGTCAATCGTCCGTTCCTCAGGGTTGGCACGCGTTAAGATGACCGTGACAGGCTCACCTAAACGGTAGACATTTTTGGTGCGCTCACCAATTAGTGAGTATTGTTCTTCAATATACTGATAGTAATCATCATCCATGCTGGATACATGTACCAAGCCCTCGACGCCGTTTTCCAATTCGACAAACATTCCAAAGGCCGTGACACTGCTGATGATGGCCGGGAATTCTTCGCCGGCAAACTGAGCCATGTATTCCACCTTTTTAAGTTCAACAGTCTCTCGTTCAGCCTCGGCGGCTGCCCGTTCCCGTTGGGACGAATGAAGAGCGATTTCAGGCAGCATGGCAGCTAATTTTTGGCGACGTTTGGCTGACACATCACCTGTGTTAAAAGTCTCGCGCAAGAGACGATGGACAATTAAATCAGGATAACGCCGAATTGGTGATGTAAAATGAGTGTAGTAGGTTGCCGCCAAGCCAAAATGGCCAAGATTCTCCGCCTCATAGCGAGCTTGCTTTAATGATCTGAGCATGACAGTGCTGATGATGCGTTCCTCCGGACGGCCGGCAATGCGGCTAAGTACCTTCTGCAAGGCCATTGGTCTAACTTCATCCGTTTTCGGCAGGCTCTGTCCAAAGTTGTGTAACAGGATATTGAGCCGTTCCATCTTTTCTTGATCCGGCTGTTCATGAACCCGGAAGACAAACGGAACTTTCATTTCGTGCATGTGCTCGGCAACAGTTTCGTTGGCTACAAGCATAAATTCCTCAATAATCGACTCTGATAATGTCCGCACCCGTTTGACAATCTCAATCGGCCGCCCGCTATCATCCAGCTTGACCTTTAATTCAGGAAAATCAAAGTCAACAGCGCCACGTTTCATCCTTCGGTCGCGCAGAATTCGGCACAGCCGCTCCATGTCTTCCATTTGTCCCAGAAGGTCGCTATATTCACCACGCAACGCCTCGTCATGCTCCACTAATATTTTTCGTACAATGTTATAGGAAAGACGTTTCGCGACTTTAATCACACTGGGGAATATTTCGTAATTGATAACTTGGCCGCGATGATCAATTTCCATATGGATTGACATAGCCAGTCTATCAACACCAGCGTTCAGGCTGCAGATACCATTTGACAGACGGGGCGGCAGCATTGGCAATACCCTGTCTACCAAATAAACGCTTGTCCCTCGTTCACGCGCTTCTTGATCAAGCGGCGTATTTTCTCTTACATAATAGCTAACGTCTGCAATATGCACACCCAGCATATAGCGACCGTTTTTTAACCGCTCAACATAAACCCCGTCATCTAAATCTTTTGCATCTTCAGAATCAATCGTTACGATCGGTAAGTGGCGCAAATCCTGGCGGCCCTCAAGTTCTTGTGGATTGATTTCCTGCGGCACCTTATTGGCCGCCTGTTCCACTTCAGCAGGAAATTCAGTTGGCAGGTTATGACGCTTAATAATTGATAGAATTTCGATACCAAGATCGCCTTTTTGGCCCAAGACTTCGACAATCTTGCCTTCAGCGCTTTTCTTTCGTTCCGGCCACTTAGTTATCTCGGCCACAACCTTAGATCCTATCTTGGCTCCATTAAATTCATCCTTGGGAATGAAAATATCATTACCCAAGCGTGGGTCATCCGGTATGACAAAACCGAAATGGCGACTGCATTCAAATACTCCAACAACCTTTGTATTGGCACGCCGGACAATGCGAATAATTTCCCCTTCACGGGTTCGACCATTACCGGAAGGCCGATTAATTCTGGCGACAACGCGATCGTTATTCATAGCCGTCATCATGGCATCAGGCGGAATAAAAACATCCCCTTCTGCATCGACAGGATTCTCCGGGATAACAAAACCAAAGCCTTTATTGGTTGCTGACAGTCGGCCGACAACCAGATTCATTCGTTCAGGCACACCATATTTGCCGTACATAGTTTTTATGATGTCGGCATCTTCCTCGAGCTTTTGGAGCAGATCCCAAACTTCAGCCAGATCACTGCCTTTAAGCTCCATATGTTCAGCTAAATCTTCAGCCGTTAAAGGCCTATATGCTTCGTTGCGCATAAACTCCATAATTTTGTCTTTAAGTATCATGCTTGTCCTCCATTAACAACAGCCACTGTAGCCTTGGCCTCTGCAGTAACCGTTCCATTCGGCAGTTTAATAATGCCTTCCATCTCGTATATGTTGCGGCGATGACTGATAATCTGGCTGGTCGCGGTAAGCTCAACACCAATCGGCGTCGGTTTTCTAAACCGGACTTCGAGCCGCGCCGTTACCACATTATGCCCTTTGCTATAAAGATAGCGGGTAGTAATCTCATCTAGCACAGTACTAACGATTCCGCCGTGGACAATACCGTCATAACTTTGATGTTCGGGACCGGCCGTAAACTTAGTGCTGTACAGATCATTTTCTTCAGTAAATTCCAGTTTTAAGCCAATAGGATTTTGACGACCACAGCCAAAGCACCACTGGTTGGCCTGTTCTCTTTGCTCACTATTTGCCATGAAGTCACCTCATCGATATTTTTAACGTCGAATGAAATCGGCTACAATTTCAAAAACATGCGCTCTTTCTGAATCTAGGGTTATAATATGCCCTGATTCCTCCAGCCAAATTAGCTGTTTTTCATTACTGCCCAACTTTTCATAAATATGCTGGCCGCTTTTGGGCCTTACGGTATGATCATTGCGGGACTGGACAACCAGCGCCGGTTGGCAAACAGTAAGCAGCAGCTTGTCTACGCGTTGAATCAACTCAAGCAAGCTCGCCACGCATTTCAACGGTGTCCGATCGTAGCAAACCGAATAAAGGGGATCGACATCATAGAACTTACGCCGTCGCTTTGGCGTAAATTCGCGGAAAAGACGGTATAATGACAGCATCGGCAGACGCCTGTCGGCAATAAAGATAGGGGCACTCAATGAAACAACCCGACTGACTGGATACTCTGCTGCTAGCTTTAACGCCAGCAGCCCGCCCATTGACAAACCGACAACGTCTATTGTCTTGCAGATACCACTCATGATGTGGTAAGCATCTTCGACATCACTATACCACTCGTGCCAGGTTGTACTGGCCATCGCCTCTGGGGTTGCACCATGTCCCGTTAGGCGGGGCGCAAGAACGGTGTAACCACGATCATTGAGATCATTACCTAATAGTCGCATTTCGGACGGCGACCCAGTAAAGCCATGTATTACTATCACACCATGCTCGCCACCCGGCAGCAAGAATGGTTCAGCTCCCTCCATTATGGCCAAAGGGTAGTCCTCCTTTATTATCTTTTATATAATATTTTTATTATACCATTATTAGGAATTATTATAAAGTGAGACTTGCTTCAGATAAGTCCATCTGAAGCCTAGCCGAACCGTGTCCAAGGACTTAGCCGCTCGCTTGTGCCCTTTAGAGTATAACTTCACTTAAGTCTTAGAGCAATGATCCTTCCTCAACTATTGGGCAGCAACAATAAATCGTTTGAAGAAATCCATCATGAGCGGCTGGCTTTCTATCATCATCTCGGGATGCCATTGAACTCCGGCAAAAAAATCACTTGTTGGGTTCTCAATTGCTTCAATTACCCCATCGGCTGTCCAAGCAGCAATCACAAACCCAGGTGCCACATTCTTGACAGCCTGATGATGAAAGCTATTAACAACAATACTGCTTCCAAAGAAATTTCCCAAGATAGAATCCTCTACTAGCTCAACAGTGTGGGTCGGAACATGTTTTTTTGCATTTTGCATATGCTTAATCACTTTTGGCACATCCGTCAAGTCTTGATATATTGTTCCACCGAATGCAATATTCATTAACTGAATGCCGCGGCAAATGCCGAGTATCGGCATTTTTTCATCAGAAGCTGCTTTGACTAGCTGAATTTCATGATGATCGCGCTCAGGTGAAATATAACCAAGCTTGTCGGCCGGTTGTTCACCAAATAGCAGCGGATCAATGTCATAGCCGCCAGATAAGATGAGACCGTCGATCAGCTTAACTTGTTGAAAAATAACTGTTGTATCAGTCACCACCGGCAGCAAGATGGGTACGCCACCTGCCAGTTCTACTGCTTTTACATAGTCAGTACTTATTGCCGCACGCTCGGCACCGTTATCCAAAGTAAGCACATTGGCTGTAATCCCGATAACTGGTTTACGCATGTGATCGCCCCTTTGCAGACTTTCTAGTAGATTTTATGCTGTGAACTTACTTTTAACCACCAAATAAAAAAGCGCCAGGCTAGTTAGCCTGACGCCAATTTTGTGCTTTTTAGAAGAACAGCAGCGGAGCGATAATCAAGGAAATTGTCCCAGCAACCTTAATAAGCGGGTTCATCGCCGGACCGGAAGTATCCTTGAATGGGTCGCCAACAGTATCGCCGATAACAGCAGCAGCATGGGTTGGAGTTCCTTTGCCGCCAAATTTACCTGTCTCAATGTACTTTTTGGCATTATCCCAAGCACCACCAGCATTGGACATAAAGAGCGCCATCAGAACACCGGCAGCAGTAATACCAGCAAGGAAGCCAGCCAATGCTTTTGCTCCCAGAATGAAACCAACTAACAGTGGAGCACCAACTGCAAACAAACCAGGAAGCATCATTTCACGAATCGCGGCTTTCGTGCTGATGTCAACGCAACGGGCATAATCAGGACGGCCAGTGCCTTCCATGATACCCGGAATTTCTCTAAACTGACGACGTACTTCGGCAATCATTTCAAAAGCTGCTTTGCCAACAGCTTCCATCGTGAAAGCACAAACCAGGAAAGGCACTGTTGCCCCTAAAAAGATACCGATGATAACACCTGGTTCAGTGAGGTTAACCACGAGATGTCCATCAACTAACAAACCAGACAATTTCGGATTTTTAGCAATTTCTTCACCAAAGGCGGTGAAAAGAGCTAAAGCTGTGAGAGCTGCTGATCCAATAGCAAAACCTTTGGCAATCGCAGCAGTCGTATTACCTACTGAGTCAAGTTTATCTGTTGTTTCACGAACTTTAGGTTCAAGTTCGGCCATTTCAGCAATGCCGCCGGCATTATCTGCAACAGGACCGAAGGAGTCAATGGCTACTACCATGCCGGCAGTACACAACATACCCATAGCCGCCATAGCGATACCATAAATTCCAGCATAATGGAATGCAACCCAGATAGCCACGACAAACACCAGCATTGGCCAGCCAGTACTTCTCAATCCATTGGCAATACCGGCGATAATGTTAGTCGCCGCACCGGTCTGCGAAGCATCAGCAATAAGCTGCGTAGGCGGTTTTGTATTAGCAGTATAGTACTCGGTGATTGAACCTACAGCAACGTTTACTATCAAACCTGCTACAATCGCGATAAAAATGCCGAACCCTTGCGAACCGAACACATGGGTGGCTAAAAGATAAGCTAAAACGGCTGTGATGATATTTGTTGCCCACAGACCACGATTAAGGGCGGCCTGGGGATCACCATCTTCACCTGTACGAACAAGGAAAATGCTCACAATGGCGGCCAAAACGCCGGCAGCGCCAAGAAGGAGTGGGAAAATAACGCCGTTAATGCCAAATAGGGTATTGCCGATTAGCATCGCCGCAATGGCAGTTGCGCCATACGACTCAAACAAGTCAGCGCCCATACCGGCGGTGTCACCAACATTATCGCCTACATTGTCGGCAATAACGGCAGGGTTACGAGGATCATCCTCTGGAATACCTGCTTCAACTTTACCAACAAGGTCTGCACCTACGTCAGCGGCTTTGGTATAAATACCGCCGCCAATTCTGGCAAAAAAGGCAATGGCACTAGCGCCAAATGCAAAGCTATTAATAGCAACAGGGTCACGGAAAAGTATGTATAATACCGATACGCCTAACAAACCAAGACCAACAACTGACATGCCCATAACAGCACCAGCGCGGAAAGACACGCTCAATGCGCTATTGAGACTGGTTCGGGCGGCCTCAGTGGTACGGGCATTCGCCTTGGTTGTCGCAGTCATACCTGCATAACCAGCCAAAGCCGAGCAAACAGCACCTACCAAAAAAGATACCGCAAGCATATATCCATCGACAAAAAATAACACGGCAAAAATGACTAC
>JAQWAQ010000003.1 GCA_028707635.1 Negativicutes bacterium
CTGCCATGTTCTCACCCCCTTTCGCTTACATACATTCCGGCAAACTGCTTTTTTAAACGAGTAAGGGCTCGCTGGCGTAAATTATAGACAGCCTGGGCTGTTACCCCTAGATCACCGGCAGCTTCTGCCAGCTTGTTTTCACCAAACATCGTCATGACAAGCGCTAGCCGCTGGCGTTCCGGCAACGCGCCAACTGCGGCTCTTAGCTGTTGGCCCAGCTCGGCTGTTTCCACCTCCTGCTCTACATTGGCTGCCCCCGCCAGCATGTCCAGCCGGAAACCGCCCGGATGATCCTCATCCTCACCCTCGCTCACCAGCAATTCATACTCCCAGCGACGGCGCTCGCGTTTAAAGAAATTCCACAGCGCAAATTTGACCTTGCTCTCCACATAACCGGCAAAATACACGCCAGACTTCTCATCATAGCCCTTGACTGCCTCGGCAACCGCCAACCAGGCTTCTCCTAACACATCTTCACCTAAAACCCGCAAATGCGGCTGAAAAGCCTGCCGCTTCACTAACCCTTCAAATCGTCGGCACACCTCGCCGAACGCCTCCTGATTACCAGTCTGGGCCTTACGGACAATCTCGATTAAATCCATTCTTCCTCACCTATCGGCGAGGAACCGGTTCCTCAATATTAGCGCTGGCCTTACTGTACCATCAGGCGTAGGGCAAAACAAAAGCCGACCTAAGTGCCAGTCAGCACCTAAGTCGGCTTACCTATTGTTTCTCCATCCATTCCTCATACTTACCTTCAAGCTCACTCTGCAGCCGCGCGTACTCATCGGCCAGCGCCTTGCTCTCGGCTGGATCGGCATGAGTGGCCGGATCAGCCAATTTCGTCTCCATCGCCGTTATCATTGCCTCCAGTTCAGCAATTTCCGTCTCCAGCTTTTTTAGCTGCTTGCCGGTATCTTGCTTCCGCTGCCGTGGCTGAGCTGCCTTTTTCTCGGCTGGCGTAGGCTGACTCGCGGCTCGCTCGGCGGCGGCCGCCTTTTCTACAGCCGCTTTTTTCTCGCGGTAATAGCTATAATTGCCCCCATATTCAACAAGCTGCCCCTGGTCGAGCTCAACCACGCAGTTGGCCACCTTGTCAAGGAAATACCGGTCATGCGACACCGCCAAAAAGGTGCCCGGAAAACTCATAATGGCTTCCTCAACAGCTTCCTTAGCCGGAATATCCAAGTGATTGGTCGGTTCATCCAAAATTAAAAAATTAGCTCCGGTCAACATCAGCTTGAGCATAGCCAGCCGGGCCTTTTCACCACCGCTCAAGTCACCAATCATTTTATAAACATCATCACCCTGAAAAAGAAACGCCCCCAGATAATGCCGCGACCGTTCCTCACTCAACCCAAACTCCTGATTCAGCTCGTCCAAAATCGCATTATCATTATTAAGACCCTCATGCTCCTGCGAGAAATAACCTACCTTTACCCGGCTACCGATCTTAACCCGGCCCGCTGCAGGCTCAAGATCACCAGTCAACAGCTTTAAAAGCGTTGTTTTTCCGGCCCCGTTCGGTCCAATCAGCGCCACACCATCACCACGCCGCACAAGTAGTGATACCTGATTGAAAATCACCTTGTCCCCATAGGCCGCGGTCGCCTTATCCAGTTCGGCAACCCGTTCAGCGCACTCAGCCGGTGGATTAAATCCAAAAAAATCAAACCGCGAAACTTCGGGTGGCAGCACAATTCGTTCCAGCCGCGCCAAGCGCTTCTCCCGCCCCCGCGCCTGCTTTGATTTGACCCCAGCCCGATAGCGGTCAATAAAGTCCTGGGTTTTCACAATGAAAGTCTGCTGTTTTTCATAAGCGCTTGTCAACGCGGCCATCTGTTCCTCTTTTTGCACAACATACTGGCTGTAATTACCGTTAAAGGCGACCAGCTTGCCGTTTTCCAATTCCAAAATCCGGCCAACAACCTTATCGAGAAAATAGCGGTCATGCGAAATAATCAACACGCCGCCGGGATAGCCCTTGAGGAAATCCTCCAGCCATTCCACCATACCGACATCGAGATGGTTGGTCGGTTCGTCTAAAAATAAAAAATCCGGTTGCCGGAGCAACGCTCGCGCCAGGCAGACACGCGTCTTTTGACCGCCTGAAAAAGAATCCAGTTTGCGATCAAAATCCTCGGTCGTAAAGCCCAAACCAAACGCTACCCGCCGAATGTTGTTTTCGTACTCATAACCCCCGCCGCGTTCAAACCTGTCAACAATTTTGGCATACTCTGCCAGCAACGCCGCCTGCGCAGCCTCGTCCTTCTCCGTCGAAATGGCTTTTTCCAAGCGATGCATATCGTCCTGCCACCCCAGTACATCGCGATAAGCGCTCGCCAATTCTTGATAAAAAGTATGATCTCCCACCCCGGCGTCCTGTTCGACATAACCGATGGTTTCACCTGAAGGCAGCGAAACTTGTCCACTGTCAGCACTTTGAAAACCAAGCAGGCACCGCACCAATGTGGTCTTCCCGGTGCCATTTGCCCCAATCAGTCCCACCTTGTCGCCGCACCGCAATTCGAAACTCACATCACTAAATAATGTTTCAATCCCAAAAGCCTTTGTCAGGCCATCTACCCGTAAAACACCCATATGTTCACCCTTTTAACGAAAGTCATTATATTTGATACACCAATTATAACAGCATATTGCTATCTATCCAACAATCTGCTAATATTAAAATATCGAACACACGTTCCCACGTTAAACAGTTTAATTTTGAAAGGAGGGACACAATTCATGTCCCAACACCTGGCCAAACCTGAGCGCATTGCCGCCATTCTGCCTTGCTATAGCGCCACAGGCGACACCACGAAAATCATCACTACCGACGGTCTCACCAATACCAGTGACGTCCGCATCAGGACAATCGTAAGAAGGCTGGCGCTCAGCCGGGCCACCGACCTTTTGGCACTGAAAAAGCGCGCCTCCTCGGCCACCCAATGTTCCATTCTCCAGCCTCTGCCGCTGACTCCCGGTCTGGTTCTCTGTCCGGTCAAAGTCCGCACCCCACGGGTAGCAGGCGACACCAGCACCGGTTATATAAACTATTATGCCATAAAAAGTGTT
This sequence comes from Negativicutes bacterium, assembly GCA_028707635.1. Lineage (GTDB taxonomy): Bacteria > Bacillota > Negativicutes > JAAYSF01 > JAAYSF01 > STF2-20. Next base: position 3,079 of record JAQWAQ010000003.1, read on the forward strand.
GAAAAAACTTCCCAAGCCCCCTACCAGGCCATCATCATTCTGGCCGGAGGCATACAACTGCCTGTTCTCTGGACAGTACCTACCGTCAATAAGCATCTCCAGAACGCCCGTCTCGCCATGCACTATACGCCGCATCATTCGCACTGTGGCGTTCATGAAGACGTAAAAGTCTACGCCCCCGAAATCGTCCCCATTATTCAAAAATTCGTCGAAGTCATCTGCGATATCGTCGCCGCAAAGCAGCGTTAATCATGGCGCACTATCGCCACCTCGCGTTTATCCCGTTCCAGCAGTGAGCCCACCGCTGCCATGAACTCTTCGCCGCTGAGCCGCTTGCCGATTTCCATCACATGCACAACCCCGCCCCGGCAGAGCGGCATTCCCTCAGCCACCGGCCTTCGCCCATATGGCACTCTGATGACCTGCACCACAGGATGAGCATCAGAGAGTCGCGCGAGAATCGACGGTGTGAGGTCGCCGGAATGATTGTCAACAACCACAATATCATAGTCAGAATCATACCTCTCAAGTTGGTTGATCAAAAAATAGAGTAACCCTTCAATTTCCTGTTCACAGTCTTGGACAATGATTAAAAAACTCGCACTCGGCAGTTCCGCCAGCTGCGGTTCAATAAACATGTCCCACATATCACGGAGCAAGAGCCAACCTCCATAAAGCGCCAAAGAAACCATAATCACACTGACAAAATACGAGAAATACAAAATATCCTACCCCCTTTGCATGGGATAGGATACTATATGTATCTGATAGCCAATGGGTACCACTTTCTATTGCAGCTCCACAATCTTATTCTTCAAAGCGTATAGCACTGCCTGTGTCCGGTCACTCACACTAATCTTGCGAAAAATATTTGTCAAATGATTCTTAACTGTCTTTTCACTTAAATAAAGCGTCTGCGCAATCGTTTGATTGCTCATCCCCCGGCAGATTAACTGGAGCACTTCAATTTCGCGATATGTAAGCCGCTCTTCCCGACGACGCTCTAAGTTTTTTGCAGCCTCATGCTTCTTATCTTCCTGACGGCTAATCTCATTCAGCAACTGTTTGGCTAATGTCGGGTAAATAAACGACTCGCCCTGATACACTGTCCTAATCGCATTGACCAGCATTCCAGGCTCAACATCCTTAAGTAAATAACCAACTGCCCCGGCCTTAATTACCTCAATCACATAATTCTCATCATCATGAATGGTCAGTATAATTACCTTGACCTTAGACTTGACATCACGGAGCTTCCGGGCAACCTCCAAGCCATTCATCCGCGGCATGTTTATATCAAGCAGCAAAATATCAGGCTCTAATTCGGCTGTCTTGGTAAGGGCCTCTTCGCCATCAGCCGCCTCGCCAAGCACAATAAGATCGGACTCCAATTCTAAAACATTCTTAATCCCTTGGCGCAACAATGCATGATCGTCTGCAATTAATAGTTTGATTGGCACGCTGCTAACCTCCCGTCCATCTCCAAAACAAGTTTTTCGAACAAAACAAACTAACCTATTATATTTTCTACATACTATAGAAAAAATCCTGTCAAAAGATGACAGGATTCTTATGGGAAAATAGACCTAACTTTCATCCCTTTAGTCCCTTCAACCGCGGCCCCATCAGCCGCTTATACCCCTCAACCCCCGGCTGATCAAACGCATCCACATTAGCCAACTCACCCTCATAGGCCACTGATAAGCACAGCAAATACAAAAGCTCACCCAACTGATACGCCGTAAGCTTCGGCAAAACAAAGGTAGCATTAAACCGGTTGTCACGTGCCAGCGCCTCTGCATTGGCCTCCCGCGCAATATCAAGGGCCTGACTTAAACGAATTCCCGCGATCTCCGCCAACTTTGCTGCCACAGGAAACACATTCGGAATCACCGGATCAGAGTCCCACTCAGCCACCTTAACAAACTGTACCACCTTATCCCGTTTGCCATCCTGATGCTGCTGGGTCTGGGCATGCATATCCGTAGTGCCCACCGCTACCACCGGCGTCCGGCCATAGAAAACTTCCTGACCATCACGATCAGTCCGTTTGCCCAGCGACTCGGCCAGCAGCTGCACATACCATTCGGCTACTGACTTGAGGTTATCACCATATGGCATAAAAACTTCAATATCCCGTCCATACTTTTCCGCGGCCAAGTATTTAAGCGCCGCATTCAGCAGGGCCGGATTTCGCCAAAATTCATCAGTCTGACAGGCCTCATCCATGGCCTTTGCCCCGGCCAGAAAGCCATCAATATCAAACCCAATACACGCCGCTGTGACAAGTCCGACCTCACAGAAAATACTAAACCGTCCGCCGACACCGTCCGGCACACCGAACGTTGGCCACGCCATTTCACCCGCCAACTTTTTAAGCAGCGTTGCATTTTCACCTTCCAATGGATCAGTCACCGCCACAACCTCAACCTCAATCAAATCACTCTGCTTTTTCAGAGCATCATAAGCCACCATGAAATTAGACATGGTATCAAGCGTCGAACCCGATTTTGAAATAACAATGAGACAAATTTTACATTTACTCTCAGCTTCCCTCACTAAATGCTCCACCAACTCACTCGTCCGCCGCGGGTCAATATTATTGCCGCTAAAATACAACTTGGGGTAGCCGTCGCGCTCCGCAGGCGTTTTAGCATTCCAAAACTCACCGCACTGCACATCAAACAGCACCTTGTTTCCAAGATACGACCCACCAATCCCAAATGACACCACAGTGTCCACACGATAACGCAGTGATTGGCCAAACTCCTTCAGGCGCTCAATCGACCCCAGCGAATTTAAATGTCCCTCTTCCACATAGGGAAGTTCGGTAAACAGCACCTTTTCCGGCTCCCCGTCCTTCGAAAAATGCCCCCGTACCTCACCTGTCGCCCGCATATGCTGAACAGCCTGATGCGCTTTTACCAGCTGCTCACCCAAAGCATCAATATCGGTCTGGTTTACCTTGCCCTCGCCATACAAGTTTGTGTAATCAAACACAAAGCCTGACTGAAGCTTTAATGAAGTACCCGTAATATTTCTCCCCATGCCCGACACCCCCAAGATATAGTAAACTACCCTTCATGCACTTTACTACCCTATGCGGACTTTATAAAAACATGCTTCTTTTTTTAGTTTTTCCGATGCCACGCCCACGCACTGCTGATAATCTGATTAAGCTGACTCCACACCGGTTTCCACCCTAGTTCAGCCTTAATTCGCGCCGAGGAAGCAACCAGCACAGCCGGATCGCCCGCCCGTCGCTCATCCTCACGGACTGCGAAATCAACGCCTGTAATCTCTTTCGCCTTATCAATCACTTCGCGCACACTAAACCCGGCTTGCGAACCAAGATTATAAACTCTGCACTCTCCACCATGAACCAAATGCTTCAAGGCCAACACATGAGCAGCCGCTAAATCGGTCACATGAATATAATCGCGGATGCAGGTCCCATCCGGAGTAGAGTAGTCGGTTCCATAAATGCTGATGGCCTCACGCTGTCCTAACGCTGTCTTTAAAATAAGCGGCACAAGATGCGTCTCGGGATTATGGTCCTCGCCTGTCAGACCCTCTATATGCGCCCCGGCTGCATTAAAATAGCGCAACGACACATACTTCAACCCATATGCCATGGCAAAATCGGCCAGTATGCCTTCAATGATCAGCTTGGTCCGCCCGTAGACATTTGTCGGGCAAGTCGGCATATCCTCGGTAATCGGCCACTGCTCCGGTTCTCCATAAACAGCGGCAGTCGATGAAAATACGATTTTATTTACAGCGCACTCCCGCATTGTATCCAAAAGCGCCAGCGTTGCCACAACATTATTATGATAATACTTTGCCGGCTGTTGCATCGACTCACCCACTAAGCTGTCCGCAGCAAAATGAACAACCGTCTCAATCTCATTCTCCTTAAGCACCTGTGCTAAAAGTTCCTGATCACGAATATCGCCCTTAACAAACTTCACTCCCGCCGGTACTGCAGACTTATGGCCTTTTGACAAATTATCATAAACAACTACATGATGATCTTCCCGAACAAGCTCATGCACCGTATGAGACCCAATATACCCCGCACCACCTGTAACCAGTACTCTCATTATTAAGCCTCCAAAATTTAGTGTTTTAATTTATTTATCTATTTGATTTTCTCCCTCTTCTTCCTGAAGCGTCGCTGCCAAATCGCTATTAAAAATCGGCCTCATAGTCTTGACTAAATACCGAAGAAATTTCTCCCTAAGCTCCGGCCGTTTCAGCGCATACTCAATAGTCGCTTCAAGATACCCCTGCTTATCGCCGATATCATAGCGGCGTCCCTCAAAATTATAGGCATACACCGACCGACTCTCGGCTAGCCGCCGCAACGCATCGGTAAGCTGAATCTCACCCCCGCGGCCTGGTTTGGTAGTCTCCAGCAACTCAAATATTTCCGGCTCAATGATGTACCGGCCTAATACCGCCAATTGAGATGGAGCCTCTTCCACGGACGGTTTCTCAATCAAATCGATGGCTTTCCAAAGATTATCCTTCACCCGAGTCGGCTGTACAATGCCATAACTGGATACTTTATCGCGCGGAACTTCCTGCACGCCAAGAACGCTTCCACCATAATCTTCATAAACATCCATCAGCTGCTTCAGACAAGGCACACTGGCATCCACGATATCATCGCCCAACAGAACCGCAAAAGGTTCGTTGCCCACAAACTGTTTGGCGCACAGCACGGCATGCCCCAGCCCCTTGGCCTCTTTCTGCCGGACATAATGAATGGTCACATCAGCGATTTCCTGAACCAATCCCAGTAAGTCATATTTCCCCTGTTCCTTAAGCGTCAATTCAAGTTCAACAGCCCTGTCAAAATGGTCCTCAATCGCCCGCTTATTGCGCCCGGTAATAATAAGAATTTCCTCTATTCCAGACTGAATGGCCTCTTCAATAATAAACTGAATGGCCGGCTTATCAACAATCGGCAGCATTTCCTTCGGCTGCGCCTTAGTCGCAGGTAAAAACCGCGTCCCCAGCCCCGCCGCCGGAATAACAGCCTTACGAATTTTAGCTCTATTTTGCACTTTTATCGTCATCTCCCTATCATCTATACAATATAATACGCAGTGTTATATAATTACGTAATTCAATATATCAAAACTTTTCTCCTGCGTATATACCCTGTAAAATATTACTTCCCATTCCCCTCTAAAATCAAAATCCCCCACTGAAGTGAGGGATTTCTATTCCTAGCGATTGATCTCCGCAAGCAGTTCCTCTGTCTTGCGTTTAAGCAGCTCGCTATCACATTTAGTCTCAATATTCAACCGCAGCACAGGCTCGGTATTTGAGCTCCGCACATTAAACCGCCAATCATCGAACTCAACACTTAGCCCATCAGTCCGGTCAATACTCGCGCCTTGGGTGAACTTCTCCTCAATACGGGCGATCACATCCCGGGCATCTTTCACCGTGGAATTAATCTCCCCGCTAATTGGATAACAAGCCACTCTTTCTTCCATGAGCACCGAAAGCGGCTTCCCTTCAAGACACATAATCTCAACCAGCAGCAGCCACGGAATCATGCCGCTGTCACAATAAGAGAAATCACGGAAATAATGATGCGCCGACATCTCGCCGCCGTATACCGCATCCTCCTGCCGCATCCGTTCCTTAATAAATGCATGACCGCTCTTGCACTGAACAGGCACCCCGCCCGCCTTTTCAACTAGCTCAATCGTATTCCAAGTCAGCCGCGGATCATGAATAATCTTGGCCCCTGGGAATTTACGCAAGAAAGCCTGCGCCAGGAAGCCGACAATATAATAACCCTCAATAAATTCGCCTTTTTCATCAAAGAAGAAACATCTGTCAAAGTCGCCATCCCAAGCGATCCCCACGTCAGCCCCTGTCTCGCGCACCACCTTAGCCGTTGCATCACGGTTTTCCAGCAAAAGCGGATTGGGTATCCCATGCGGAAAACTACCGTCAGGCTCATGATTTACTTTAATAAACTCAAACGGAAGGAACTTCTCCAACACATCAATCACCGGTCCGGCGCAGCCGTTTCCCGCATTAACCACAATCTTTAACGGTTTAAGCGCTGAAACATCAACGTAGGTCAGCAAATGCTGTATATAGTCCGCCATAATATCCTGTTCAGTGACTGTTCCAACAAGCTCGCCATCAGCCACAGGCGCAAATTCACCACTAATCGCTAATTCCTCAATTTCCTTCAGCCCGCTGTCGCTGCTGATTGGGCGCGATTCTTCGCGAACCAGTTTCATCCCATTATAATCCTGGGGATTGTGGCTAGCAGTAATCATAATCCCGCCATCCAGCTTCAAATGCGCTGTAGCAAAATAAATCATTTCAGTGCCGCAGATTCCGATATCGACGACATCACAGCCGACTTCAGTCAACCCTTTCACCAGCGCTGCCCGGATCGCCGTCCCCGTAAGCCGGATATCCCGCCCGACAGCCACCTTTTTTGCTTTAAAAATATCCACATACGCCCGCCCGATACGGTAAGCCAATTCCTCATTGAGTTCATCAGGCACCCGCCCGCGAATATCATAAGCCTTAAATGCCGTCCGTTTTAATTCCATCTTCTGCACCCCTCATCATCATAATTACATATGGCGTTCTCTTTTTACCCGCTTTATTAAGCTATTCCATCTCCAGAAAGAGCATGACTAATATTTACTAAATTCTTTTCATTAATTATTATTCCTGCTCACGTGTGTTCTTTAAACAACAAAAAAGCAGTGTCAAGAGGAACCGTCCCGTGTGGCATGACATTAAAAAGTTTACTTACGAAACTCCGTACGATTTGCTATAATAAATTAATCCGATGACCAAGCCGCTCTAAGATTCCCTTCTTCTACAAGAGGGAATTATACCCTAAAGGGCACAGGCGAGCGGCTAAGTCCCTGGATACGGTTCGGCTAAGATTTAGGTGGAGTTAAAACCCATCTAAATCAAGTCTCACTTTATCGCTACGAAAGGAGCTTACCAGTGACCTATTATCGAATACTTTCCTTACTTATTCTAGCAGCAGCTCCCCTCATGGCCACTTGGATTCCCGAGCAATGGGGCTGGGAGAACAGTGTCGTGGAATGGCTGCAGGTCACCGTTCTCGCGCTCGGTCTGTTTCTCTCCTGGAAAAAACCCAGCGGTTCTTTTGGGTTGTTTACCACACCGATTTGGCTGATTTTGATCGGACGGGAGCTCAGTTGGGGCCGGGTCTTCTTTCCACTGGGCATTGATGCGCACGGACCTTACTTTCCCGCGCTCAAGCAGCTTTGGTACGGATCGGCTGTGTATCCGATCATAGCCATACTCTTACTCGGCTGGATTTTCGCCATTATCAAATATAAATTATATAAAATTCCTGTCACTATGATAAAAAACAAAACTTTCCCCTGGATCAATCTTGCCGTCACGTTTCTAGCTGTGGCAACTACCCATGTTGCAGAACGGATACTGCATATGCAAAAGGTTGAGGAAATCGCCGAAACAATCGTATACGTCGGCTTCATCGTTCTTGCTTTACAAATAAAACAGGCTGTACTCAAGCCGAAAAACAACAAAAAGTACCTTGTCAATCAATGACTTGGTACTTTTTTCATTTTTCTTATCCTCGCCAGCAGATTCTTTTGAAATTATTTAACTTAGTTAGTGTAATTTTTGTAGCAATGTGATACAATAATTACAGGAGGTGTTTTCATGAGTATTGCGATTAGAATTGATGAAGAACTTTATGAAGAAGCCAAGAAAACTGCAGCTGCCGAATTTCGTACAGTACCCTTGCAGGTTGCTTTTTGGGCTAAAATTGGCAAAGTTGCGCTAGAAAATCCGGATCTACCTATTGAATTCATCAGGGATATACTCATTGCCAAAACACAGAAGAAATCCGAACCATTTGAATTTATTGAGCCATGATGCATATAGAGCAAGAATCTACATTTAAACGGACATACAAAAAACTCTACAAAAATCAACTTGCTGAAGTCAATAAGGCCATTAGAGCAATCATGGCTGATCCAACAATCGGCGAAGAAAAAAAAGGCGATTTAGCCGGTGTCCGCGTCTATAAGTTTTATGTTGACAACAAAATGTACCTCCTGGCTTACGAAGTAAACGAAACAATTATGCTCATGGCATTAGGCTCTACCGCGACCTGAAAAAGTGATTCCCACTGTCAAACAGTACCAAGTCGATCAATGACTTGGTACTGTTTTCATTTTCCTTATGCGCGCCCGTAAATATCCTCAAACCGCACTATATCATCTTCCCCAAGATAATCCCCATTCTGCACCTCAATGATCTCAAGCGGCACTCTGCCGGGGTTCTCCAGGCGATGCTTGGTCGATACCGGGATGAAAACACTTTCATTTTTGTTGACCATCTGCTCATTCTCACCAATCGTCACTTTAGCCGTCCCGCCAATGACCACCCAATGCTCGCTGCGCTGGTAATGAAGCTGGAGACTCAGCTGCTGACCGGGACTTACGGCAATCTTCTTCATTTTGTACCCCGGCCCTTCGCCCAGCACAGTGTAGCTGCCCCATGGGCGGTACATAGTTGTATGTTCGTCTGCCTCACGGCGGCCGCGTTTTTTTAATTCACCGACTAAGTCTTTAACCTTTTGCGATTCGCCTTTTTTCGCAACAAGAATGACATCATCAGTCTCAACAACCAGCAAATCTTCGAGTCCGACACCGGCGATTAACCGGCTGCGCCCCAGCATAAGATTGTTTTTGCAATCGAGCGTCATACAGTCGCCCATAAGCGCATTGCCCACAGAATCCTTATCCATCACTTCATAGATTGCATCCCAAGAACCAATATCATTCCAATACGCCCGGAGCGGAATGACCACAACCTTTTTAGACTTTTCTGCCACCGCATAATCAAAAGATATATTCGGCATCGCCTCAAAGTTCGCTATTGTATCAGCCAGATTTGTATCAACCAAGTTAAAAATGTCCGGCTGATAACATTCCAACTCTTTTAGAACACACCCGATTTTTACAGCAAACATCCCTGCGTTCCAATAGTAATTTCCTGACGCAAGATACTTTTCCGCTGTAACATAGTCTGGCTTCTCGCGAAACAGTTCAACAGCATATCCCTTTTTGTAAGGCTGGCCGATTTGGATATAGCCAAAACTTGTTTCCGGCTTAACAGGCTTTACGCCAAAAGTAACAATTTTGCCGTCTGCGGCTAACTCGAGTGCATCACGCACTGTCTCGCCAAACTGTTCCTCTGACCGCATAATCGTATCCGATGGAGTGATAACTAAGGTCTCATCCTCGCTTACCATCAACTCATCCAAACAATACCGGGCTGCTAAAGCGATAGCGGGAGCCGTATTTCGCCCCACCGGTTCGAGCAAGATATGCACACCTTCAGCACCACAATCAGCCAATTCGGCCTGTACATGATGGTAATAATCCTTGTTCGTCACAATGACGATATCCGACGCAGCCACCAGTGCCAAAAACCGCAGTACGGTCTGCCCCAATAACGAATGCCGTCCTTCTATTCTCAAAAACTGTTTGGGAAAGCAGCTGCGCGACAAGGGAAATAACCGCGTCCCGCCCCCACCTGCCAGGATAATTACTTTCATGAAATGCGTCTCCTTATCCGAATTACAATAACCTGCACATTATTCCTATATTATATCACATTGTCTCCATCAACAATCACTCGAAACAACCTCCGGCTCTCAAGAATATTATAAAAGCCGATAACATTGCTTTGAGTATAGGCATCCAGATTATCGATAGAATACCGCACCTCTGCCTGATCTGCGAAATTGATTACGATATTGGGCTTGTACGCTTCAAAAGTCTGCGTAATTACAGACTTATCAGCAATATCCTCCTTGATAAAGGTGAATTTCCCAAAGGGGTTGTTGCTCCAAGCGAGCATACTTAAGCTTCACATCATAATAATCATTTATATTATCAATACCAATCACCCGGCAGCCCTGTTCCAGCAGTTTCAGTATCCGATAAAACCTGCTGCGCCAGTAATGAGGTAGGTTTTAGATCTATCCAAAGATTTATAGGTTGGTTTCATCTGCCTGTTCTCTCCCCCTTTTAGATTTTACTTTCTCCCGATAGAGTAATATTCTACTCCCGCCGCTTTCATTGCTTCAGTTCCATAGAATATTCCTTCCATCATAAACCAAAGGAGTTCGCATAAACTTCTTATAAGTTTCTGGTTTCACAGCTTTTATCTCGCCCCACTCGGTAAAGATAAAGCAAACATTAGCGCCTTCTAAAGCTTCCTTCACGTTATCAACGTACTTTATGCTTCCCCTGTCGTTTTTACCTTCAGGATATTTTTTCTTGGAGGCATCTGTACCGACAGGGTCATGTGCCCAAATATCCGCCCCCTACGCCAATAATAAAGGTGCGTTTTCAAGTAATGCGCTTCGCAAGAATTACTTCTTGTGCGAAGTGGCAATGATCTCCGATTTAATGGATTGATAGTGGCTATTCTTGGGTGTAAGCGGTCAAGTACTTTTTTAAAAAAACGGCCATTAATTTTGACCTCGTCCAATATAACTAAGTCGGCATTTAATAATTGTTTGACTCGCCGTTGGCTGCGTTGGAGCATAGTCTGTGTCTTTAATATATTTAGCAATTCAAGATGGCTTTTACCGATACCAGGCGGCCCTAAATAAATAATGTTATACGCATCTTTAAGCCAGTGCATTTCCTTTAGTGTATCTATCTGGCATTTAGAAACAGACGTCTGGAAGCCAAAATCGAAGCTTTCAAGAAGTCCCTGATAAGGGAACTTGGCTTGTTTCATGCGTATATCCAGCGATTTCTTCTGCCTAGCTGTTACTTCGGTTTCCAGACATTACTTAAGAAATTCGGGATATGCCGGTTGCTCCTTAACTGCTTGATTAAATAATTGTGGTAAAGCCTTTTTAAATTCGCCCATATGTAGTTCGGTCAACATCGCAGCAAATTCGGTTCCTGTAAAATCCCTCAAGTAGTTTTATTGAAGGTATCGGCTGAAGGTGCTGTTTTTCTAGGGCATGCACTTTCGCCGGTACTTTTTTTGTTGTGCCATGCTCTTTGGCATTACCTGTTCGATCCAGCCAGTCAAGCTGCGCCTGATTTCAATCTTGCAACGTAGTGAACAGTCGGTGTTTGGCGAAATTGTATTTTACGTACTTTACAGTGGACTCAACCTTGCCTTTAGACCCAGGGTCACCCTTACGACATAGGTACACTTTAAAGCGCAAAGTTTGTTTAAGTCTTTCAAATTCTTCAGTATATAAAATATCACCGTGATTTTCGCTAACAGCTACAAGTTTATCCTGATCGAATACTAATTCTTGTGGCATTCCGCAGATATATTCAAAACAACGTCGCAGCATGGCGGTTAATCGGGCTGTGGTAAAGGGTTGATCACTCCATTCGGCATATTTAAATCGTGAATGGGCTAGAACCGGCGCCATACAGTATACTTTTCGCTTGCGACCACCGGAAGTAGGAACGGTAATCTCACCGAAGTCAACCTTCATTTGCTGTCCGGAAGACAGCTCATCAACAGCTTCACATTGGTGGTATGCAACGCTTTTTTGTAAGCCATGAGCTTTTCTTAATGCCGCTACATACCTGCGTACAGTACGTTCACGAAAGCAACTAAATGGATAAAGTTCTTTTAACCAGTCATGAATTTGAGCCGAACTTAAATCAGGATACTGTTTTAACCGAGCCAGAATCTGTGCTTGATATTTGTCTAGCTTGCTTGATCGGCGCTAGTTTTTTGCCTCATCTCCGCAAACCCTTGCGGATCAATATCCCAGTATTTGATAATCGTCTTGATATCCAAATCCTAGATTCCGTGCAGTTTGTGATTTGTTCAATCCTTCAGATTTTAATTACTGGATTTCACTATACATTGGCCACCTCAACGTTCTGTCTACCCCCTTTCTGACGCTCTAAACAAGCCAGAAAAAACTTCGACGCTTTGGGTTTTATTCCATTTTTAATGGCCAATTTTGTTCCCTTTTATTTGACCGCTTACACCTTGCTATTCAAAGCTTCCGCACGGCTGCACTTTAACATCCCAGCCATTAATAAATAGGAGCGGCACATTAGGCTGCGCCCGGCTCTCATTAATAATTTGCCTAAGCATCTTCCTTAAGCCTAGAAATTCATAAACCTTATATAAAAATGCCTCCAAATCATAGTTCATCAAATGATGTCAAAAAGTATGAACGGCGATCATCTTGATTTAACAGCAAAAATTCTGCAAATATATTGCTGAATTTATCTGCTCCAATATTGTTAAGATGGCTTTTATCTCGAAAATACGAATTTGGAAATTTAGCTATATCAGGTTTTAGCAAGCAAAAATCATAATATTCTAGGCCTTCTTCCTCCGCGAGCCGGGCAAAGAAATCATGTGCTTGCTGATAATTTCCAGTGTCGGCAAGTAATGACTTTGGCATGGGGGCAGTAACCAAGACAAGCTCTATATTCTCCTGCTTACAGATTTCTATAATTTTTTGTAAATAAAAAAAACCTTCCTCGTTTTTATTCTTGTCGTCCCAGACCGATAAAGGTCTAGCCATTTCTGCGTCCCCGGCCTGATAAGAAGAAACAACAAAGCCTTTTATGCCATAGGTAAAATAGCCTGATTGAAATGGAAGATATCTTCGATAAGTGGCGTTCATCTTTTCCGCTAGAGTATTCTTCATATATCTAAAGTTAAATTTGCTTCTGTATCTGTAACTGTGAAAAAAAACATCGGCGTAATTGTCCGGCTTAAATGCATGAAAAAAATACTCCATTTTATTTTGCGAAGGAGCAAAGTAATCATAAATAACCAAGCTTGTCATAACATGGTTTTGACTCAATTCGGACGCAAGAAATACAGGATATGTAATCTCATATATTATCTGTTTCGGTTTATAAATACTTAACAACTCTTTGATGATATAGTAGCTGTCTTGAGGAGTTTGATTTGAAGAGCCCAAATTAAAAGAATTGATGCCCAACTTACTGTCAAATATTGCGGGATCAAATGATTGGTAAGTATGGGAAGCGCCGACGAAAGCAATATCTATGTTTTTTTCCTGTGCGTAAAAATCGTGCATTGTCCATCGGGTAAAACCATATGCCGGAATCAGCAAAAACGCCAGGATTCTTTCGATAATGAAAAAACCGACTAAAAAGACAGTCAGGCGAATAAAAAATTTTCTATTAGAACTGTGCATACAGAAACCCCTTTACAATATCAGAACCCTGGACTTGCAGCAACATAATTACGAATATAGCCGCATAGCATACACCGCATCGTACGATAAATGGAAGATAAGCATACTTCTGGAAATATTTTTCCCGGTCAAGTTCAATGCCGTGTGAGAACAGAGTAATCGCCATACCAACGGCCAAAAGAAGCAAAAACTTTCCACCCAGTCCAAACGCCAACGACCAGGTGGTAGGGTAAAAAACATATTTGCAGATAATAACCCATGCATCGTGAGCGCTTCCGGCTCTTATAAAAATAATTAATATGGTGTTAATAAGCATCGTCAACGAGATGCCTAAAACTGTAAACACAACTGGCGGCAATTCCTTTTTTAACTTTTTACGTTTCTTCGCAAAAAGAGCCTCGGCCGCGACAACAGATCCCATAAAGAGACCCCATAGGAAAGCCGCGACTGAAACCTTGTGCCACAAGCCGCTAAGAACTAACGTAATGATTGCCGCAAAAACCGAGGCATAGATGCCATATGCTCGCCAAGCAAACTGGAGAGGAGCAAAGACATAGTCGGAGAGCCAACTTGATAAGCTCATATGCCAAGCTCTCCAATACTCTGAAATCGTTTGCTGGAAGAAAGGCGCCTTGAAATTGTGCTTAACTTTATAACCTAAAATCTCACATATACCGACCGAAATATCCGTATAGGCCGAGAAGTCAAGATACAGTTGAATTAGATATGCAAATGCAACAATCAACCAGCTTAATCCATTGCTCACACTCATATCAGTAAAAATTGGAGTAATAGCAAGAGCAAGTCTGTCGGCGATTACTAATTTTTTGAAATATCCCCACAAAATCAACAAAAAACCGTTGCGGAAATTATCCGGGGAAAACTGTTTCTCCTGCCTGATTTGCGGTAAAAATTCAATTGCCCGCGTTATAGGACCTGCTACAATTTCGGAAAATAAACAAAGATGCAACAACAAATAGTCATAGCGTTTCTCCGGCTCTATTCGTTCAAAATATACGTCAATCAGATAACTCAGGCTCTTAAACATATAATAAGAAAAACCTAGAGGAAAAACAATTGATGCGCTAATGCCAACCGGAGAAACCAATGCGTTTAAAAATTGATCGGGAAGCCTTGTATATTTAAGCAAAAAAAATCCAGCCATGATAATAGCTATACAGCTTATCATAAATACAAACTGCTTCTGCTTGTGTTGTTTTATCATAAGCCTTGCCGACAGATAAACAAATAGCGCGAACAGAACCATAAACAAAGGTGCCCATTTCGCCCAGCAATAGTAAAAGAACAGACTTGCCAGAAGCAGTACAAAGGATTTAATTTTCTGAGGGACACAAAAGTATATGCTGAAAACCACAATTAAAAATAAAATAAAAGAGAATGACGTAAAGGACATTTATCCTACCAACTTTTCATATTTTATGCTTAGATTTTGCGTTCAATAGCATCGGCCATTTCGCCGACGTTGGCAAATCCGGAAACTTCCTTCATATCAAATTTAATATGAAAATGCTTTTCTATCGTAATGATAAGGGTAACATACGTCAAGCTGTCCCAATCCTCTATATCGGCGGCGGTTGTGGACTCTTTTACGTGAATTGTTTCATCGTCAAAAACATCCTGAAAAATAAGGTTAAGATTCTTGAAAATTTCTTGTCTTGTCATTTTTCTTCTCCGTTTCAATAAGTTCTATCATCCCTGCGCTCTCATTTATAAGAAAACATACTTCCCTGTTGTCTATTGCGGGCGTTTTGAATGGCTCGCCTAATAAAACATAGTTGCGATCAACAAACTTCTGCGCTGTCTCCCGAATATTCTCAGTTTCATAGCAAATATGGTATGGGGCGTTTTTATAGCGCTTCAGTAGACGCCAAGCTGCGGATTCCGGATCAATCGGGCAAATTAACTCCACCATATAACCGCCATTTGAAACAAAACATATACTTTGGTGCATATCTTCATAGTATTTGCTTTCCTTGACAATTTCGTATCCCAAAAAAAGAAATTCTTCCAGCGCATCTTCTAATCTTTTAACCAAATATCCGATATGATGTATTCTCATATTAGCTTGCCTTTCTCGCTAAAATGGAAACTGTGATCGGAAGCTTGCGCTTCAAACAAAATTCTAGGTTTTTGTTGCGGTATAAAAACAATTTCATCTCTAGAATAGTAAGACCATTTTCGCAGAATAGATTCGCAAGTTCGTCCGGACTCCTGAATAGTGAAATATGATCAATTGCAGGAGCGTTAATCGCAGTTGTTATGTGTATGAGAGTTTTTTCGTGAGCCAGATCAGAGCATTTTTTTATAAACGCACCCGGGTTTTCTACATGTTCCAAAACTTCTCCGCATACTATTGCGTCAAAAGCATAAGCACCTGATTCCATAGTCAAAAAATCAAGTTTTTTAAGTTCATATTTTTGCGGCTGTGTCATTGAATGCCATCTAAGAAAGGATTGTACCATATGTAAGCTGTCATCACTGATATCAATACCTACAAACCGTCCATAGTCAAAGCTTTGAACCGCTGTTTTAAAATAATATCCATGACCTACCCCAACCTCCAGATACAATTTCCCCTTAAAATTATGGAAAGATTGCAGAAAATATTTCCTCATAGCGGAGTGGTTTGGCCATACGAACAAAGACAAAAGAAGTCCGATCTGATAAGAACGCATATAGTGCGTATCCTTAGAGAGCATATATTCGTTCACTTCCTTATAGGTTGAGTACCTATATTTCCCGTGCTCAATAAAATATTTGCTCTCCTCCAAAGTATCATCATTGAAAATTTGATAGCAGTCTAGGATATCTCTTTCCGTCATACCGTAAACATCACAAATAAATTGAATGCAGGAATCAAATTCTCGCTTTTCCTGTTCAGTCATACCGCTATAGAGTTCAGCGATATGGCTTTGAAAAGGGAAACGATCTAAAAGTTGGCCTATCATAGATTCCAAACGTGAAAAATCTGATATTCCCATTGGCTTCTTCTCCTTATGTCAGCATTTCCAGGTGGATAACCTTATTTTTTTTTACATAGTTACTGATATTAAGCGACCATATGGTATTGTGGGAGTCGTCTTCATTTATGCATTCAAACCCTAGCTGTCGATAAAAATCCCTGACCATACCATTTTTCGCTGTGGGAAAGTAATAACCGATCAAGCGATCCAGTCCAACGGCCTGTGCTTCTTCAGCGAGCCGATCCAGCATGGCCAACTCCATATCCCGCTTCAACACCCGGCAACTCATCAACCAGAGTTCTATATGTAATGCGTATTCTTGGATTCTGCCAAGCACAACTGAGACAATTCCATTATCGCCAAATTTATCCCTAAGCTGTCCGCACAGACGTATATACGCCGGATTTGTCGCGACCTGTTGCATTTCGCTTTCAGTATAGCGTTTGGTGGTCAGATTAAACTGGTTGGATTTATTAGTAAGTTGTACAATACGTTGCATATTTATCGGTTTGAAATCCTCAATGGAACCTTGCATCGAAAGGGAATACAGGTATTCTTCATAGTTTCCAAAGCATCGCTGTTCTTGTTTCCTTGAAACATCCTGCCGATACAGCTCACTGCGCTTTCTGTCTTCTGCAGATAACGACACATTTTCAAAGTAGCCAGAATGATCCAGCACGGAAATATACTCTTCAATCCTTCCAATGTCAGGTGTTGCAACACTGGGCATTCGTACCGACACAATTTCGCGTTCTGCCGGATTATCGTCCACAAAGACGAGACTGTCAGTACCGATATTCAACTCTTCGGCAATGGCATATATATTCTCATCTTTATTATTCCAGTTGGCTTTAATTACAGTAAAATCTTCAGGATTTAACAAAGAATTCGGATGCTGCAAGCCAGCCAGAGCGTTTTGCTCATCATTTTTAGAACAAATAGTCAGTATTATGCCCATGTCTTTATGAAACTTAATATACTCCTGAAATTCGGCATATGCTTGTCCCATAGGCATTTCGGGACCTATTTCCAGATTCTCCACACCATCGTCACCGACAACGCCGCCCCAGAGCGTATTATCCAAATCTAAGACAAACGCTTTTTTATTCTTCCCCAAAATCGCTTTGATGATATTGGCTAGATTAAATGCAAATTCAGGGATAGCATTCACATTAAGCGCGTATTTGTACATATACCAATAGAAGGAAGAATGCCACTTATCCAGCCCATATACTGCTGATAAATAATCAATGTCATGAATATAAAAATCTCCATGATTACGGGCAAATCCATAAATTTTTTGATTGAGACGGGAAACATAATTTGATTTTCCCCTTAGATCGCTTATGTCACGATTGCCAAGCAGTCGATAATTCGGACGTTCAAAATTATTTTGAATAATGGGACATTGATATGTCTCTTTCAAGTTAGTCCACAGCGAAACGAAATGGTCGAACTGTGCTTCCAGCATACGTTCAACCTCATCATCACTATTTTGCTGTGAAGGCCAGTTTATTATATTACGGCTACTCGTATGCACAAATATAATATCTGGTTTGAAGGTTGCCAATTCCTGATTTTCAAACATCGCATCCTGCCAATAGCGATTGTACTCACTTTCATAGAAAACAGGACGAATACCATGGTTTAACAAAAACAACTCTAAAATAGAGACTATTTCACTGGTTGTTGATCCCCCTAGGACAGCAATACGTTTCTCAAAAAATTCCTTTGATGAGGAAAGGAGCTTTTTGCGCAAAGATTTTTTCTTTTTCAGGATGAAATCGCTGTCAAATGGAAAATTCATGATACACTCACACATCCCCATTCAATTAGATTGATTGTAGTTTTGAAGAGCCTCTCTTAATCACTTGCTAAGGCCAACAAATCAATGCTCAAGCATTCGCTTTCGTGGCGCACAACCATTCAAAGCCGTTCTCTAAGGCGCTAAGGTAACACAATACGATTGCGCTTCACTCCGTTATTCTACACTATGGTGGATTATTCCTGTATTTTCGAGCTTTTTTAACTTCCTTAATTGAAAAGCGAGACGCCACTTTGCAAGGCTGTAAACGCTAATATATAAATGAGCCACTTTGGCACAAAACGCTCACGAAAAAATGAGCCACCTTAAGTAAATTAACCTTTAAAATAGACTTAAGTGAGTCTGTTTTGGAGGTGTAAAAGGTGGTAATCACATTGGACGACTATGCTGAAATACGCAGGCTATTTAATTCCGGCATCAGCAAGCGTGCCATTGCCAAAAAGCTCGGCACTTCTAAAAATACAGTAGATAAATACTGCCAAGGAGATACAGCTCCATGGAACAGAAAAAAGTACAGCCGTCAATCAACAATTATCAGCGATGACGTAATGGAATTCATTCGACAATGCTTAGAAGAGGATGAACGCGAAGGTGTTCGTACGCAGAAGCATACCGCTAAGCGGATATTCAACCGGTTAGTTGATGAATGCAATTTTACCGGAGGAGAAAGCACAGTTCGAAGAACTGTAAATCAATTAAGGGAAAAGGTGCAGAAACCTTTTATTCCCCTGGAATTTTCTCCTGGTGAAGCACTTCAAATAGACTGGGGAATTGCTAAGATATACTTAGATGGTCATAAGATGGATGTTAATCTGTTTTGTGCCGGGCTCTGTACCAGTGATGCTCCCATCGTATTCGCTTTTGAAAAGCAAAACGAAGAAAGCTTTCTTGAGGCTTTAGTACGAGCCTTCCAGCATTTTGGTGGAGTCGCTAGACGTGTATTCTTTGAAAATGCGAAAGTAGCCTGTTAAAGAAGGATTTGGCTCGCGTGCTATTAAACAAGATCGATATACGGCTCTCGCTGCTCATTATGGATTTGAAACTGTTTTCTGCAATCCATCTGAAGGACATGAAAAAGGCTTGGTTGAAGGGCTGGTTGGCTGGGCTAGATGAAACATTCTAGTACCTATCCCCAAAGTCGAAAGTCTGGAAGAATTAGATGGCCAGCTTTTGAAGCGTTGCAATAAATATCTGGATCACATCGTCAGAGGCAAGACATCAAGCGTAGGCGCCCTTCTTAAGTTTGAAAAAGAAGCTCTTATGAAATTGCCAAGCTATGTATTTGACACAAGCCGCAGCGTTAATACTTACGTGGACAGTTATTGTACAGTGCGTTTTGACACTAATAACTACTTTGTACCTATTTCTCATTGCGGTCATGAGGTGGCTGCAAAAGGTTACGGTACAAGGGTTGTAATATATCACCGCAGTACGGTAATTGCTAAACATAACCGCTGTTATGGCAAAAGGCAAACCATTTATGAATTAGCTCATTATCTCCCTCTTTTAGAGAAAAGACCACGCTCTATCTTAAATGCTAAACCGGTAAGACACGCTTTACCACAGGATATCTTAGAATGGTTAGCTAGTTTGCCGGTAACTTTTTGATTGTCAAACACACTCTGTCAAAGAATATCATATTCTTTTAACCTAGAAAAGTGCCTGTCCCCTTGTCTGCACGCTAGTCTTGATGTGCCGGCCCTTGGGCGTAAAGAAAAGAATGGTGGCCGGATACTTAGGATTGATTGTCCGGATGATACAGGAATGCCGGTCTTAATTAACGAAAATAGCCATAATTATTGAAAACCCTAATAATCATACCCTGAAAATACTTCAATTCAGCGCTTTTAACTAGATAGGATACGGCTATGTATGTGCCCGCGCCTACGAGCGACGCTATACTTAGCCGAAGTGGCAACCCTAACGCAAGCATTACATTCTCTAGGTATTGGAACATCAGCCCAGAAAACCCAACCATGAAGAAACACGCAACAATAACTTTTATCATAGAGACTGCGATTTGCCTTTTTTCCAAAAAAATCATACGGCGCTTTAAGATAATCACTAATATAAGCATCCCTATTGAATTTGCAATCGAGTTGGCCAGAGCCAGTCCGCCATGCGACAAATAGTTTATAAGTATAATTCCCATGCATAAATTAACCGAAACAATTATAAATGAAACAATCACCGGGGTTTTCGTATCCTGTTGCGCATAAAATGCCCGATTAAGAAGTTCAATTATTCCTGTACCGAGCAGTCCCAATGTAAAAAATTGCAATGCCGTTACGGTAAGTGCTGTTGCCTGTGGCGTAAAAGCACCCCGTTCAAAGAGTATTTGAATTATCGGCTTGCTAAATAATATTAGGTACGCCATCAACGGAATCATGATGAACAATATCATACGGATAGCTAAACTCAACGTATTCAAATACTTTTTTTCATCCCCGGAAAAGTACAATGTTGACAGTCTTGGGTAAAGCACAGTAAGAAAGGGTATAATTAACATGGCAACAGTGGCAGTATTTAACCCGTTTGCATAAGATAGTGCAGAAATGCTTCCTTCCGGTAGGCTTGAAGCGAGTATTCTAACAGTAAATAGGTTTAGGTAGTCAACCGATGCCCACAACCCTAAGGGAATGGCCAAAGAAAAAACTCTTATGACCCCCTCATTCTTTATATCTATATTAAATTTAAGCCGTATACCAATTCTTCTTAATCCAATCCATTGTATCATTACCTGAAGTAATACCCCTAACGACACAGCCATAGCAATTGCTTGTATATCGAAATAGGAATGGAATGCAACTAAAAATGCTATAACCGAAAAATTATATACAAGACCTGCAAAAGGGGGAAAGAAAAATTCTTCTTCCGCTTGTTGCACAGCGCTGAAAACACCGAGCAAAGCGCTCATTACCACTATCGGTAGTAAAATTTGAAATAATGACGCTGCCATGCTTACTGTCTCTTGGTTAAACCCTGGCGATATTATTTTAATAATCGTTTCCGCGCTTAGAAAACTAATGCTACAAATTGCCGTCAGAATTAGCACCAGAGTAGTTATTAATGTATTAATAAGATTTCTCGCATCATTTATACGATTCTGAGATACATATTGACTGTATATCGGGATAAAGGCTGTTATCATGCCAATCTGCAATATTCCTCCAAAAGTAATCGGAATCATATTTGCGACAACGAATGCATCCATTAAGGAAGTAGCACCAAAATATTTTGCATAAGCCACCTCTCTTAAAAAACCAAGTAACTTACCCAAAGATGACACCCCAGTAATTAGTATGGTGGCTTTAATGAGTTTATTCACACAATACCCTTCCGTCCTTCTAAATCAAAGAACATCTATCCAATGTATTCTTTATACTTCTGATTGTATGTTTCGTTCGTAATTCGGTCAATAACTTTTGCAGGTATACCCGCAACAATGCTATAGGAGTCTATATCTTGTAAAACAACTGCATTTGCTCCGATAACCGAATGATGTCCGATTTTTATATCTCCCAATATCCTAACTCCGGGGCCTATATAAACGTTGTCCTCAATAACCGGAACACCATATCCGCCACCTTTTCTGCCGATTGTAATTCCTTGTCCAATTATGCAATTAGCACCAATCACTGCTCTAGAATGGATCACAACTCCAATACCATGATAAGCAAGTTTGGTATTTTCGCCTATTTCACAACTGGATGGTATATAAGAATTATGGATAAAGTAATTAATAATATCGCAAATGCGTGCAAGCATTCGAAGCTTTCGTTTATGCGCCCAATGTCCTATTCGGTAAACGAATAAATGTTTCATTACATATTACCTCCGACTTACCATAGTAGAGAATCTATTTTTGAATTGCTACTTCAAGATATGCATAGTACGTTGCTAGATTTTATCCAGCAATTTTTTCATTTTTCCCTTCTCTTCTTTAGTACTCCATACAATTAAAGCAACAAATACTGCTATTATTAAATTAGTTTGTATCTGTCGAAAAGTTGCCTCAACAGTACAAAATATTAAAATTTCCATAATGCACATAACAGAACAAGCGTAAACAGCATCTGGTGGAGATTTACTCCTAAATCGTATCCACATTGCCTTAATGAGCGGATAAACTACAAAGCCTAAATATCCGGCAAAACCAAACAAACCTAAATCCATTAGTAGATAAGCCCATAAGTTATGTATATAGGCTACTTGGCTCCCGACATGGTCTGCGAAACCTGGAACAGGATATCCTAGTCCTTTACCTAATAGAGGAGAATCAACAAAATTAGTTAATGCATATTCAACTTCAAGATAACGTCGTGAAGAGAGTTCATCACCAATATTTTCGAATCTTTTCTTATACATGTATGCTAATCCACTATCAGAATTTAGAATCAAACTGTCCGAAATAAGTAGTCCAAAAGTAAACAATAAAAAAATTATTCCTCCAAAAACTATAGTTCTTGGTTCTAATTGCTTAATATAATAAAGAATTGGGATTATTATAATTAAAAGCGCACTTCTATACCCAGATCCAATAACTAATGCTAAGAAAATAGTACAGAGAATAATTTTTATCTTCGAAAATCTTTTATCGTCATTAAATAAAGAACATGCAAATCCTATCATTCCATATGGCAGGGATAAATCTGGTGTTATTAATGTTAATCTGGTCATTTGACCAGGACTAAAAATAATAAAACCCAGTGTGAATAATATCTTTATCATCCAAACTATGCATGACAAATGAATTGCATTCAATAAAAACTTAGCCTTTACCTCGCTAGTTATTGGCGACAAAAGAAAGTAAATCGATAAAAATAGAAATGGCGTAACGCCTCGAATCCATTGACTTATCTCAACCCCATTAATTTGCGTAACAAATAGAGATATTAAAATACTAACGAAAAAACATCCCAAAAAAATATGCTGCATATTTATAACGTATTTATTAACGTATACTATATTCACTATTCCACACAAGTAAGTTATACCCACAAAGCCGACAAAAACAATTAATAATAGATTAACCTCATCGGGAACAAATGGTAGTAATGCTGCTAAGCTATATAAGAAAACAATACATCCTTTGAAAAAATAATTAATGTTCATAATGTTCCTTCCATACAAAAACCAACTTCCTCAACCAGTCATTAGGTGATTTCCTTCTCATACCAACGAGCTACATTTTAGCTAGTTTTTGAGCTTAACGATTGTTCATTAAGAGGCAAATTTCCTACTACTCATTATTATTTTAAAAATTATACGATTAGTCACGTTTTAAGTTACTAAATATTTGGAAGTAATCTATCATATCTACGGTTATAACACTAGATACCATAGATATGATAGATGCATTTAGATGCATTTAGATGCATTTACAATAGTTAAGACACTAAAAAGCCTACTTCTCTTCTTTGCTTATAACTTATAAGTACCCTCATTAAAACAGATATTTTTAGTATCAAGTACAATCTTATCTTTCAGCTTATTCATCTGCTCTTTGATCTCATCATGGGATACCATAATTACAACCAAGTCAACTTCAGCTAAGAATTTATCAAAATCATAGTACTGGTTTTCTACCAAAGACTGCTTAACAAATGGATCATATACTTTAAGGCCTGGGGCAAGGTGCATCTTCATTCTTTCGAGAAGTTGCAAGCTAGGACTCTCTCTTATATCATCGACATTCTCTTTATAAGTTAAACCATATAGACCAACTCTAGTTAAATCAGTCATACTTTTTTCTTTCATGATATCGTGTACTCTTTTAAGCACAAACTCTGGCATAGAATCGTTAATTTTCCTAGCCGCTAAGACTATATTAGCTAATCCAGGGTAGTCTCCCACCAAAAACCATGGGTCAACAGAAATGCAATGACCGCCAACGCCTGGTCCTGGTTGAAGAATGTTTACACGAGGATGCATGTTCGCAATCCTGATGATTTCATAAACATCCATGTCATCTAAACGACAAATTTTTGTCAGCTCATTTGCAAATGCAATGTTGATATCTCTGAAAGTGTTTTCTACTACCTTAGTCATTTCAGCCGTTCTGATGTCAGTTACAACAATATCCCCGTGACAGAAAGTTGAATAAAGCTCTTTAATCTTCTTTCCCACGGCTTTATCATCCGCACCGATAGTACGAGAGTTATGCTTTAATTCATAAACCATATTACCCGGAATAATTCTTTCAGGAGCATGTACTAGGTTAATGTCTTGTCCAACTTTACAGCCATTTGCTTCTATTATAGGTCTTATAAATTTATCTATTGTCCCAGGAGCAACAGTAGATTCAATAACTATTGTTGCTCCTTCCGTACAAACCTCCATTATACTTTTTACTGCTGCTAATACATAGCTTGCGTCAATTTTCTTACTGACTTTATCATAAGGAGTAGGTACTGCTACGATATATACATCTGTTGCTATGTATTCAGATGAAAATTCAATGCCTTTTTCTACCGCAGCGTTAAAAAGATCGTCAAGGCCTTCTTCCTCGAAGGTAGTCTTGCCTGACTTTAGCGTAGCAGCTAATTCCTTATCGTAATCTGTTCCTACTACATCCACTCCATGAGATGCAAGCATTAAGGCTGTTGGTAGTCCAATATATCCCAATCCAACGACGTTTACCATATGGTTTTCCTCTTTCTATTTTATTTGTTCAGCTTAATCTCAAATTTAAAATTACATTTATCGCTCAAACTGCATTTAACGACAATACAGTTGATTTCTTCTTTTTTAAGATAATATAAACTCCTATAAGCTTTACAAACCTCTACATTAACTGAATCAAACTTAACAACACATAGCTTTTCGCCTTCATCAAATACCTTAAACCCACCTGGAGCTAGTTTTACTTCATACGGCGTGTGAAAAAGAAAGCTACAACTATCACCATTTCCGATTACTTCATCTGCTATCTCGTATCCCCGCTCTGTCTGCACAATCCGTCGGGTATGCTTGTAGCCGTTCTTGGAAATCATAGTACTGATAAAGTTGTCTTCTGTGAAATCCACATCCACACGGCTCGTCCAATTATATATCATGAAATTACTATAGCTTCCCATTTGCTCTACACCCTGCACTTTTACAGTGTTGTGGGCCGCGGTCTTAGCTAGGTTCTTCCCAATCTCATTTGCATAAGAGTATGTACCGCTGTCACAGAGAATGTTTTTTCCCTTGTGCCACAAATCTAGATGCATACCATCCATGTGAGCAGGTCTGGTTTTAAAGTCTTGCAGGCAAATCATTAGAAAACCGTTGTTATGTCGCAATGTATACAATCCCGCATCATAAAATGCTATTGACTTCTTTTCGATTCTTACAACCGGTAGGCTATCAGCATCACTAAACCATATTAATTCTTCATCATAATAGCCTTTTTTAAATAATCTTTCACCTGTTACAAGAGCATAGGCCGTATTGATAACGGGTGTAAAATCTCTATATCCACAAACTGTTACCGGAAATATAAGCGCCCCATCATTTGAACCATAATTTGGAACATCCCCGATCTCATCTTGACATTGATACATTAGTAGTGCACTGTTTTTAATCAGGTTCTTCGATTTATCTGAAATTGACATACCTGTCTTTTCGCTTATCTTAAATACGCACTCAATAATCTGAAGTACAAATCTCTGATAGTTGAATGAGTACTGAATGTAACCACCATCCGGCATAAACTGACTTTCAATTTCTTTATTAAGTAGTTTATAAGCCTTGCTCAACCTCTGCTTATCGCCGCAGCACCAAGCTCCGATAATCAAACCGCAAATCTCTGAAAGGGTATGATTATTCTTTATACACTTATGAGCATAAAAGAAATTGGAAAGAACTTTCTTATAACATACTTCAACTAAACGACAAACATTTTTTTCATCATCGCCTGTGGTAAGCTGTTCAAAAACCTTATACGCCATCAGTGCATTTATCATACGGAGCGTACATTCCTGTCCGCATTTATAATTTGCGCCATATGGATATGGATTGTCTGTCAACCATTGCTTAAGCTGCTCTGAAAATGCAATGTAATATTTCTCGTCACCCGTAATCAAATAGGCTCTGGTGAAATAGAAAAAGTGTGTGAAACGAGATGCTTCCCAAATGGCCTTAATATCCCCTCGTTTAGCGTCAAAATCAGGTATCCTATACCACTTGACACTTCTACTGGCCTCCTGCTTCGTGATTGGACTGTAATGCCAGTTTATTGGATTGCCATAGTCCATTTCAATTGATGAAAAGCCAGTAATAATACCATTTAGGGCATTGTCGGCAATTGCAACAATATCATGTTTCTTTTCTGCCGGTAAAGCTATTAAAAAATCCTTAATCCTATCTACATCGAGATTAAATATATCTACTCTTTTTACTTCTACATTGCTTTCAAATAAATGCTCGGTGGCAGGTATCTTCGTCATCATTTTCAACTTAGCTGAATACAATAAGCGATTGACTACCCAACCAATACCATATTCAGTTAAAATTGATTTAATCATAATAACTACACACTCTCAATTACATCGATTAATTTTCTAGTTAGAACTTTAAAATCAAATTCTGCTACACCTTTTCTAGCATTTACTCCCAGTTCTTCATACTGCTCTTTCGTCATGTTATGCACTTTGAGTATCGTTTTGGACAGTTCTTCCGACGTTGGTTCAGCCAATGAAAGGCCGCATTTATACTTATCTAATATACAGTAGCCCATCTTGACGGTTGAAATGACTGGTTTACCGGAAGCCATATACTCAAACAGCTTGTTTGAGCTGTTCCCTCTAGACCAGTTGTACTGTGATTGAGAGTAGTTCAAGATATTAACCGATGATTTGCTCAAAATGTAGGGTATATACTGCTTATTGATATAGCCCTTCATCTTTACATTGGTAAGCCCTTCATCAACGACTCGTTGCTTTAATGCTTCCTGCTGATTACCATCACCGTAAATCAAGAACTGTATATCGGTGTTCTCTCTTAGCAAGGCTGCAGCATCAAGAATATTCCCAACATTATTGACTGGACGGATTGCACCGGCATATACCACGTTGAACTTTTCATCAGTCAAGTCCATATCATCACATGCATTTTCTTCAGTAGATTTTAGGAAAGCTTCTAGATCGACGCCGTTATTAATATAATGACATTTTTTCAAATCTACATTTCCACCGTGGGCCGTATCCCATCGTTTTTCTTCTATATAATCAGTATCGCCCTCTTTGGTGAAAATCAACGCATCCGCCTTTTTATAAATCCAATGCTCTCCAGCGGTTAGTATTTTACCTAAGATGCTCTTTTCTATTGTTTTGTTAAATGAGAAGATAGCTTCAGGCCATAAGTCCCGTACCTCACATATGCAAGGAACTTTGAACTTTTTTGCTATCTGTATTCCAGCCACCATCGTAAGTGGATGAACACTCGAAGCAAGAATGACATCCGGTTTACCATTAGCCTTTGCATAGTCCTTGGCAGCCGAGAATAAATTCAAATAAAACAGAACCATGTTCTTTACTCTCGCTATGCCATTGCCTAAAGCTGGAATGGTTTTTACAAAAACAAATGGGATACCATTTGCCGTGTCAGTTGCATATTTCTTGCCTTCGGTATCTATACACTCTGCCTTATTGTGGTATGTATTTGCACAGAACACCGTCGCATTATACCCTTGCTTAATAAGATTTTCTGCAAACCAGTAATGCCTTCCACCGCGATTTTTATACATATCTGTCGCATAGTGATTCCATAACCAAATGTTCCTCAAATCTATACTCTCCTTGATACCGTACCATCTAGGGCGACACAATTTAATCTATTTGCACCTAAATCTTTACTTAACTCTTCTCGCTAGAACTCCAACATAAGTCCCAGCCTCTCTTATATCCTTAACCACTACAGCTCCTGCACCAATAATAGTTCCCGCAGTTATTTCAACATTATTACTCACCACTGCACCGACACCAATCCAGGCACATTCCCCAATGCTCACTGTACCGGCGATATGTGCACCTGGAGAAATGTGAACATAATCTCTAATAATGCCGTCATGATCAACAGTAGCACCTGTGTTCACTATGCAGTTCTTACCTATTCTGCAGCCACAGTTAATAACTGCACCGGCCATTACAACTGTACCTTCCCCAATCTCAACTTGTACACCGATAACAGCACTGGGATGTATCAATGTTGGTATAGTAGCACCCGCTATACTGAGCTGGTTGTGTACCTTTTTTCTTATTTCATTATTTCCTATAGCTATGAAGATGTCATATTCCCCAATGAGTCTTAATGCTTTGCTTGATTTGCCAATAACATCAAATTCTAGTGAAGATATAATGGTCTCATCATCATCAAGAAAAGCAATCTCCTGCCATGTATTCATTTTTAGTGCAATGTCGGCGATCACTCTACCATGACCGCCCGCACCAATGATGAGAAGTTTTTTCATATATTCACACTTGCCTTTGCACAGCTAATTTTCACCGCGGCTATATTATTAGAAATGTTTTCTACTTTGTCAGATTTCTCGGTAGCAGCTCCAGAAACTAACGTCCCTTAGTCCCTTTAAATTCCTCCATAGTAGCAGCATTTTCAGAACTTATACCTTCTCTTTCAAACACCTTAACCACCGTTTTGAATATTATCTTCCAGTCGCCTAGGAAGGTAATGCTCTGCGTATATTTAACGTCAAAGTCAAATTTATCTTCCCAGCTAATGGCATTCCGGCCATTAATCTGCGCATATCCGGTAAGACCAGGCCTAACATCATGTCTATGCTTTTGGTATGCGTTATATAAAGGTAGATATTGAACCAGTAATGGCCTTGGCCCCACAATGCTCATATCACCTTTTACTATGTTGATCAGCTCCGGTAGCTCGTCTAAAGATGTGGATCGTAATATCTTACCGAATCTCGTCAACCGCATTTCATCAGATAGAAGGTTCCCGCTTTCGTCTCTTTTGTCTGTCATTGTTCTGAATTTGTACATCATAAATATCTTCTCATTCAGCCCCGGCCGTTTTTGTTTAAAAAGCACTGGGCTGCCTATTTTAACTTTAACGATTAAAGCTGTAATAAGCAATACCGGCGATAAAACGATTAGTGCGCAAAGCGACAATACAGAATCCATTACTCTTTTAAAATATTTTCTATATAACCCTATCTTTTGATGTGGCTTTACAGTCGGTTCAGTTCTAGTCACTGCCTGCATTCCTATCTCCACAACTTTTTTATTATATTAACTACCCTATATAAATCTTCATCAGTCATCTTCGTATCACTTGGAAGACATACACCACTTTTAAAAATCTCCTCACTCACGCTGCCACTTTCACACTGACTGATAAAATTGCACTCACTATAGAACGGTTGAAGGTGCATTGGTTTCCAGATAGGTCTTGATTCAATGTTTTCGCTCTCCAACGCAATCATAACATCTAGTGGCTTAACCTTTCCATTCAACGTAATACAAGAAAGCCAATAGTTCGGCTCATTCCAGTCATTTACGGGCATCATTTTAATGCCGTCTAGCTGGCCTAACTCTCGCTTGTAAAATTCGAAGATATGCTTTTTCTTCTGTACTCGTGCATCTAAAACTCGCAACTGACCTCTGCCAATCCCAGCAACGATATTACTCATTCTGTAATTGTAGCCCAGTTCTGAATGCTGGTACCATCTGGCTGCATCTCTGGCTTGTGTAGCCCAAAATCTGACTTTAGCTATACGTTCTTCAGCATCTTTCTCGTCATTTGCTACAAGCATTCCACCGCCGGACGTTGTAATGATTTTATTGCCGTTGAAGCTAAATATCCCATATTTGCCAAATGTTCCTGTATATTTTCCTTTATATAATGTGCCGAGAGATTCAGCAGCATCTTCGATTAAGGGAACATTGTATTTATCACATAGTTCTACTATCTTATCTAGGTCTGCCGATAAGCCGTAGAGATGCACCACTAAGACAGCCTTAACTCGCCCTTCATATTTTTGAAACGCCTTGTCAAGCGCTGCCGGTGACATATTCCATGTTTCCTCGTCTGAATCAATAAAAACTGGTGTTGCATTCTGGTACACTATCGGATTAGCCGTGGCTGAGAAAGTCAATGAAGGACAGAATACGATATCTCCCTCACCCACGCCAACCGCCTTAAGCGCAAGATGAATCGCCGCTGTCCCCGCGGATAACGCAGCAGCACACTTCGCCCCTACTTTTGATGACAATTCATTCTCAAATCCATTCACATTAGCTCCAAGAGGCGCAATCCAGTTGGTATCAAAGGCTTCCTTTATATATGCTTGTTCGTACCCCTCGTCACTCATATGAGGTGATGAAAGGTAAATTTTGGCTGAATCTTGCGATGCTATATCATTGCTTTTTCCCATTTTCGGTTTTCTCCCTTGTTTAAGAGTTTCTATGAAAGGAGAGGCCTTGCCATTTGTCAAATATCCCAAACAAAGGTGCTAGCCTCTCACATGTGACCCGCGTCTGGTGATACGCAGTTCCTGTTGCTGTGTTTCCCTTACTTGATAATTCTGTCCGGTATTACCCCTAGTTCTCAGAAAATCTCTGTACAAGGCTAACATCCTGTTGATTAACTGTTTTATAATGAATATTTCGAACATCCTTATCCTTTTGCTTTTTCCGCATACTTTGGTAGGTCGGGACTAACTTCTCAAGTAATATATATATATCATCTGAACTACTAGCAGATTGCAATCCAACAAGTCCTCTCTGCAACTTTTCCTCATTGACAATTTTTAAGTTGGCCTTGAAAATCTTCTCATGTTTCGTTGATGACGTTCCTTCTTCTGCAGTTAGGAGTTCTTCAAAAAGTTTTTCCCCCGGTCTTAGCCCTGTAAATTTTATTTCTATATCTTTGTTTGGTACGAACCCTGAAAGTTCAATAATATCATTAGCCAAATCAACGATTTTAACAGGTTCACCCATGTCCAAAACGAAAACCTCACCGCCCTGGGCCATAGATCCGGCCTGAAGCACCAATTGCGTCGCTTCAGGAATGGTCATAAAGTAACGCCGCATTTCCGGATGAGTGACTGTCACAGGGCCGCCGTTCGCGATTTGCTTCTTAAATAATGGCACAACGCTGCCTCTGCTCCCAAGCACGTTTCCAAATCGCACGGCGACAAATTTTGTGGTGCTAATATTGCTCATATTTTGCACAACAAGCTCAGCCACACGTTTTGTGGCACCCATAGCACTCGTTGGATTGACTGCCTTGTCCGTAGATATCATAACAAAGACTTCTGAATTAACCCTGTCAGCCGCCTCTGCTACAGTCTTTGTTCCAAAAACATTATTACGTACCGCTTCTATCGGTTGAGCTTCCATCAGAGGAACGTGTTTATGCGCTGCGGCATGAAATACAACTTGGGGTTGTAGTTTTGCAAAAACGCCATTGATTCTTGCCTTATCGCGCACATCTGCAATAACAGGGGCAAGTTTTATCTGTGGATACTTGTTCGCCAATTCCCGATGTATCTCATAAATACTGTTTTCCCCTTTCCCAAGGAGAACAATACTGGCAGGACCCATTTGGGCTACTTGGCGGCAAATCTCTGATCCAATAGATCCACCGGCACCAGTTACAAGCACACTTTTCCCTCTTAAATAGCCGGATATTCTTTCTAGGTCTAATTGCACAGGATCACGCCTTAAAAGATCTTCAACATCAATTGTTCTTAGTTGGTTTACACTGATCTTCCCATCAATTATTTCATAAATTCCTGGCACTGTCTTTATTTCACATTTAGTTTCCTTGCAATTATTAATAATCTCCCTAACGATTGATCCTTCAACGGATGGCATTGCAATGATTATTTCGTTTACCCTATTCTGCTTTACTATTTCTTTGATGTTGTCACGTGTGCCTAACACTTTCACCCCAAGAAGCCTCTGATCTAGCTTGTTTTTCGAATCGTCAATAAACCCTATTATCTTCTTAGTATCATGAAAGCGACTCTGAATTTCCCTGGCGATCATCGCTCCTGCATCGCCAGCGCCAACAATTAACACTTTTGATAAACTACCCTTTTCTACTTCTGCCTTATGGCGGATGTGATAATAAACCCGAATTGCCAACCTGCTAGATCCAATAAAAGCGATAGAAAAAGTCCATGTTAATACATGGAAGCTTTTAGGCAGTCCAGCATTAATAAAAATTAAATACACCGTTATTATTGCAGTGCTCACTGTAACAGCACTAACAATAGATATTAAATCAGTTATGCTAGCATAACGCCATAGTCTGTGATATAAACCAGATCCGTAAAAGACTCCCAATCTTAGTAAGACAATAACAGGGAGATGTTGTATTAAGATGCCATAATAGTGCGGAGGGACATTTCCTTCAAATCTAATATATATGGAAGAAAATGAACCTAAGATAACAATAGCCATATCAATCAGCATCAGCAGCAAAGAACCTCGTTTAATTTGCACTATCTACACCCCCTTGTCCATTGGTTTAATGCCCATATAAACACAGAATCACAATTTAGCATGTATACCTGTATTTCCTTTTGTATATTCATATAAGAACGCAATAACGATCCCGCTAAACAATCCTATTGTAGCTGCCAAAATAAGATTTAGGGCCTTTTTAGGCCGAATAGGCTGACTAGATGCACTTGCTGGATCAACAATCCTGACATCTGTTAACTGTGCACGAAATACTTCATACTTGCTTTTCAATGTACTGTGCTTTTCTTGGGCAACATGACTGTTTCGCATAAGATTAACTAATCCTTGTTCGCTAGAATTAAATTTTGCAATCTCGCCATTTAATTGGCTTGTTATTTTATTCAAAGTTTGTTTTTGTCGTATAGCGACTGCTTGTTCAATTTCAGCCAATAAAACGGATTCTATCTCCTCGTATTGCTGAACGCTTAAACCCGGAGCATCAATATTGATTACACGTTCCAGATCATCGTTCAAGTCTTTTTTTGTTTGCTCTATTGCTATTTTTGAAGAAACAACTTCTGGATGACCTTCCCCTAATTCACTTATTAGGAAAGCAAGCTGAGTTTCTTGTTTGATAATCTTAGTTTTATAGTTATCAATTAAGACCTTATTGGGGAAGACAAAAGGCTGACTGATCTGCAGCTTGACTTTAGCTACTGCCATACGTGCAACATTCTGACCGGATAACTTGTCCAAAGCCACAAGCTTTTCAATAGTTGGTTTAGTACCATTAGAAAGTTCTTCAATTTGGTGATCTTT
Source organism: Negativicutes bacterium (assembly GCA_028707635.1). Lineage (GTDB taxonomy): Bacteria > Bacillota > Negativicutes > JAAYSF01 > JAAYSF01 > STF2-20. The sequence continues at coordinate 36,376 of JAQWAQ010000003.1, forward strand.
TTTATAGGTTTGAAGCTTAAGTTCATTCTCTTCTAATTCTTTTTTGGCTTTATCAAGTTGTTGCTCAATTGATTTTCGAACTAAGGAATTTTCCAAGCTTTGCATTTCTTGAAGACTATCTATAAAACTATCAACAAGACCTGTTGCTACAAGCTTTGCACCTTGGCTTGAACCTGCCTCTACCTTAACAACCATGATATCAGAACCTTTTACAGGTTTTACGATCACCTTGGGTGATCCAATATTAATACTTTGCCCATCTCCTGTCTTTGCCCGCTTGACTGCTTCATTCATGACTGATTTGCTTTTTATAATCTCTGAATAAGTGGTAACTGTCTTGTCTGATCCTGCTCGCAATGTCAAAGATGCCTCATATACAGGCGGTGTTGTATAATTTATAATTGCAGCAGCCAAAACGAAGACGACCACTGTAGCTAAGATAAATTTAAAACGCCGTTTAAGGAATCTAAGTATATCAATTAACTCAATAGTTGATTCTTCCAATTTACATCTCCCTTTACTTAAATATGCGTTTCAGACGCTTCCTCCACATACAATTTCTAAAAATACTTTATTCTCCAACAAAAAACAAATCTCCTGTTATTTTAATTATAACAAATGCTGGATATTGTCATAAATTCTTAGAATAGTAATATTTTTGTAGAATAGTGTAGAGGCTCTCTTAATATTCTCAATCTCTCAATAAGAGCCTCGTCTGTTTTCAAAAGATTCAGCACGCCTTATAAAAAAGCGTGCTGAATCTTTCTGTTTATAAAGCCCATAAGTCGACACCAATTAATTCCTGTTCAATTTGCTACTTTAATTGATCCTCACCAAACATTGAATTATTCTTTTGCAAACAGAAAGCTAACCCCAATATAAACCAATAGATTCGCATTACTTCGCGATGACCAAAATTAAATTCTGTCATTCCATAAATTAAAAAACTTAAGGTTACTAACAAACCAGCTTTCATAATAGTGTGTCTCTGTCTCATCATGAATGCACGAAAGATACTGTAATACATTATTATAAAACCACCAAATCCGATAATCCCGGTTTCAGCTAGAAAGTGAAGTAAATTATTATGCGCATGAACATGTGACTTTGGCCCCTTAGATTTGGGAGAGATATATCTCTCCATTTCAAATTTATTAAAGTTACCTAAGCCAACTCCGGTTATAGGATAATCTTTTGCCATTTTTATAGAACTTTCCCAAATTAAAAATCTTTCCATATTGGATTTATTTTTTATTGAAGTAATTGATTTAATACGGTTTTGTATTGTGCTTGTTTGCCATAACATCCCACTTAAGACACAAAAGATTATAGTTAACACAATACCCAATTTCGGATTCCTGAAAAAAACTGATAATAAGTGCAGAACAAGTACTACAACAACAGCAACCCAAACACCGCGTGTTCCATTATACACCAAGGCTATAGCAGCTAGAGCAGCCACTGCGCCACAAAACAGCCTCACTTTGTTGTTGCACAAGTAATCCTTTTCTAAAGCTAATACATAATAGAAAGGGATGCTAATTGATAGGAGTCCTCCTAGAAACATGGGATTACTAAAAAAAGAACCTGCCCGAAAATTCCCATGAATTCCTTGGTATATCGCGTGAACTGACGGTATACTTACCGCTAAACCTAAAGCTAATATTACAATAATCAACTGACGCCGAGTTTTCACAAAGAGAAAAGGTAAGAAGAAGGGCAGCATTACTTCAAAAAAATCAAAAGCAACGTTTAAGCTTTTCACTTGGTCATTAGAAAACGCACTAGATATTACCATACAAAAGATAAATACTGCCATTCCTTTTACTATTATCGGTTCCGGTGGCACGATATCTTCTTTATATCGGAAAAATTTATATGCAGCAAGTATGATCATACTAATAATACTTACCCACATAAGAGAAGTCGATAGATGGTTAGCCAAAACGAATAATACTATGAAAAAATATCCAAACTTATTAATGATCGTCAGATTCTTCAATTTGCTTATCATAAATAATTCGACTCCTTTATTGGACTTACCCTGCCATAGAGAGCAATAGCGTCTTCTAGCTCTAAAGTATTAAAAGCTCAATAGTCTAACTTTTTTTAATGATAGATATTTACAGTGAAATAGTCAAGCAGCATTTTTTATTTAAAAACTCCGGCTTTTTTGTTAATATAAGATGAACCTATACACAATCAACCGTCTAGATCTATCATTAAAGGAAGTGCATCTTACAAATGTCAGCATGGGCACGGTTTTTCAAAAACATTCAGCAAGACTTCAAGCTATTTATCTTCACTCTTTTTGTGTTATGCCTATACCGAGTAGCATTTATCGGACTCTTACATCAATATTTAGGCGATACAACAGCTCTATCTGACATACTTATGTCGCTCTTTTATGGCTTACGATTAAGCTTGAAAAGTGCTGGTATAATTGCCCTGCTAACCTTTCTATGCTGTACAATCACAAATTTATTCATTAAAAGTAAAGAGGTTGAAAAAGTCCGGTACTACTTAGGCTCCATCTACACTATTTTACTTACTCTTCTTTTTCATACCCGGATTCCCTACTACGAAGAATTCCACTCAGCTTTCGACCAGATTATTTTTAACACCTTTAAGGATGACACTATCGCGTTATTCGATACGCTTGTCAAGCAGTACCAACTCCCCTTGCGGCTGTTCTCGGTTGCTGTTATTTCCTTTATTCTCTGCCGACTTCTTAAAGTATTTTTGGCAACTAAGACATGTCCTTCACCAAAATTTTCCAGCAAACCTCGCAGATTAGTCTTTCGCACAACAGTCATTCTTATGATAGCCACGTTCATGGTATTCACCCGGTTTGCCGGCAGCTTTAGCTACGCCAGAGCTATCCATTGGGAGAATTCAGCATTAACCAAAGATGCGTTTCTCAATGAAGCTATTTTAGATGATGTTCAAGCCTTATATCGTGCCTATGCCGGCTATGAACGACTACGCAACGCCGAGGGACTTGACATTAAAGCAGATAAAGTCGCCGAATATGGCAGGCAACTGGCAAACCGCTCAATAATGACCAACAATATTGACGATTACTTTAAAAAAGAAGCCCAAGGTCCTAAAATTCAAAAACCGCGACACATATTTGTTATCATCGGTGAAGCTTATGCCGAATGGCCGCTTCTGCCAAAATATAAAGACCTAAATATAGCCAACGGCTTAAAAAATATTGCTGCAAAAGAAAATGCAGTAACTGTGAAAGCCTTCCTACCCACCGGACCAAACACTGCCCAAGCTGTAAACGGAATCGTCACCGGGTTAGCTGAGGTCAACCTTTACCCTAACTACCACCCTGAGACTTATAAGCAACCGTATGCTACCGCAATAGCAGCCCAAATGAAAAAGCTCGGCTATAAAACATATTTCTGGTATGGTGGCTTTTCATCTTGGCAAAAGATAAAAGAGTTAGCCTTGTCACAAGGCTTTGATGAATTCTACGGCTGCAATGATTTGCAAGACAATTCCGGTAATGCTTGGGGCATGGAAGATAAGTTTTTTTTAAAGGAAATTGCCGCGAAAACAACAGACGACCAACCAAGTTTTCACGTCATTTTAACAACCTCAAATCACCCGCCTTACACGGTTAATTTAGTGCAGGAAGGCTTTGATGAAGAGACAGTGAATAGCGTTCCGGAATACTTTAAGGAAACAAAAGACTGGCAGCAAAAACTCGGTCACTTCTGGTACGCTGATAAGATATTAGCTGACTTTGTCAGTACAATGCAAAAAAAATACCCGGACAGCTTATTCGCCATCACCGGCGATCACGCTAATCGGGTGAATATTGAGCCAAACCCGAGCCTTTACGAACGCTATGCAGTTCCTTTTATCTTATATGGAAAGGGTGTCAATAAATCAATCATTCCTGACAATGCGGCCGGGACTCACCTAGGTATTGCGCCAACGCTATTTGAGCTAATCGCCCCGAAAAGCTTTGAATATTATTCCATAAGTGATAGCCTAACTAAGGGTAATACAATTGGAACAAACCACGAATTATGGATTACCGCCAACAATATTGGCAAAACGGGAACCCCTACTATCGAAACTCTTCCTAACGCTAACTCCAAGAAATCAAGCCCTACTATCGAGATAATAAAGCAATATTCAGACTCAATTCAAGCCCTCTCCTGGTGGAGAATAAAAAACGGGCGAAATATCTAGTTATAGCCAGTTCTAGTAATGATGCTGCTAGAACAGCGAAGTGCATTTCATCTCCAGAAATGCTATACTCATAATGTATGGTGGCAAATACTGGGGTACTGACTTGTTTTGATCCAGACAGTCACTTTACTAACCTACACAAAAATTTTAAAGGAGTAAATATTTTGCCTAACGTGTCTATCATTGTACCAGCTTACAATGTTTCTCAGTACATTGAAAAAACGATAAACTCCATTCAGGAACAGACCTATGAAGACTGGGAGGTAATCGTTATAAATGATGGGTCATCTGATAATACCTCTGACGTCGTAAAAAAGCTAGCATTGTTAGATGAGCGTATAATTTTAGTGAATCAAAACCAAGCAGGCGTATCAGCAGCTCGAAATGCAGGTATACGTTTAGCTAAAGGAAAGGTATTAACATTTTTAGATGGTGATGATCTATGGCGACCTTCATTTTTAAGCGAGATTTTAATAATTTATAATCAAGGAAACGACCTGGTTCTTTGTGATTTTCAACATTTATATCCAAACAATATAATTAAAGATCACCCGAGTATAAAAATATCAGATAGTATACTCCTAGCTACTCTTAACGAAAATCTTAATTTCCATATTGGGGCGCTACTCGTAAATAAGGAAATAGTTGATAAGTATAAAATACGCTTTACCATTGAGCACAAAATTAGTGAAGATATAGAATTTGTTTTGAAATTGTTAACAGTTTGTAAGTGCAGTTATTTACAAAAGAAATTGATGCTATATCGAAAACAACGCCCAGGCTCTGCAACCGAAAAAGGTTGGGATTACCACACAAGGATCTCATCTGTTTGGGCAATGAAAAAAGTTTATCAATTCATTGAGCAAAACTATACTGACCCTAATAAAGAGTATATTCTCAACACTTGTAATAATAAGATCAGACTTTCTATGTTCAGATATCTCTGGAAACTAATTAGACATGGATACTATAAGAACACTATTGAGTTATTAAAAAATGAAAACTGGGATAAGGAAATAAGCCTTATCAACAGAAAAAATTTAAACAATGCTGATAAATTGAGACATACTATAATTCTTAATGAAAATTTAATTTTATGGAAAATAATTTCTCTTTTCAAAAAGCCCTAAATGAGTATTAGGGGACTTATCCTAAGTAACGCATCATACTCCAAATAAGCGGATTTTCGGTCTTAACTATGTTATATTTCATGCGATCAACCATCTTTAATTCGCTAATTGCTAGATTACTTAAGTCTTTTTGAAAGTTTACATCACTTAGCAAATTGAATACATCATCTTTATTTCCAGCTTTAAACATTTTCCAAAGTATACGGTAGCTATCATAGGCTATTCTTTTGTACAAGGACTGCAGAACTTCATCAATGTCTACACCTCTGTAATGATTCTTTATAAAGGCAATAACTCTATGATTTGCTGTGAGCACTTGAATATGTTTTCTCCAATTGAATGCCGAGTTACATGCTGATCCTTGACGCACTCTATATAACATCAATTCTTTAGAAATCGCTTGAGCCTTTGTTACACTTAAGACTTTCATTATAAACTCGAGGTCTTCTCCCATGCTACAGCCTTCAGCGAAGGAAATCCCATATTTAGTCAAAATATCACGTTCAATGACAACCCCGCCGATATGGAGCCAAACAATCCCTTTTATATTCGCGAGGAGTATGTTGCCGCTCATATATTGAAATTTATACTTTTTACGTTTATTGTTGTACAAGCGACTAAACCCGCAAAACACTATGCCTATACCCTCTTTTTTTGCATTGACAAGTTCTTCTAAAAAATTGGGTTCCCAAAGGTCGTCGCCATCTAAAAAAGAAATATACTCCCCATTAGCCAACGACATCCCCTTATTACGAGCACTAGCCACACCCTGATTACTTTGCTTTACTAACCTAATTCGATTATCTAATGTCACCAGAGCCTCTACGATAGAACTAGTACGATCGGTTGAACCATCGTCTACTACGATAAGTTCCCAATCCTGATATGTTTGTTGCCTAACAGAATTAATTGTTTCGGCAATATAAATATCGACATTGTAAACTGGCATAATTATTGAGATTAATTTATTCATTTTAGATCAGCTCCTATACTAACCGAAGATTGAGGAACTTTACAATTAGAAAGCAATTCACCATAAGTTGCACTATACACTCCGCTGCATATATCCCAAGAATAATGTTGTATTATATGGTCTCTACAGCTTTTTCTCATTGCTTTGAGTTTGATACTTTCTTCAGCTAAAACCGCTTGAATTTTTATTCTCAACCCTTTTGTACTGATATCATAATTTAAAAACCCTGTTTCCCCATCCAATATAGACTCAGCGGCACCGCCGATTACATTACATAACACAGGGGTACCAACCGCAGCTGATTCCAATGCAATTAGCGGGAATGCTTCCTCTCCAATCGAAGGGAGAACTGTCAAATCAGCAACTGCAAGTACATCAGACATCTTTTTATGTTCAATGAACCCCGTGAAAACAACGGGGATTTTTATATTTCTCGATAGTTCCTCTAGCTTCTTAAGATACCTATTCTTCCTAGTTTCACCAAACCAACTTGAGCCGGTTAATAGCAACGTCCATCCTTCAGCAAGATCCCCCTGCAATGCTTCTAACAAGACATGAACTCCTTTTTGCTTGGTTAGTCTTCCAGCAAAAAGGAGTATTTTGCTATTTGTCGGAACACCTAACTCTTCTCGTATACCATCAGGAGGCATTGGCTTAAAGTGGTCAGTATCAACACCATTATAGAGTACCCTTAACTTCAGTTTTGCTTCTGGAAAGGCCGCAGCTATATCATCTACTATATACTTACTTACTCCGGCAATTATATCGGTGTTCTTTACAATATCATCCGCGAGACAACGATTCATTCTAACTAAATGTCGGTTATGCATATGAAGGATAATTTTAACATTGGGAAATCGTTGCTTAATAAATAAAACATATAATGGCGAATTATGAACATGTACAATATCTGGTTTCACATTGCCAATCTCTTCAAGCACACCGTTTATATATGGGCTTTTATAAAAAACACGCGGTAATTTGATAAATGGTACTTTAGCTAGTCTCAACGGAACTTTATCCCGTCGCAAAGAACACATTCGTGCAATGTGTCGATATTCGATCTCTTTTTCAACATGTACTAATGGCAACGAAGAATCCGCAGGGGAAATCACCGTTATTGAGAAGCGGTCTTTTAAATAATTCGCTGCCTGATAAATAACAGACTCTACCGCACCACCTTTAACCGGAGGAACCGGTAATGATTCAGGAGCAATGAAAAGCACATTACTTTTACCATTCATGATTGATCTTTCCTTGAGATTAATTTGTATAAGTTTTCCACTTTCATTCCAAGACTACTCAAAGTGAACTTTCTTAAAGCGGTTTCCCTTCCACGTTGTCCCATATTGTTACTCAATGAACTATCTGATAATAGTTTAATAATATACTTAGCCAAATTCTCGGTATCACTTGGCTCGATCATAAAGCCGTTTTCGCCATGTTCTATCATTTCAGGAACTCCTGCTATCCCTGTAGCTACAACAGGCTTTTCCATCAGCATTGCCTCAATTAAATTGATAGGCAACCCCTCCATGTCAGATGGTCGAGTAACGATGTCCGATATAGCTATTAGTTCAGGTATGTCTTCCCGGTATCCGGTAAATATAAAATAATCACAAAGTGCCTTTTCTTGTATTTGAGCCTTAAATTTAGCTTCATGCTCGCCACTGCCGACAAACAAAAACCTGACCTCTGGTATGTGCTTTATTATATTTGGAGCAGCTTCTATAATATATTGGTGTCCTTTAGAAGAATATAGGCGAGCGATTAGGCTTACAACTTTATGATCCGCGCTTATTCCCAAACCTTCTCTTAATTTCCTTAGCTCTTCTCGGGAAAAATTACATGGATCATATCTATTTTCATCAACACCGTTCCAAATGGTGTGTACCCTATTAGCATCAAAACCAAATTCGGTAATAAAGCGTTGCCTGAGAAATTCGCTAACTGTAATAATGTGACTAAAAATGTTGCTGTGCATTTTTTTTAATAATGCTCTTTTCCAAGGATCATGAATTGTTACAACGAATGGAATGCCTGTTTTCATCTTTATATATGCCCCAAAGTACCCAGCCGTTCTTTGATGAGCATGAACGATATCTATTTTTTGGTCTTGTACTATTTCACAAAGTTGTTTTCCTACTTTTAAGTATAGGAGCGGGTTAGTAGACCTAAAGTTAAATACCCACTGTTTTGAAACAAGCGCATCCAGTTGTTCAACCCTTTTATCTCCATGTGTAATGATAAAAACACTATGCCCCTTCGCTTTCATGGTGCGAATTAAGTCAGCAACATGTGTCTCTGCACCTCCAACCTTCCATGGTTGAGAAAAAAGAATTAATATATTCAAAACTCTGTCTCCTTAAAATTTGATATTAGTCGCTTCACTTCACTATAAACCATGCTAGGATCAATGCCTTCTAAACATATATTATTTTTAGCACAACTTCTCTTCCAGCAGCCTCGACATTCCCAAGCCGTGATAAGCACCTTATGCCCGTCGCCGTATGGTCCATTGCGGTTGGGGTCGGTGGGGCCAAACAGGGCAATTACCGGAGTATTCACAGCTGCCGCCAGGTGCATCGGGCCAGTATCACCGCCGATGAAAGCTCGGGCTTGTTGTATTATATAAGCCAGTTCTTTAAGATTGGTCTTACCAATGAGGTCGACTGGCGGAATATTCGCTTCAGCAGCTATTTCATTATACAATCGGTCATCTTTGGGCCCGCCTATAACAACAGGAATAATACCGTCATCAAATAGTTTGTCAACCAGCGCCGCAAAGTGGCTTGTCGGCCAGCATTTGTTCGGCCAGTTTGTGCCTGGGGCTAGTACTACATAAGGCTTAGTGATATCAATTCCGGCTTTATCTGTTATCGCTTTGGTTTTGGATGCTTCCTTTTCAGTGACATTTACTTCAAAGTAAGGCTTATCTATAATAACACCAAGATGACGGACAACGTCAAGGTATCTATCGACAACATGTCCTTTCGAATGCTCGCCATCAATTCTTTCGCTGACTAAATGACTTAATTCTCTAGCATTACAGTAGACAAGTTTTTTCTTGGCTCCGCTTAGCAACGCGATAGCTGCACTTTTGAATAAGCCTTGTAAATCGATAGATAAGTCAAATTTTCGTTTGTGAAGTTCGCAGGCCAATTTGGGGCCGTGTTTTAAAAATCCGCTAATAGATTTGAATTTCTTTTTTTCAAAAAGGATGATTTCATCGATATTGGGGTTGTTGGTTAGTAAATCATAGGCTGGCTTCTCCACTACCCAGGTAATGCGGGCTTGCGGATAGCAGGCTTTTAATGCTGATGCAACCGGCAAAGCGTGAATGACATCGCCGATGGCGCTGAGTTTTATAATAAGGATATTTTTATAGTTCATAAATACCTCGAAGGCTAATTATCATTTTGAATTTTCTTTATCACATTCGACGAAGACCGTCCCGGAACTTCGGGGATTAGTTTGATTCGTCCGCCGTATTGGGTGATGATTTTGGCTTCGGGAAGTTCTTCCACCTTATAGTCGCCGCCTTTTACGTAGATGTCGGGTTTAATTTCGGCGATAAGGCTTTCAGCTGTACGCTCACCAAAAAGTATTACATAGTCTACACTTGACAGGGCTGCCAGAACTTCGGCTCGGTCGTCCTCATTGTTGATTGGTCTTGTTGGACCTTTAAGGCAGCGTACTGACTCATCGCTGTTCAAGCCGACAATAAGGCAGTCGCCCAGTTCCCTGGCAGCGGTTAGATAGCGTACATGTCCCACGTGCAAAATGTCAAAACAGCCGTTGGTAAAAACAAGTGTTTTACCCGCGGCTTTTATATTTAAGATAATCTGATTTAATTGGTTACGCTTTACGATTTTCATGATGTTCTCCTATCGCTTCGCGCAGTTCATCAGGCGTAGTAGTAGCAGTACCGGGCTTTTTGACAACGACTCCGGCGGCAAAGTTGGACAGCCTGGCGGCCTCACCGTAGCCAGCTCCAGCTGCCAGTGCTAAGATCATGGCCGAAACGACGGTGTCACCGGCTCCTGTCACGTCATAAACTTCGCTTTTATTGGTTACCGGGATATGGGTGAATTTTTCGTCTGCTTCAAACAGGGTCATGCCATCCGGCCCTTGGGTAATTAGCACCGCCTCAGCATTAAGACGATCAAGCAAGGTTTTACCGGCATGAATCAGTGATTGGCTGTCAAGCGACTCTAGCCCGACGGCAGCGGCGGCTTCAGACTCATTTTGCTTTACGACAGTCACACCTGTATACGCCATGACATTATATCGAGAATCAACAATGCAGGGAATACTAGACTTACGGCACAAGTCAATTGCTGTGCGTAAGATTTTTGGAGATACAGAATGGCTGCCATAATCACTCAGGACTACGGCAGACATTCTAGGGATATTCTCTTCGATATATTTTAAAATTCGTAATTCTACTTCTGCTAATAACGGTTCCTTTTTCTCGCGGTCAATCCGGACAACTTGCTGACGAACTGTCGCTTGACCACCGGCCATAACACGGGTTTTGGTAATAGTAGGGCGGTTGGAATCCTCAATGAGTCCATGAGTATTGACACCCTTGCTATTTAAGACCCGTACCAGCTCCTGACCGGCAGAGTCTTGCCCAATCACGCCGACAGCGTAAACCTCCCCCCCTAATGTCGCTGTATTGTGGACAGCGTTAGCCGCACCGCCAGGCACTACGTTTTCTGCCGAGTGCTCTAGGATGAGAACGGGTGCTTCCCGCGATATACGAGAGATTTTGCCTTCAAGATAAACATCAGCCACCATGTCGCCAATAACCATGATTTTTTTACCCTGGGCTTTTTTAATAATGTTAATCAGATTGTTATGCAATCTTCAGTCCTCCAATTACCATTTAACAGTGTCTATACTAACTTTTAATTGGTCTCGCTTCTCTCTGTAGGTAATTTCCAAATCCCAACAGTGTAGGTTGCGACGCCATGTATAGTCTTGGTCGTAAACAAGTTTGTTTTCCAGGTCATAGACTTGTGAAAAGACAATCGTATTTTGATGGTCAAATTTATATGATACACCATTTGTCCACTTCTTATTTACGTCTTCTTCATCAAAGTCAAAAACATTGGATGTCTTTTGCGTATAACCATATCCAGTCCATGTAGTAAGCTTAGGTGACCAAGTCTTAGTAAGGCGAGCACCAGCACTCCACGAGTCCGCACTATAGTCATTATAACTTTCGCGAAGATGCCGTAAACCAAAGCCCACATTAAGTTTTAAAGTATCACTCAGATCAATCGTATCATGACGGAAATTCAGTCGATAGTCTTGATGCCAACTGGTCTTTCTAGCATCAGTCCACTTACCATAAATACCCATAAATGTATAGGTAATAGGCGAATTGCCAACCCGTTGTCGATGAAGATCAAACCTAAATTCAGGTTCCTTTTTGATCCACTCATCATCGCTATCCTGATAATTTCCGTAATTAATTCCTACGGAATACATTTTTTCTCTATCAACAAGACCATACGCTGGTTTAAATCCAGCCGATGAAAAATAAGTTAAATCTGCATAGGCACTTGTATTGCCAGCAACAGGGACCTCCAGATATTGACTGATATAAGCACCATCACCACTATCATAACCTATTCGGGGAAACTCGCTTTGAGCCCCTTCTTTCAATGACTTTTGATATTTGCCCATAGAATAAATAACCGTATTCTTAATCCAAAACTTCGCATTGTAAGCAATCATCTTATCACCAGGCCATATTTCAACCTTATCTGCGCTAACATGATAGTCAGGTACTTCGGCTGGGCAGACCGTCATAGTACCGTCGTTAATGATGATTTCACTGGTAGACACCATTTCAATATTACGACCGGTAACAAACTGTCTGTTGACCTTTCCTGAAGCCTGCTGCAAAGTACCGGTATTGTCTTTATAGTCATATTTCAAACCGCCGGAACCAATAAGATTAACACCTGGTTGTGTCATTGTTGCTTCGCTGTCTGTCCAAACAAGACTTTCCTTAGTATTGCCATTGAGAAGATCTGTCGTTAATTTAACTTCATTTTGAGTGACTCGTACATTGCCTTTTACAAAGACTTGTCCCGTCAAATCGCTGAAGGAAAGTTCGTCCCCTTCAATTGTAATGGGTGCTTGCGGTTTTGCCGGTGTAGCGGATTCTACCGATGACGCGACTTCCTTTTTATTGTCAGTGGTCGCTTCTGTATCGGCTGCATAACCAGGCACGGCTGCACCAAAAACCATGATCAGTGCTAATAGGCCAAAGACAGCCTTTTTTGTGTCAAACATAATTATCTCCTATCTATTCAGCAAGTAGGATATGGAAAATATATCTAAATACAATTAAAGTCTATCCGGTAATCTTAATTTTATTCTACAGAACCTGCACTTTTCCTGCAATTTTTTATCCGGGAAAATGTAGAAACGCCACCGATTAGGTGGCGTTTTGTCAGATAGTTCTATTGTTTAACGTATCTTGCCTAGTTCAATATGGCAGGTTCGCTTACCTGCAGACCAAATATCTCTGTATCGGCTTGTGTCTGGATATACATCTGGGCACCGACAGGGATCTCTACTTCCTGCCCATGAATAAAGGCACCGCCAACTACGCCGATTGGACCTAAAATGATCATACCGGCAACTGTGGCACCGGCTGCTTTGGCAAGGGATTTGGTTTCTTCTTTAGCTTTATCGCCAAGAACTGTATTGATCGTACTGCCATCAATGGCTTCAATGTTATCAAAGGAAATTTCAAGCTTAGCATCACGACCAAAATTCTTAGAACGCTCTACTTTCGTGACCTTGCCCAGCCCCTGAGCGCCTTGAGGGATCACCAGATACCCATCCGAATAAACATCTTCAGCGGCCTGGAAGACGACAACATCACCCGGACGGGTGGTTTTCGTATTGAGCGGTGTCGCAATTTTAATTTTCACGAGTGTGTCTTTAAACACAGTAATATTAGTCAGATTCACTTGACCGTCAGTATAAGAAAGCTTCATCAGCTTATTAATGCGATCGTCAAACGAGTCTGTTTCGGCATTGCCGAGTAAAAGCCGTTCTAAATTTTCCAGCCTGGTCTTGGCCGGTTGTTCTGTAATATCATGGGTAAGCGCCCATTCAACGGCATTTAATTTAGTAATAAACGACGGAGCTAGGCTGGAATTTTCTTTGGTGTAGATATAGATCCGATCAAGTTTTGCCATTAAAGCATCTTGCGTTTCAACACCATAAATGTCTCTTTCCAGCTTAGAGGTACGGTCGATGAGTGAACCTGTCTGCTCACTGCCATAGAATATTTTTTCGACTGCAATGATTTTATCCAGCAGAGTCATTTCTTGAACACTTTGTGCCGAAGCCAAAGTTGAAAATACGAATAGAATAAGCAGTATACTTACGATAATCTTGCGTTGCATGATAGACCCTCCCTTTTTTGCCTTTACACACATATTTCGCGAAAATGAAGAAATATCCTGCCAAAAGAATTGTAAAAGGCGACCATAACATATGGCCGCCTAAAATTAAATTTTTACATCAATTTCCGCTGATACTCCCACACCTTGAACGCGGGAAAAATTGACAGGATTCTTGCTGTCGATCGGAATGAGCGCTTTGACCCGGAACTGCTTGCCATTGAAGTTTCCTTCAATCTGAAGCACTGACTCGGTTCGATCCACTAAATCTTGTGGACCGGTAACCTGCGCAGCGCCTATGTAACCACCACTGCCGAGGGTGATAATAGGAACGACTTTGGTTGCATAATCAGTCCCTGCTCCATGCTTGAATGTCAGCGTGTTAATAAAATTATTTAACGGCCCGGAGAACTTGTCAACAACAAAGCCAATCCCGCCGACTTTTAGGATATCACCTAAGCTGAATGCCTGGGTCGCTGGAACGGCGGCAACGGATAGAAAACAAAGTACCAGAAGACCGGCGATAAACTTCTTCTTCATCAAAACATCCTCCTTTTATATGACTCTATAGTCAATTCGTTGCAAACTATAGCAATTCCTGCCGAATTATAGATTTTTTAACAATACATTTAAATAAAAAGAAATCCCACCAAGACGATGTCTTGGTGGGATTTCTATACTTCTGTTAGAATTTATAAGTCACTGTTGTACGGAAAGAATTGTAATTGTCGGTGCCATGGACTTCTTCCATGTCTTTATAGAATACATTAAAGGTAGTATCCTGGGTCAGTTTGTGGTTGTAGCTGTAATACATCCCTTTACCTGATGGATCAAAGTCTGTCCAGCCTCCCATATCACCATTGGCTTCCACTTTGCTGTACATGGCTGAGAATGAATTTTTAGCATCGAACGCATAGCTTGCACCCAAAACATATGCTTGATTGTTATCATCAGCATTCGATTTCGTATACTCAGCGAAGTAGCCTACTTTGCCTTGATTAAAGGCAGCATCTAAGGCCCAGTGATTAGTTGTGTCGCCGCCGTCTACATCATAGCGGGCAAGAGTTCCACCGACAGTCCAGTTTTTAGCAGGATTATAGGAACCATGTACACTATACACTTTATTATCAGGGCCGCCTACATTGTAATTATTATAGCCGTTTTCCACACCAGCGATAAAGTTTAAATTAGTTGCACCAAGTTTAGTAGAAGCACTTACACCATCAATGGAACCCATGTTGCTGCCGATATAACCTTCAGTGCTGTACAGCAGTGCTGTCGCACCAATAGTTGCGCCTTGACGACCAAGGTTGTATGTCACATTATCGCCTTTTAAAATAACACCAAAGCGGTCAATGGTCGAGATGGAATCACGAGTTGCAGAAGCTCTAAAATCAGCACTGCTTAAGCCGGCATGCAATCTTTGTGTTGCAAAGCGGGCATAAAGATCAGTATTCGCATCCAGAGCCAGTTTGGCATTTAGCAAGAAGGTGCTTCTAGCGCTTTCCGATGTACCGTTAGCATCCGAATCATTCCAACGGTAGTGCACTTGTGCTGAACCGTCGAATTCAACAGGAGCGGCCATTACTACACCCATCGACATAGCCATTGCTGCAGCCACAGCTGCTGCGAGAAGTCTTTTTTTCATTAAGTTTTCCCCCTAAATATTTTTTATTGCACGCCATCCTACGGGGGCAAACTACTTTACAAAGAGTAAGTGTCCACGTTTCCTTAGTCTTTTGTGAGTAGTCAATCGCCCGCAGATTACAATACAACGAATAACATATTCGACGATATCATGCTAATTCCTTCTGTGTGATTAACATTTTTTAAATAATATTGTTATGCAAAAAAAGAAGCTCACATCACATGATGTGAGCTTCTTTGCTCGTTCTTTTTAGAAGTAGAAGTTAACTTGTACGCGTGTACGTTCGTTATCTGTATCTACCTTGCTGTCAGTGTATTCGCTATTGAAAGTTTGGAAACCTTCCATAACGATGTTTTTAGCAAGAGTATAACTTACACCCAAGCCAAAGCCTTCAACACCTTCGTTGAGGTTAGCAGCAGTTCTATCAGTTTGTGCTAGTATCATGTTTGAACCAGTCAATGCAACAGGAGTTGCGTAACTTTCCCAGTTGAAGTACTCAACAAATGTGCCCCAGCTTTGCGGTACTGATTTGTTAGCACCTTTATAGCTGATTCTAGCAACATAAGCCTCAGGATCACCAGCAACATCACCATTTTGGAAATAGTCACCAGTTAACGCCCAATCTTTAGCAAACTTTGTGGTAAAGCCAGCACCGATTATGGAATAATCCACGTTGCGGATGCCTTTAGTTTCAAAGTAAGTTGCATTAATGTTTGTAGCTTTGCTAGTGTTATATTTTGCTTCAGCATAAACTGCATCTTTTACACCTTGAGTTGCAGCTTCAGTAGCAGTTGCAGCTTTGTCAGGGTTATAAGCAGCAAAATCAGCATAACCAGCAGTTACTTTTAATGCATTACCAGCAGTAAATTTAACACCGTCAACCATACCAGTACCAGTAGTATCTACAAGGTAGCCAGTTTGGCCAAGGAATTCAGCATAACGACCAATAGTAGAAGTTGCACCAGTGTTGAATACATTTTTAGTAGTTAAAGATGCAATAGCAACTTTTGCATCGTCACTGCCAGTTGTACCTTGTTCATTGTGATTCATAGCGAAACGGCCATTGAATGTAGTGTTTTCATTCACAGCAGCAGTCATGTTGATACGGAAACGTTCGTAGAATTTGCTGTCATCAGCAGCTTCGTCATCATTCCAACGAAGACGAACGTCGCCAGTGAATTTAATATTGGATTGGTTAGCTTCCAATTTAGCTACGCGAACGCCAAGGTTTTGAAGTTCGGAGCTGAATTCAACAGCTAATTTGTCGACAAGAGCTTTTGTTTCAGCATCAGCTTTGTCGGATTTAACCATTGCTTTTGCAACGATTTGAGCCATTTCGTAACGAGTCATGTTTTTGTCGCCACGATATGTGCCGTCATTATAGCCGTCAACAATGCCAGCGTTAGCTAATTTAGCTACGGCATCATAGGCCCAGTGTTTTGCAGGAACATCAACGAATGGATTAGCAGCGGCAAATGCTGTACCGGCGATGCCAAGTACGAACACAAGCGCTAAAGTAATGATTAGACTCTTTTTCATGTGTTTGCCTCCTTAGGTTTTCTTGTTTTTTAATTTGATGAGCCTGGCCTAAGAAGGGAACTGTTATTGAGTTTCCATGTTGCCTCAACTATTCCCTTATCAGAGAGCTCATATCTATACACCTACTTCAAAAACTGCTCTCGGGGTACCTAAGGTACACCTCCTTCCTTCCCCTTTCAGTTCTCTTCAGTGAAAGATCAATTTAAGAGTGACTGGAATCTTATAGCCAATCATTTCCTCACGATGATATATATTCTAGATAAGGATATGTATTCCTGCTTAATTTTAAAAATAATTATGTGAAATACCGCTCGGCGAGAATTACGGCTACGTAATCGTCGACAGGTACCGGGGGCACTTGCATGGTGATCGGTATGAAGCGTTTTAAGCCGCGCGGAGGATTTTCCTGCCAATAGCGGACACGAGCGGCATCGGTTGAGCGATGCTCGTCCACTAGTTTTACGACTAATTGCTGATTGTTGATGCTGATCTTCTCAAGGATTTTTTTGTTCTCCCGGCTGGTTGTACGGTTGCCAAGGATCACGGTGAGTGTACTGTATTCTTGCGCCAGCTTGGTGATAATTTCGGTAAGCCTCGCTGTTTCAACCACGCTTTTGTATAAGACTTCTTGGGTCTGCCGGACTACGGCTACCCCGCATTTTTCGCGGCCGGGGTCGACAGCGATTACCATATCTTCCACGGTACAACCTCCGTTCCTGAATAGTATATTCCATAGTAGGTATTATATTCCTCCTAAAAAGCAAAAAAAATAAGGCGCCCATGATGGGCGCCTGGGATAGAATCTTATTAGAATTTAATGTTAACGGCTGCACTGGTGCGGGCACCAAGCTCAGTTCCGTTTTGATCTTCAAAGTCTTGGTATTTAACAACAAGCTTGGTGTTTTTGTCAAGACCTTTGTCGTATTGGAATTCCATACCTTTGAAGCCGTTTGCACTGTTAAGGGCTTCTACGTCGTTGCTAAGAGCACCGAAACCAGTGAATGCTGCGCTGTCTACATCTCTGTAGGTAGCTGACAAGCCGATTTTGTCGAATTTAACGCCATAAGCTTTTGCAGTAGCATTAGCATCGTTGTTGTCGAAGTATTCAGCTTTTGCAGTTACGTTGTCAGCAAGTTTGAAGGCAGTAGTCAAACCATAGATTTCTTGGTCGTTAGAGTCGTTTTTGTAGTAATCAGCACCGAAGTCTGCGCCAAGAGCGTTGAAGCCATATTCAGCAGCATAGACGCGGTTTTTGCCGTCTTCACTGTCGACAGTATTACCAGCAACAAGTTTCAGGTTACCAGCTTTAGTAGCAATTGCATTCATTTGAGTATCAAACAGGTAGCCGCCACCAAGCAGAACGTCTTGACGACCAATTGTGTTAGTCAGGCCAAGCGCATTGAAGGTTACATTAGCAGTATCAAGTTTGAATTTGCCACTTGTGCTGCCATCATATGCGATGTTGCCGCTGTTAATACGAGCATTGAATTTCAGGTTATCGCTTACGTTACCGTCGAAAGTTAAACGAGCACGGAAGTCAGTGTTGTCGTGAGCTTTACCAGCTTCATTTTCAGCGGAGAAATAACGAACACGAGCGTCACCGGAGATTTTAACCATGTTATCTACTTGGTCTTGAAGACCTGCAACTTTAACGCCGAGATTGTTCAGCTCTGTGCTGAATTCTTGTGCAAGTTGGTCAACAGCTGCTTGTTGTTCAGCGTTCAGGCTTTTGTTCATTGCTTTTGCTACAATTTGAGCCATTTCATAACGAGTCATAGTTTTGTCACCTTTATAGGTGCCATCATCATAACCGTCAACGATACCGGCTTGAGCAAGTTTGTTTACTGAATCATAAGCCCAGTGTTGTGCAGGAACATCGGAGAACGGATTAGCGAAGGCAGGTACCGCGAAGGCTACTGTTAATGCGGCTGCCACAGCTGCTTTTAAAAGTCTTTTTTTCACTTTGAAATCCCCCTAAGTTTTTTTGTTCGCGGGTGTTGCCACCAGGCACTTCAGCTTGGTTCCATAGGGGGCATGATTGTTATGAGTATCCACGTTTCCTCAAACTTCATTGCCGCCAACGGAGTTTCTGCGTTATGCCACCTGCCGCTTTTACAGGTTCTAGTTTACATAATTCGACGCCAGTGTTGTGTTTCCTGCTAGAATAAGTGGTGTAAATATTGGTAATTGTTAGTTTTGACTAATCAGTCAAAACGCATCGAAAAAATAAGATCTGTCAATAAATAGTTTACATATTTAAATTTACAAATGACGGTTTTTTAGTTGGTTTTTATAATAAACTCTTAATGTATATAACTTGACTATATGGTCATTTGTATTTAAAAAAATATTTTATTAACATAATCTTATACTTTAAATTTCGACATTTTGAAGTAAAGTCCTTTTTTTGAATGGCTGTTTTGGGGTGGTAAATTATGGGAGGATTAAGTTTACATAAATATTATAAAGGTACTTTTTGCATTGCCCAAAAAGTACCCAAAAAGTCTACGGCCTATCTTGCAGAAGACTTGAAAAACCAGCGCGTTACTGGAAATCCGTAAACTCGCTGCGCTCAAACAACCGGATTTCTTAACCGTACCGTGCTGGTTTTTCATCTGCGGAACGTCTTCTTCCAGAATGGCCGGTAAGGACGAAGAAACCAGAAAAGCCGAGGTGGCCGGTGGGAACGGGGATACTATAAGCTAATGAACTCGTTTCAGCAGAGCTGAAACATCGGGGGGCAGGATGGAGGTACGCCACTTCTAGAGGTGGAATCTTGACGCAGCAATTAAGATAAAAACCGGCCTTGATTCCTCTTAAGCACAAAAAAAGCGGAAAGCATAATCCGGGTCATATCCGGACCACTACTTTCCACTTTTTACTTTCTACTTTCCCATTACCACTTACCACTTTCCATATTCTATTGTACCTTTTGTACGCTGATTTCGATGTGCAGAGGTCCGACAGTGTGGACGTCGGTTTTCGCGGTGGCGATGAGTTGGACTTTTCCGCCGTAGTGGCTGACCTTGTTAATTGTCTCATAAAGCTGTGCTCCGCTCATTGATCCTACTGTTCCTTGAATGGGATCAGGCAGGATGCCCTGCTTGGTTGCTACAGCGTTAACTTTCTGCAAGAAGGACAATACTACTTCCTCGGACTGGTGATTTTCCCGGCCAACATCCACAACTTCGGAATAAACGACCGAATCTTCGGAGTAAACCAAATGGTTGGGGAAAAGTTGGAGCTGACCGATGACTGGCTCACCATAAATGGTATTCCCTGTGGCCGTGATGCGGACAATGACCGATTCGTCAGGGTTGGCATTCATAACATCGACCGCATGATCAATATCGGATTTAGCCAGCCATAAGACGTCCAAATTTTTATTTTCTATACCAAATCTTTCAATAATGGTTTGGTTAGCTTGATAGGCAATTGTACCAATAGCTTGTTTTGCCGAATCTGGCTTGCCGCTTGATTGCAAGGTAGTTGTATAAAGAACTTCACCGGCTCTGAATACGACTGCGCCTTCACGAACAAATTGCAGCCCATTTTTTAGATTGTCGGTCAATTTACTGAGTTCATCAACATCTTTTTCCAATGAGATCTTGGATGAATTCAGCTGCGTGATACGGGTGTCAAGCTGAGTTTTAGTGGCCTGAAGTTCGGTAATTTCATGCTCGGCTTTATCAAGGTCACCGCGAGCTAAGGCATAGTCAGACTGAACTTGAGATAAGGCAGCTGCTGCCTTATCTCGCTCAACCGTGACTGATGCCAGTTCGCGCGAGATTGAGGTGAGCTTAGCTACTGTTTCCTGAACCTTAGCATTTAATCCTGCATACTCTTTGGTCTTGTCTTCAAGAGCCTTACGACTGATTTCCAGTTCAGCATTCTGAGAAGATACTTCCTGCGAGAGAGAAACAAGCTGGGCTTTGAGGGCATCCATGCCGAACAGCGCAGTCCGCACATCACGCGATACCAGACTTAATACGCCAAGCGTAGAAGCCGAAATCAGAATGCCTGTGATAATTGTCACAATAATCGACGTATATTTAGGACGCAGGCCAAAGATAGTGAGTTTTTTCTTACCAACTTTAGTACCCAACTTGTCGCCGATGTAGGCAATAGCCCCACCCATTATGGCGATGACGGCGATAAGCATTAATCCGTACATGGTTGTCTCCCCCCTCTCGTGTATTTCGGAAGTGTAATAACTATCCTATTGTGAAGCTTTTCTTACTAGGAAGAAGCCGGCGATGATTCCCAGGATGTTCGGCAGCCAGGCCGCCAGCAGGGGGGCGATGGCTCCGCCTTGACCGAGGGCCCCGGTGATGGTCATGATGGTATAGTAGATGAAGATAACGATTATACTAATTCCAAGACCAATAGAGGAACTTGAGCGATGCGGCTGCAGGCCGAGCGGTGTACCGATCAGCGCAAAGACAAAGCTTGCCAAGGGAACTGTAAAGCGCTGGTAGAGTTCGACTTCCAATTTATTGGTACTGACATACTCTTTTTGCAATATGTTAATCTGCTGCCGCAACTCCCTGATGCTCATTTCCTCGGCTTTCTTCTGCTCATTGGAAATGGTTTTTGGACTTTTGTTAATTGGCATGACCTGCTGGTCAAACCGCATTGTTCGTTCAAGCTTACCTTCAACAGACAGGTCGTGAATAATGCCGTTATACATAATCCAACGGTCAGTTTTCCAAACCGCCTTTTCGGCATTTTCTACTCTCATTAGCTTTCCGCTTTCAAACTCCTGCATGGTCACCGCGTACATGGCGCCTGTCTTTTCATCATACTTACGCGCATAGGTCAGGCGCTCCAAATAATTTCCGCTGACATCTTTTATGACAATATGCTCCTGTGATTTAGGAGCCGTATTTTTTTCAATCTCATATTTAACAATATAATTATAGGCCGCATTAGACCGCGGTACAACATACTCATTAAAACCAACAGCAAAAATACTGACAAAGAAAGCGACAACAAAGACCGGGGCTGCCAGTCTGTAAAAACTTAAACCGCCTGACTTCATTGCGGTGATTTCACTTGACCCTGACAAGCGGCCAAATGCCATAAGTGAAGCCAGCAGCATTGACATAGGAAAGGTCAGCACGACAATGCCGGGCAGACTATAGACAAACAGTTTAACTACTGTTAGCAAAGGTGTACCGTACTTTGTTACGTACTGCGCAATCTTAAACAGTGTGCTTGTCCCGATAAAGATGCTGGAAAAGGCACAGATGCCGAATATAAATGGGCCGAGTAGTTCTTTGGTTATATATTTGTCTAATATGCGCATATAGCTCTCCTCATAGTAAGGTTCAATCGAGGGGGGTTACAAACTAAAGTTTTGGCCAAGATAAAACTTGCGAGCGACTTCACTGGCGGCAATAGTTTCACTGTCGCCTTCAATGAGGATTTCACCTTCATTTAGGATATAAGCCCGGTCGACAATACTGAGCGTCTCGCGGACATTGTGGTCGGTAATCAGGATGCCGATACCGCGTTTACGGAGGTAGTGAATGATTTCTTGAATGTCAGCGACAGCTATCGGATCAACACCGGCAAAAGGTTCGTCAAGCAAAATAAAATTAGGGTCTGTCGCTAAACAGCGGGCAATTTCCACCCGGCGGCGTTCACCGCCTGACAGCTCAGAGCCTTTGCGCTGCCTGACATGACCAATATTAAACTCACTGATCAGGCTTTCGGCCTTTTCCTGGCGCTCGGCTGATGAAAGCTTCGTTGTTTCAAGAATGGCCAGAAGGTTATCCTCAACCGTCAGCTTGCGGAATACCGAGGCTTCCTGCGGCAGGTAGCCGATCCCATATCGCGAACGCTGGTACATGGGCATAGTAGTAACGTCTTCGCCATTCACAATGATATTGCCTTTGTTAGGTCGTTCAAGACCGACAATCATGTAAAAGGTTGTGGTCTTGCCAGCCCCGTTTGGACCAAGCAGACCAACAATTTGCCCTTTATTCACTCGCAGGCTGACACCATTAACGACGTTACGATCTTTATATGTTTTCACCAGATGGTTAGTTTCAATATACATGAAGGGGACTCCTTTCGGGAAAGTGGATACGACGGGAACACCTACCGTCCTTTTGTCCATTGCCGCAAAAGGACCAAAACGGCTAGGCCGGTCTTACAGAAGACTTGAAAAATCCGCCCGTACTGAAAATCCGTAAACTCGCTGCGCTCAAACAACCGGATTTTTTAACCGTATCTTGCTGATTTTTCATCCTGCGGAACGTCTTCTTTCAGAATGACCGAGGGGAACGAATATCCCTACTGCGGTTGGACTACGAGCTTGGTGCGGCCGGTGGCGTCCATGGCTTTATCATCCATACGAATGGTTAGGGTCTCGCCTGTTAAGATATTTCCATCTTGGACAGCACGAGCATTGCCTGTCAGGACGGCCTTGCCTTGTCCACCTTCTTTTGTACCGTAATAAGTGGCATTGTCGGATACAGCATCAAGTTTACGTACATCGCTGACGATGTGAACATTGCCGTTACCAACGGCTTTGTCCTGCTCAATGAAGGCTTCAATCTGATCAGCTGTCATGAAACCGTCCGGCATAGTGAGGCGGGCTCCGCCGGGCACAACAGCATATTGCCTGTCTGAATAGTAATCAATTTTAGGTCCGGTGAGGGTATTATCACCCTTGACCAGGACAGCACCACCTGTCGCACTCATGTGATTGTTGTCATAGGAGCGTACTTCTGCCGAGGTCAGGGTAGCATCTCCCTTGACGACCTTGACGCCTCCTGTCACATAGGCCTCTCTGGTTTTTGTATTGTATTCGGCACTAGTTCCGGTCAGGACGGCGTCATCCTGAATCATCCTTACCCCGCCTTGTGCGGTCATAAGGCCGGTCGCCGAGTTATATTCAATCGTTTGGGCTGCCAATTCAACCGGTTTGTTCTGTTCGGCCTGCAGATTGGCTGCTGCGCCGAAGGTAATGAATACGGCGATTAAGGCTGCGCTGATTTGTTTTTTCACTTAGAAGCCCCTCCTTTTACTACCCGGGCATTGCCTTCTACTTTTACTTTTTCCATCTTGGCGTCACTTTCAATGTTGTCACCAGTGATGACAGTATCATCTTTGGTTAAAACTACATCGCCTTTTCCGTAGAGATAGCGCTTCTTTCCTTCCCAGCGGGCTTCGCGGGCGGTAAAGGTGGACCCGTCACTAGATACGGCTTTAACATTACCGACCATCAAAATATCCTTTGTTTTGGTATCAAGATTGGCTTCAGGCGCCGTTATTTCAATACTGCTGCCATCTTCTCTATAAAAAATGCCTTTGAGGTTGATCATTTTTACTGCACTGGTCTGCGGGTCAATCTCCGTTCGTTCGGAGTTCAGCTCCCACAGGCGTTTGCCATTATCTTCCTCAATAATCGAGTTGCCGATAAAAACAGGTTTGGTATCGTCGGTTTGGGCCGTTTCCGCCGGATTAGCCGGATCTTCTCTGGTAAAGTAGTACAGGCTTCCCAGCAACAGGATCATCACACAGGCAATAATTAAATATTTCTTATTCTTCAAACCTGCTCACCGATCCTCTCTTGCACGGTTGGGGAAGCTGGGCCGGTATACGCAATGCAGGAGTCCTCTTTAAACGGCGTATTCCAACGTTTTTGGAACCACAGCCATTGGTCAGGATACTGCCTAATGGTGTCTTCGGTTATTTTCGTCATGCGCTCAGTGAGTTTGTGTAACGATTCTGGATCGCCGCCAATGTTCTCATAATAGAGCGGCGGATAGATCATAACACGGTGCCCGCCTTCGGGGCGACGGACGATGAATACCGGTACAACAGGAGCTTTAAACTTCCGGGCAAAGACGGCCGGACCTAAGGGTGTAGACGCCATTTTGCCGAGAAACTTTAAAAACACTCCGCTATAGCCAGCATCCTGGTCGGCTAAAAAGCCAAGCACCTTGCCTTTTTTGAGGGCTTTGGCTGCTGCAATCAGTTCGGTGGTGCCGCGGGCAAAAATTTCGAGGCCCACCATTTCGCGATATTCATTCAAAATCCGGGTATGCTGATCATTGGGCTGGCGCTTAATGACGGTGGTCATTGGAAAACCATCCATCGCCAGGGCTGCCCCCAGCCATTCCCAGTTACCGACATGAGCGGTGAGAAAAACCACTCCATGCCCTTCGGCGACTGCGTCTTCCAGATAGTGACGATTTTCAATGGTAACATATTTTTTAATTTTTTCCGGAGTGAGTGATGGTATGTACATCACTTCTAAGAAGGTCTGGCCGAGATTGAGGAACAGCTTTTTAATGATCCGAGTGCCTTCAGCCGGCGATACACCGGTACTCTCGATCAACTGTGCGAGCGCGCGCCGTCTTTGCCGGGCAGCAATATGATAATAGAGTTTGCCAAGCTGTCTGCCGAGAAATAAAACTGCTCGGTAGGGCAGCAAGCAAACGATTCGGCTAATTGTTTTGAGTAAATGGTATTGCCATTCATTCGACATGGCGGCGGGCCTCCTTTCAAGAACTATCGTCCTTTTGTCCATTGCCGCAAAAGGACCAAAACGGCTAGGCCTATCTTACAGAAGCCTTGAAAATTATCGAGGTACTTTTGGCATCGCCCCAAAAGTTACCAAAAGGGCTAGGCCTGTCTTGCAGTCGACTTGAAAAATTATCACGCTACTGGAAATCCGTAAACTCGCTGCGCTCAAACAACCGGATTTCTTAATCGTAACGTGCTGATTTTTCATCCTGCGGAACGTCTCCTTTCAGAATGGCCGGTCAGGGACGAAATGCAGGTAAGTGACGGACGGTACGGGGGTACGGTTTTCTGGTTTCCCCCACTTTCCACTTTCCACTTTCCACTTTTTACTTTCCACTTTCTACTGCCTTGTTTCTATAACTCCTGGCTTTGTGTAAAGGGTTATGACGTCCTCCCACTTGCCTTGGGCTTTTAGGATAAATTCTACTATTTCACGGACAGCGCCTTGGCCGCCTTCTCGGGTGGCTACGTAATGCGCCCGTTCTTTGACTTCGGATATGGCGTTAGCCGGAGCACAGCCAAACCCGACTTTCATAATGACGGCCAGATCGTTGAGGTCATCGCCAACATAGCCGATTTCATCGAACTTGAGATTATGCTTTTCCGCAAGTTCGGTGAGGACTTCCACTTTGTCTTTGGCGGCCTGATAGATATCGCCGATATTTAGTTCGGCCCCGCGGAATTTCACCATTTCACTTTCACGTCCGGTAATGATGGCTGTTTTAAGACCAACCTTGTGAGCGGCCGATATCGCCATTCCGTCATGAGTATGGAATTGCTTCATAAGCTCACCCTCGCGACCGATGTAAATCTGACCGCTTGTTAAGACACCGTCAACGTCAAAAATGATGAGTTTGATTTTAGCGGCACGAGTATTACAATCCATTATACCACCCCTTGACGTAATAAGTCAGTAAGGTGAATAATACCAATTGCTTTATTGTCCTTGTCCACAACCGGCAAAACAGTAATGGGGCGAGGTTTATTTTTCTCCATAATATTCAGCGCCTGCGCTGCCAGCTTATCTGCTGTAATGGTTCGCGGCGTTTTGGTCATGAGAGCACCTACTTGTCCGTCAAGGAATTCGTGCCCGGTTCTTTCCAGCCCGCGGCGAATATCACCATCAGTCAAAATACCCATTAAATTCCCTTGCTGGTCAATGACCGAGGTCACGCCCAAGCCTTTAGCGGTAATGACAAACAGCGCTTCTTTCACTGTTCGATCCGGGGTAATGACAGGGTTATCTTCACCCGAATGCATGACGTTTGCAACTGTCAACAACAATTTGCGACCTAAGCTGCCGCCTGGATGGAAGAGGGCAAATTCTTCGGGTGTAAAGTTTTTGGTACAGAGCAACGCTACCGCTAGCGCATCCCCCATGGCCAAGGTAGCCGTGGTGCTGGCTGTTGGGGCGAGTCCTAAGGGACAGGCTTCTTGCTCTACTTTGACATCTAAAAAAACATCGGCGTTTTGGACCAGTGTCGATTGTTCGCGGCCGCACATGGCAATCATCCTGGCTCCGATGCGTTTAATGGCTGGAATAATGCTAACGACCTCACCGGTTTCGCCGCTGTTCGATATGGCCAATACAATATCATCACTTGTTACCATGCCTAAGTCACCATGAATGGCTTCAGCCGGATGCAGAAAAAAGGCCGGGGTGCCGGTACTTGCTAACGTAGCGGCAATCTTCCGGCCGACATGGCCTGATTTTCCCATACCGGTGACAATAACACGGCCCTTGCCTTCCATCACCATGGTGACAGCGGCGGTAAACTGGCCGTTTATCCGAGGAATGAGGCTTTCGATGGCCTCTGCTTCCATTTTAAGAACTGTACGAGCTTGTTCTATGATTGTCATAGGAGACCTCCTTAACTGGGAAAGTGGTAATGGGTAAACTGTCCTTTTGTCCATTGCCGCAAAAGGACCAAAACGGCTAGGCCGGTCTTACAGAAGACTTAAAAAATCCGCCCGTACTGAAAATCCGTAAACTCGCTGCGCTCAAACAACCGGATTTTTTAACCGTATCGCGCTGATTTTTCATCCTGCGGAACGTCTTCTTTCAGAATGGCCGATGGGAACGGGGAACGTAACCTCGTTTCAGCTGAGCTGAAACATCGGGGGGAAGATGGCCAGAGTCTATTTATGTTTTCTTACTACGTTATCGATAGCTAAAACGTCTTTTAATAAATCTTCGAGTTTGTCCACATAGAGCATGTTAGGGCCGTCGCAAAGGGCTTCTTCAGGGTTGTCATGAACTTCCATGAAGAGGGCATCGATACCGACAGCAACAGCGGCGCGAGTGAGATATTCTACGAACTCTCTTTGTCCGGTTGATGCAGTTCCAGCGCCGCCTGGCAGCTGAACGCTGTGCGTCGCATCAAAAACAATGGGGTAGCCGAGGGAACGCATAATGGCTAAGCCGCGCATATCGACAACAAGGTTATTGTAGCCGAAACTGGCGCCGCGTTCGGTCAGCAGGATATTCTCATTGCCTGCTTCGCGGATTTTATTAATTACATTTTTCATATCATTCGGGGCCATGAACTGGCCTTTTTTTACATTGACAGGTTTGCCAGTCTGCGCGGCTGTGTAGACCAGGTCGGTCTGCCGGGATAAGAATGCTGGAATCTGCAAAATGTCAAGGACTTCAACTGCTGGTGTAATCTGATTAATGCAGTGAATATCACTGACAACCGGAACACCTAATTCGGCTTTTATTTTTTTCAAAATCGTCAGTCCTTCTTCCAAGCCTGGACCACGGAAAGAAGTAAAGGACGAACGGTTGGCTTTATCAAAAGATGCTTTAAAAATGTAGGGAACGCCAAGCCTGTCAGCGATGGCTTTGATGGCCCGGCCGATTTTAAGCGAACGGTCATAACCTTCAATGACACAAGGTCCGGCAATTAATACTAGCGGCTGCTTGCCGCCAACTTCAATTGAGTTTATTTTAACGGTGTTCATGAGTGAACCTCCTTTGTAGTGCGGGTAATTAAAATTCTATTTACTAATTCCAAATCCTCCGCGGTATCAACACCGATGGATTTAAAGTCGGTTTTAAGGACTTTAATGCGATAGCCGTGTTCGAGGGCGCGAAGCTGTTCAAGCGATTCGGACTTTTCGAGCGGGGTTGGCTGAAGTTTGGCGTACGTTAGCAAAAAGTCACGTCGGTAGGCATAAATGCCGAGATGCTTGTACACCTTTATGTCCTCGTTTTTTACACGGGGAAAAGGAATAAGTGAGCGGGAAAAATATAAGGCGTAGCCATTTAGATCTGTGACAACTTTGACAGCACTAGGATTGTTATATTCGTTTTCCTCCATTGTTGTCATCAAAGTTGCCATACTTAAGCTCGGATCATTGTCAAAAGCACCCGCCAAATCGTCAATGATTTGAGGTTCGATCAGCGGTTCGTCGCCCTGGACATTCACAATGATGTCAACATCCGGGTAGTGCGCCGCCACTTCGGCGAGGCGGTCAGTTCCGGTAGGGTGGTGAGGCGAAGTGAGCATGACCTGACCACCAAAGGCTGTAACGGTATCATAAACCAGCTGATGGTCGGTCGCCACCAGCACAGTTGCAGGGCGCTTCGCCTGACTGGCTCGCTCGTAAACATGCTGAATCATCGGCTTACCGGCAATATCGGCCAATGGCTTGCCAGGCAAACGGGTTGAGGAATATCGCGCCGGTATAACACACAATACTTTCATCAGGATCCCTCCAAGACACTTTTCGCAGCTATTTTGAAACCTCGATGCCGCGGCGCCGAACAGCGTTGGTGATTGGCACCACGTTGTTTACAATACCGTTATGAGGCTTCAGCACTTTTTTGATCAAGGCCATGAAATCTTCGACACCATCAACAAAATCAAGCTCAATGCTTAAAATGTAGACAGGCAGCGACCGGTCCGAATGAATAAATTCAGCCGGAATTTTTACCGCATCTTTTTCGGTTGTAATCAATGCACACGCGCCCTGATCAACAGCCTTTTGCATGACGTTCTGCATCTCGGCCATTGTATAGCTGTGATGGTCAGGAAACCGAACCGCTTCAATCGAGCTGACACCAGTATCAGCAACCGTTTGTTCAAATGACGACGGATTGCCAATGGCCGAAAAAGCCAGCACCCTTTTGTTCCGCACTGCTTCAAGGTTGATTTTGGTACAGCGCAGACCTTTTTTGTACCAGTCTTGAATCTCAAGAAACGCCCGGGGATTGTGGATGCTCTCGACGACCGGGGCAACACAATTGTAGCGGGCCAATACATTCCTGATGCTCGTTCTCGCATTATGGCTTGACTGGTCAACTTTTGTCAGCAGATACGCATGGGCTCGTGCCAAATTGGCAAGCGGTTCGCGCAGAGTGCCGCGCGGAAGCATGAAATTATTGCCAAAAACATTGCGGGTATCAATTAAGACGATGTCCAGATCGCGTGCCAACTTCCAGTGCTGGTAGCCGTCATCCAAAATAACGACATCGGCTTTTAGCTGTTTTACAGCATAATCTCCGGTGGTCGCCCGGTCTTTTCCAATTACGACAGGGACACCCGGCAGATTTTTAGCTAAGAGATACGCTTCATCACCGGCTTCATTGACTGACATAAAAATCTTTTTTCCATCTGACACCAGACCAATGTCGCCTTTCCAACCGGCGCGATAGCCCCTGTTTAGAATGACAACTTTATAACCCATGTCATAGATGATGGACGCCAATTGCTGGGCAGTCGGTGTTTTACCGGTTCCGCCGACAGTAATATTGCCAAGACTAATGACAGTACAGTCAAGTTTATGTTGTTTTTTGAAGCCGTTTTTATACAAGCCTAGTTTGACTCGTACGCCCAAGCCATAGATGAGCGAGAAGACATACAAAACTCCCAGCACCAGAGCGGCCAGAAAGCCGGGCTTCTCACCATGGACTAATTTGTATAAGTATATTTGTAATGCTTCACGTTGGCGCATATTTGTTCCGCCTTCTAATTATATTTTACGTCAGTGTAAAAACACTAGCTTGCTTGCTTGCTCAGCAATTCTTTGAGATACAGCGCGCTTTTTCGCGCTGCACCACGGTTTTCTGTTATAATAGCCATTGTCTCATCAGACATCGCTTTACTAATCTCATCATTTTCTAAAATCCGGAGCATTTGAGCCGTTAATTCCTCACTATCTTTCACTGTAACACATGCGCCCCTGTTTGAAAACAGGAAATAACTGTCCTTGAAATTGAACATGTTAGGGCCAACAATGATAGGCTTTCCATGGGCCGCCGGTTCCAGAATATTGTGGCCGCCATGCTGAATCAAACTTCCGCCGACAAAGACAATGTCGCCTAAGCTGTACACCTTGCCCAATTCCCCGATCGTATCGAGAACAACAACAGTATGTCCGCTCGCTGGCGCTTGCTGCAGCACTGTGCGGCGGGCCGCGATCAAGTTGTGTTTTTCTGCCAGATTGATGATTTCATCGGCGCGCATAATGTCGCGGGGTGCAATCACTAACTTAGCTTGGGGAAAGATTGCCTTGATTTGCGTAAACGACTGAAAAATGATTTCTTCTTCGCCTTTATGCGTACTGCCGGCTAGTATAACCGGCGAACTTCCGGCTAATCCCATTTCAGTAAGCAAGGCGGCTTTTTCGTCCGGACTTACGTCAGTATAAGTCTGGTCAAACTTGGTATTGCCTGTCACAACGACGCGGCTCGGGTCAGCTCCCAGGCGTAAGA
>JAQWAQ010000046.1 GCA_028707635.1 Negativicutes bacterium
CCTAGAACGTCGAATATAAATCAACCAATGCAGCAAGGTCAGCAAGGTCAGCAAGGTCAGTATCGTACAAACCAACCGCCCCGTTTTCAAAATCAGGGGCAGAATCAAAACCAGCCGTCACGTTATTCAAACCAGGGCCAAAATCAAAGCCAACCGCCCCGTTATCAGGGTCAAAATCAAAATCAACAGCCTCGTAACACAAATCAAGTACAAAGCCAACAGCAGCAGAATCGACCACAGGCAAATACTACTGCTGCAAATACGCGCAATCGTCCCAATAGCCAGACTAATAATCATCCACCGAGACCTCAAGATCGAAACAGGAGGAATACCCGCCCAGGTTCGCACCGTAATAGTGCCGGTCAGCATGGACGACAGGCACCTGTCGTTAAGATCGAAACTCCAAAGCCTAAAGTCATACATATTGGTGAGTCAATCACTGTTAAAGAACTCGCAGTAAAGTTAATGCGGGAAGCGGGCGAGGTCATTAAGAAACTAATGATGCTCGGCATAATGGTGAACATCAATCAAGAGGTTGATTTTGATACAGCAACAATCTTAGCCGCTGAGTTTGGCGCGGCAGTTGAGGCATTACCGCCAGAGGAAGATCCTACGGAGATTCCTGAAATTGAGGATAATGCTGCAAGCTTAATAACCAGGCCACCAGTTGTTACAGTTATGGGGCACGTTGATCATGGTAAGACTTCACTGCTGGATGTGATTCGTAAGGCTCATGTTACTTCACAGGAAGCAGGCGGGATTACCCAGCACATTGGCGCATATCAGGTCGTTTATCAAGGGAAGAAGATTGCCTTCTTAGATACACCGGGCCATGAAGCTTTTACTGCAATGAGGGCACGTGGCGCGCAAGTAACTGATATTGCGATTCTGGTCGTTGCAGCTGATGACGGTGTTATGCCGCAAACTATTGAAGCGATAAACCATGCAAAATCAGCAAAAGTTCCCATTATTGTTGCTGTAAATAAGATGGACCGACCTGGTGCTAATCCAGATCGTGTTAAACAGCAATTGTCGGAACATGGGCTTATACCGGAAGACTGGGGTGGAGATACTATTATGGTTCCAGTATCCGCTCACCAGAAAACTGGCATTAGCGATTTGCTTGAGATGGTTCTATTAGTTTCAGAAATGCAAGAATTTAAGGCTAATCCAAACCGTAACGCTTATGGAACGATTATTGAGGCCAAACTAGATAAAGGCCGTGGCCCTGTTGCTACTGTGCTAGTGCAAAAGGGAACATTACACATTGGCGATTCCATTATTGCTGGTACTGCATATGGCAAAGTTCGGGCTATGGTCAATGATCGTGGCGAAAAAGTAAAAAAAGCTGAGCCATCAACTCCTGTTGAAGTTTTAGGTCTAGCTGACGTTCCCGAGGCAGGCGATGTATTAGTTGCCGTTGAGGAAAAAATTGCTCGGGCCGTTGCTGAGAAGCGGATTGCTAAAAAACGTACTGACGATATGGCCCAGTCACAGAAGGTTTCACTGGATGATTTGTTCAAACAGATTCAGGACGGCAATATTAAAGATCTAAATATCGTTATAAAGGCTGATGTTCAAGGATCGGTAGAGGCTTTGCGGCAATCGCTGCTAGCACTTAATGCTAACAACGAAGAAGTTCGTGTCGCTATTGT
Organism: Negativicutes bacterium; assembly: GCA_028707635.1. Taxonomy (GTDB): domain Bacteria; phylum Bacillota; class Negativicutes; order JAAYSF01; family JAAYSF01; genus STF2-20. Next base: position 1,656 of record JAQWAQ010000046.1, read on the forward strand.
TCACGCTGGCGTTGGTGCCATAAATGAGTCTGATGTAATGCTAGCATCAGCATCGAACGCGCTGATAATTGGTTTTAATGTGCGTCCAGATGGTAACGCCAGAAAATCGGCTGAAATCGAAAAAATTGATATTCGACCTTATCGTGTTATTTATGAAGCTATAAACGATGTTGAAGCTGCGATGACAGGAATGTTGGCTCCAACATATAAGGAAGTCGTGCAGGGACGTGCGGAAATCCGTAAAGTTTTCACCATTTCTAAAACTGTCATTGCTGGAGGATACGTGTTGGAAGGCAAGATTACAAGTACTTCTAAAATTCGCGTAATTCGTGATGGAGTAGTCGTTCATGAAGGTGAGTTAGAATCGTTGCGCCGCTTTAAAGATGATGTAAAAGAAGTTGCTTCTGGTTACGAGTTCGGACTTACAGTTGATAAGTTTCGCGATATCAAAGAGCTTGATATAGTTGAGGCATATACTATGGAAGAAATTAAGCCAAATAGCTAGTCCGGAAGCGGAGGTGTAGAAGTGAGTCAACTTCGTGTTGAAAAAGTTCAAGAATTTATAAAACAAGAAATGAGCAAAATTATACTAACAGAGCTTAAAGATCCGCGAATTGGATTTGTAACTGTTACTAATGTCGAGGCTACAGGCGACTTAAGACATGCAAAAGTTTTTGTTAGTTTAATGGGTAGCGACGAGCAAAAGGCCGATACGTGGGCCGGATTGCATAAAGCGCTTGGTTTCATGCGGGCTGAAATAGGCAAACGGATTAGAATAAGATGTACTCCCGAATTGTCTTTGCACCTCGATGAGTCCTTAAAATACAGTGCTCATATTCAGGAATTATTGCTTAAAATTAAGCAGCAGGAAGAGAGTGCGAAATAAATGGAGTGTTCACTGCGGCAAATTGCTAGTATATTGAAAAATGCTGGCAGTATCGTTGTTACTGCGCATATCCATCCAGATGGAGATAGCTTGGGTTCAATGCTAGGTCTTAATCAATACCTGCTATCTTGCGGTAAGTCGGTCCAAATGGTTATTGATGATGATGTACCACGTCGTTATGAATTTTTGCCCGGCAGTAAGAATATCGTTCAACCGCAGGACATCACAATTACGCCTGATTTACTTGTGGTTTTGGATGCCAGTGATATTGAGCGGATTGGTGCAGTCAATAGGATTTCAAGAGTGCCTATTTTAAATATTGACCATCATATATCGAACACGAAATTTGCTGATTATTGGTATGTCAACAGTAATGCCGCAGCGACTGGCGAGATTATTCTAGATTTACTAAACATGGAAAACGTTGCGATAAACTCTGAAATAGCAACTTGCTTATATACAGCGATTGCTACTGATTGCGGCTTTTTTCGTTATGCCAATACCACAGCACATACTCATGGATGTGCTGCCCAATTGATAAAATGTGGTGTGCGGCCTCATGTTATATCAGAGCACATGGAAACTAAACCGCTTGAAAGTTTAACAAGAACTTTAGAAGTGCTTAAAACGCTAGAGCTGTTTTTTGATGGTAAGATTGCGGCAGTATCTATTGAACATTCTAATGCTGATAGCGCAGATAGTACTGAAGGGCTTATAAATTATCCTCGTAATATTGAAGGCGTAGAAATAGCAATAATGTTTACCTTTGCCGATCAAAATACCGCACGAGTCAGTTTTAGATCTCGATCCGTCGATGTTAGTGCTTTAGCTCTAACCTTTGGTGGTGGTGGTCACATCCGAGCCGCAGGTTGTACGGTTATCGGCTCAAAAGATGAGGTTAAAACTAAGGTTATTAAGGCTGCTGCTCAATTAATTGGAGGAAAGCTTTAAATGGACGGCGGAATTATTAACATTCTGAAGCCTCCAGGTATGACTTCTCACGATATAATTTCTTATATCCGTAGGACTTATAGTATCAAGCGGGTCGGACATGCGGGAACTCTTGATCCTGCAGCTGCAGGGGTTTTGCCTGTCGCGCTTGGACAAGCCACAAGACTTCTTGAATATCTTATTGCCGATAATAAAAGTTACCGAGTGGAAATGACCCTTGGTTATGAAACTGATACTGGCGATGATACTGGAAATGTTGTTGAGCATAGTGATTGTAAAGCTAATGATTGTCAATCTATAGAAAATGTTGTGCGTTCATTTGTCGGTGATATTCCGCAGGTTCCACCTATGCATTCAGCAATTAAAATTAACGGTAAAAAATTGTATGAATTAGCGCGTGAGGGTATAACAGTCGAACGGCAATCTCGTATAATACATATTGAACATATTGAGCTACTAAAGATAGTTGGCAATAAAGTACTGTTTGATGTATCTTGCTCCAAAGGAACATACATTCGGTCTTTATGCATTGATATCGGCCGCAAGCTAGGTTGTTTTGCAACTATGTCTTTTTTGGTACGGACAAGAGTTGGACAGTTTCATTTATCGGATTCTAAAATATTGGAAGAGTTAACAGGAGGCCCACAAGATGCTATTTTGTCTCCTGATCAATTTATTGAGTTACCCAGCGTTCAGTTAACACATGAGCAGTCAGAAGCATTTAGAAATGGCCGAAGGGTCCAGTATATAAATGATGAACAAGGCCTTCTAAAAGTTTATGATGCGGGAATGTTTGTTGGCATTGGGGAAATGGACGACTCTTGTATGATAAAACCGGTAAAAGTCTTGTCGTCATTAAAACAATTTTAAGCACTGGTCAATATGAGGAGAATTATATGGAGATATATACAACTATACTGGATTTGACAAAACGATTTCCAAAAACAGCTATTGTCTTAGGGACGTTTGATGGTGTGCATTTAGGACATCAAAAAATTATTTCCCGTGCGATAGAGTTAGCTAAAGCTATGGAAGGCACATGCGTTGTCTTTACTTTTAGTAATCATCCGCTATCGGTTGTAGCGCCCGAACGTTGTCCGCAACGGATTGCTACACCGGATGATAAGGCAGAAGTACTTGAAAGCCTAGGTGTAGATGTGCTTTTAAACATTCAATTCACTCATGACTTTGCCAGGCTTTCACCAGAAGAATTTCTGCGGCAGCTTGCCGAAAATTTAAACCCTAAATATGTAGTAGTAGGTCCTAATTATAGTTTTGGCTATAAAAGCGCAGGTACCCCTGAATTACTAAAAGAGGCTGAGCAGAGATTTGGCTTTAAGGCCGAGATAATGGAAGCTTTTGACATAGAAGGTACTATTGTTAGCAGCACATTGATTCGGCAATTGATAACAGCGGGAAAAGTAGCTGATGCTGCCAAAATTTTAGGGAGGCCTTTTAAATTAGAAGGCCAAGTGATTAAGGGTGAACAGCGTGGCCGCACGTTAGGCTATCCAACTGCAAATATAGCGATTTTACCTGATTTCGTAGTGCCGGTTGACGGAGTTTATGCTGTAAAGGTCCACACGCCTTGTAATATATATACTGGTATAGCCAATATTGGAACCAATCCAACTTTCAATGGACGTAAGCGTCAGATTGAGGTTTACCTTTTTAATTACACAGGTGATCTTTATGACAAAACAATTGGCGTAGAATTCTTTGAATATATTCGTGGTGAGAAAAAATTCTCCACTAGTGAGCATCTTGTTGATCAAATTAGGCAGGATATTCAGGTTTCCCAGGAATACTTTTGCAATAATTGCAAAGTGATGTAGTAATTTTGTTTACATTACCTATGGGTTATGATAAAATAATAATGTTATTAGAGCATCTATAGTTGAACCATAGCGAGGATGATCGAACCTCCAACGTTGTCTTGGCTATAGGGGATATTACTGAAAAGGAGGTGACCATTGTGTTAACACCAGAATTGAAGAAACAACTCATCGAAACATATCGTACACATGAGGCTGATACCGGATCACCGGAAGTGCAAATCGCGATTTTAACTGAGAGAATTAATTATCTTACGAATCACTTGAAAGAGCATAAGAAAGATCATCATTCTCGTCGCGGTCTTCTAAAAATGGTCGGTCAACGTAGAGGTTTATTGAACTATCTTCGTGACAACGATATCGAACGTTATCGCACGATTCTCCAGAAACTGAATCTTAGAAAGTAATAAAAAGCGGATTTTTCCGCTTTTTTATTTTTGCTGGGTTAAACTTAGCCAAAAAAGGGAATAATAAAAAAAATGTCGAAGAAGTATTTGGAAAAAGAATTGGGGTTCCAAGAGGAGGAAAACTAAATATGCACAGTTTTGAAATGCAGCTCGGGGGTCGTAAGCTGGTTATCGAATCGGGGAAAATGGCTAAGCAAGCGAGTGGTGCTGTTCTGGTTCGTTATGGTGATACTGCAGTATTGGTCGCTGCGACTGCTTCGGCCGAGCCAAGGGAAGGAATTGATTTTTTCCCGCTAACCGTAGACTATGAAGAAAAATTATATTCAGTTGGAAAGATTCCAGGAGGGTTTATTAAACGTGAAGGGCGTCCCAGCGAATCTGCTATCTTGGCTGGACGGTTAATTGATAGACCTCTCAGGCCGCTATTTGCAGAAGGTTTTCGTAATGATGTTCATGTAGTTGCCACAGTACTCTCAGTTGATCAAAACAACCCGGCTGAAATGCCTGCAATGATTGGTGCATCCTGTGCGCTTTGTGTATCGGATATTCCGTTTAATGGGCCGATCGGTGGAGTTCGTATTGGTCGTATTGACGGACAATTTGTGATTAATCCGACAATTGAGCAACAAGGTCAAAGTGAATTAAATCTAGTTGTTGCTGGCTCCAAAGATGCGGTACTCATGGTCGAGGCCGCTGCGAATGAAGTTTCTGAAGAAATTATTCTTGATGCAATTGAGTTTGGACATAATGTTGTTCGCGAAATTGTTGATTTTCAGGAAAAAATCATCTCCCAAATAGGAAAAGCCAAGCGTCAAATTAAGTTATTTGAAGTTGCTGATGAAATTTCAGCTTCCGTACGGGATTTTGTAGCCGGTCAGTTGGAAGATGCAGTGCGTAATGCTGACAAACTTGCTCGTGAAGAAGCGATAAAGCTCGTCAAGCAAGATGCCGCACGCCACTTTGCCGAAGTTTATCCTGATAATGGAAAAGACGTTCAGTATGTTATTCAGAAGGCTTTAAAAGGAATTGTCCGGCGGATGATTACTGTTGAAAAAATCCGTCCCGATGGTCGGGAAATCGATGAGGTCCGGCCGATAACTTGTGAAGTTGGTGTTCTAGCACGTACTCATGGCTCAGGGCTGTTTACTAGAGGACAAACTCAAGTCTTAAATATTGCTACTTTAGGTCCTATTGGCGATGAGCAGATTCTTGATGGACTAGGAGTCGAAGAATCCAAACGTTACATGCATCACTACAACTTTCCGTCCTATAGTGTTGGTGAAACAAGACCTTCGCGAGGACCTGGCCGTAGAGAAATTGGTCACGGAGCTCTGGCTGAAAAAGCATTGGTACCAGTTATACCTTCCGAGATTGAATTTCCTTATACGATTCGCTTAGTTTCTGAAGTATTAGAATCTAATGGTTCGTCGTCAATGGCTAGCGTATGCGGTAGTACATTGTCTTTAATGGATGCTGGCGTACCAATCAAGCGTCCTGTCTCTGGTGTGGCCATGGGGCTAGTTAAAGAAGGCGAATACTTTACAATTCTGACTGATATTCAAGGGATGGAAGACGCTCTTGGTGATATGGATTTCAAGGTTGCCGGAACTGATCAGGGCGTTACTGCTATCCAGATGGATATTAAAATCGGCGGCATTAGTAAAGAAATATTGGTATCTGCTCTTGAACAGGCTAAAAAAGGCCGGCAGCATATTCTTGGTAAGATGTTAGCAGTGATCAGTGAGCCAAGACCTGAATTGTCACCATATGCTCCACGCATTATTACCATGGAAATAGATCCTGATAAAATACGCGATGTTATTGGACCAGGTGGTAAGACGATTAAGAAGATTATCGACGAAACAGGGGTCACAATTGACATTGAGGACGATGGTAAGGTGTTCATTGCCGCTGTTGATGAGGAAGCCGCTCAAAAAGCTGTTCGTATTATCGAAGCCTTGGTTAAAGATGTTGAAGTAGGCAGAATATATCTTGGGAAAGTTACTCGATTAATGAATTTTGGTGCCTTTGTTGAAATATTGCCTGGCAAAGAAGGTTTAGTACACATATCTCAATTAGCGCTTGAACGAGTCGGTAAAGTCGAAGATGTAGTAAAAGTTGGTGATGAGATTATGATTAAAGTCACCGAAATAGATCGTCAAGGAAGAATTAATTTATCGCGCAAAGAACTCTTGAGAGCCGAACAAGATAAACAGAATGAAAATAGTTAAACATAAACCATCAGGTTTATGTTTTTTCTTTCATGAATTCACCTTCTAAGTAATAAGATTATCTTAGAGGTGATTATATGTGAAAATCTTGTTTGTAGCATCGATCCGGCATTGGTATATAGTGTTTACTATTGGTTTTTTTCTTGCGATAGCAATGTTATCAGGTTTGTTGCAGCCAATACTAAGTGCCGGGATTTCTGGTAAACCACAGCCGGTGTTTCAGGGGAATGCGGCGGAGCCAAAAGTTGCTATTGCCTGCAATGTGTTTTGGGGTGAAGAATTTCTACCAGATATGCTAAACGTACTTGATGCAAATGATGTTAAAGTTACCTTTTTCATTGGCGGGAGCTGGGCTAAGAGATATCCTGATATTTTAAAGGATTTGGCCGAGCGAGGTCATGAATTGGGCAATCATACCTATAGTCATCCGCATCCCAATGCGCTTAGCAAGGAAAAAAACAAGGAGCAGATTCTGAAGACCCAAGAATTAGTAAGTCAAATTACCGGTGCTACAACTTCTTTATATGCTCCGCCTTATGGCGAGTATAATGATACAGTTCTGTTAGCTGCACACGAGCTTGGCTATATAACAACTATGTGGAGTATTGATACAATTGACTGGCAACGCCCACCGGTTGAAACTATAAAAAGCCGAGTTTTGAAGAAATTACATAATGGTGCTATTATTCTTATTCATCCCACAGAACCGACTGCGAAGGCGTTGCCCCAGCTTATTAAAGAAATAAAGAATCAAGGATATCAAATAACTACAGTATCTGATATAATTAAGTAATAAAAACAGGCATATAAATGCCTGTTTTTTTATTGCTATTTATGATGGTATATGGTATCATGTTTACATAACAAATAAATTATAGTTTATGCCTGTGGTTTTTAGCAAATAAATCTTGTTCTGTCGGTAGATAGTTTCTACAGGAATCACTGGTTATATTTGGACAAGTTGTGATTCTAGATCAAGGTGAATATTGAATAGGAGGCTAAGAGTGTCTATTAAAAAAGTTATTACACATATATTACTGCTATTGATGATTTTTAGTATAGTAGTACCGGTTAGTACCGGCTATGCGGCTTCGTCTGATGATATATTAGGAAATCTTGCATCATCAACTATATCTTCGGGGAGCAATTCAGGTGGTTCTGGTTTGTTCGATAAATTGTTTAGCTTTCTTTTTGATCAGGTTCTTGGGCCAGTTTTAAACATTTTTGGTAATAAGAATACATCAACCAGTGCGCCAGTAAAAATTACGACTTTGCCGCCCACTTCTGGAAGTACAGGATCAGTACTGAATGAGGGCGTTTTAAAAGGGAAAGTGATTGTTGTTGATCCTGGTCATGGTGGTAGTAATCCTGGAGCAGTAGGTAATGATACGCGTGAATCAGATAATAATTTAGCAGTAGGGTTAAAGCTTCGTGATAAATTAGTACAATCTGGTGCTAAGGTTATTTTAACTCGTGACAGCGACCGTAACGTGGCTAGCAAAGGCAGTTCACTAGGTCAGGAGTTGCAAGCAAGAGTAGATATTGCCGAACAAAATAATGCTGATCTTTTTATCAGTGTTCATACAAACAGTAACCCAGATAGTAATATTGATGGCGCAATGACCTTTTATCACGGTGGGGATTCTGCTGCATTAGCGACTGCAGTGCAAAAGGCCCTCATAAAACAGACAGGTGCAGTTGACAAAGGAACATCTACGGCCACTTTCTATGTGCTGAGAAATACAACAATGCCAAGAGTTTTGATTGAAATGGGATTTATCTCCAATCCTGCGGAAGCAGCTCGATTGAATGACAACTCTTACCGTAATAATATTGCGCACGGTATTTATAGCGGTATAGTAGAATATTTTAATAATCATTAACATTTTAGAGATATATATCTGATGGATATATATCTCTGTTTTTACATGTTAACTGCTGTTAAGAATATAATATAGAAAGCAGGATTTTTGGTGCTTTTACGGGAAGTGGTACATATTCAGACAAAGGAGCATTATATGTATTGTAAATCATTGTTATCAAATGGTATAAGAGTTGTTAGTGAAGCAATCCCCTATGTTAAATCGGTAACCATCGGAATATGGATAGGTACTGGCGCTCGCTCAGAGCAAGATTATAACCATGGCATTTCTCATTTTATTGAGCATTTAATGTTTAAAGGCACCCAAAAACGTTCTGCAAAATGTATCGCAGAGACAGTTGACGCTGTCGGAGGCCAATTGAATGCATTTACGGCTAAGGAACATACTTGTTATTACATGAAGGTATTAGACACTCAGCTTGAATTAGCTGTTGATATCCTTAGTGATATGTTGTTGTCCTCTAATTTTGCCGAAGAGGACATAGGACGCGAACGCGAGGTTGTCTTGGAAGAAGTACACATGTATGAAGATACTCCTGATGAGTTAGTGCATGACATTCATCTAAGTAAAATATGGAGCGGTAATCCTTTAGGGCGGAATATTCTTGGTAGTATAAAATCTATCGGTCAATTGGATGAGAATTTGGTTAGGGAATATTATCAACAGTTTTACACTCCGGATAATATGGTTATTGCTGCGGCTGGAAACCTCAGTCACGATGAATTGGTACAGATTTCCGAGCGGTTTTTTTCTGGCATGACTGGTGCTAAACCGAAGATTCAAGTTGCGCAGCCTTCTTTTGTTCCTGTTAAAACAGTGCGAACCAAAGAGATAGAACAGGTTCATTTTTGTTTGAGTACACAAGGGGTTCCCCAACATTCAGCAGATACCTATAAACTTCATGTTCTTAATAATGTTTTAGGAGGCGGAATCAGTTCGCGGTTGTTTCAGGCTATTAGAGAAGAGAAAGGCTTAGCCTACTCTATCTATTCTTATCAGACAAATTATAGCGATGCCGGTTTGTTTACCATCTATGCAGGGACTCGTCCTGCCAATACCTCCCAAGTGGTCGAAATTATTTTACAAACCCTCCAGTCCATTCGAAGTGACGGTATTACTCAAAACGAATTGCAAAGAGCTAAAGAACAACTAAAAGGCGGTTTATTCTTGGGTTTAGAAAGTTCCAGCAGTCGCATGTCGAGGCTGGGGAAAATGGAAACAACTTTAGGCCGCTATGTTACTTTGGAAGAAGTTGTGGATAAGATTGAACAAGTTTCTTTGGAAGATGTGAGACTTGTTGCACAGCGCTTATTTGATCCAGCGACGCTTGGTTTAACAGCGCTTGGGCCGATTAGTGAAAAAGACATAGAAATAATGTAGTAATATGAGCTAGAGAGGATAGCATGCATGAGGGGATTTGAAATTGTTGATGCGTACCGTGAGTGTGGGGTTAATCTGCCTCAACGTAAAACAGTATATAGTGCCGGATATGATATTGCTGCAGCTGTGCCTATAACGCTTTTACCTAATGAAGTAACATTGGTTCCAACTGGCTTAAAAGCCTATATGGAAAGTGATGAGTATTTAGGAATTCACATTCGATCTGGTTTATCAATAAGAAAAAAAATTGGGCTGATTAACGGCGAAGGAATTATTGATGCGGACTATTATAATAATCCAGATAACGAGGGTCATATTATGGTCGCAATCATTAACTATAATGATTTTCCAGTCGTTGTTGAAAAAGGCGAACGGATCGCACAAGGGATATTTTACAAATATTTAAGGGCCGACTATGACGAAGAAACTAGTACTATAAGACAAGGTGGTTTTGGTAGTACTGGCACAAAGTAGGATTGCCGAACTTAGTTCGGTAATCCTACTTTTTTTTGACATACTTTTCTAATATAAACATATTTTTTAAATGAATTGAATCATAGGAGGTATAATTATGTATGCCTGGGCAATATTGTTTTTAATATGTTTAGGCATAGCGTGGTCGATAAAACTGCGGGTTAGTCGGTTTCGCCAGGTTGCAGACAATATAAAAATTAAACCTTCTCCGCTTTCCCTTGCTATTCATGAACTCATCGCCGTAGCAGGGGGATTATATCTATCACTAATTATGTTGGTTTCGTTTCTGAAAATAGATATACCGGGGAAAATTTTTGTTTACCGTGTAGAAATTGATCCTCTCGCTTGTACTGCAATCGTTCTCGCACTTTTTCAACCATTACTGGCAAAGCTTTTTAAAGATGGTGATTAGGAGGAATCAATATGCGTTTAAGCGAGCTTTCTGGGAAAGAAGTGATTAATCTTGGTGATGGAGCAAGATTGGGAGTGATTGACGACTGTGAGTTGACAATTGAAGCCGGAACTGGGCGCATTCAAGCGCTTGTTTTACCAGGACGGGGAGGTTTACTTAGTGTTTTTGGTGATAACCGCGCGTCGACTATTCCGTGGCGTTCCATTAAGCGGATTGGTGATGACGTCATCATTGTTGATTTAAATAATACATTTGATGGACTGTATAATAATAAAGGTTATGATGGAGTACAAGACACATATTAAGAAGTTAATAGGACAAACTAACATTAAAGCGCTATAAGCATTAATGTTAGGAGGTAACACGGTGGAAAATCAATCGAAGGGTCAAAATCAGTCAATGGGTAAGAATCAAAATCAAGCCGCTAATAGTGGGGTTCCTAGTTATACTAACTCAATGACCGCAGGCGTACGTCCGGTATCTTCGCAATCCGGCAATATTCAGGCATCAACTGGACAAATGTCATATTCGAATAATCAAGGCAGTAAGGCCGTCATAGGTATTTTTAACTCTCGGCAAGATGCCGAAAAGGCTGTTTCGCAATTGAGAAATAATGGCTTCAACACTGAAGAAATTAACATTGTTTCTAAGAATGATAAACAAAATAAGGATGAATCTAAAACGTATGACGATGATATTAGTGATGGAGCTCTCACAGGTGGAACATTAGGCGGGATCGGCGGATTGCTGTTAGGAGCTGGGGTCGTGGCGAGTGTTGGTGCCATGGCGATACCTGGTATTGGTCCAATCATAGCTTCTGGCCCGATTGCGGCGGCTATCGGGGGGGCTGTAGCAGGTGGAGTCGCTGGTGGATTAATTGATTGGGGAATTCCTGCTGAGGCTAGTCAACGTTATGAAAAGAGTGTTGCAAAGGGCGGAATTTTAGCTGTAATTCGTACTAACGCGGGTAAGGTTGATACAGCAGCCCAAATATTACGCCAATATGGTGCAACAGATATTGAAAGTCACACGGCAAAACAATAAAGATTGTTTGGGGAATTTTAAAAAAGCATTGACACTCACCGAAGCATTGTTATAAAATAAATCTAATTCAATAAAGATAACCCTGCATAGGGTGCAGAGTAGAGGTGCGGGTGACATGAGTACTTTCAGGGAGAGTGGAATCTATGATCTGAAAGAAAAGGGTTAACCGCCGAAGTGCGAAGATTGTCCAAACCTTCGTACTGGTCTTAAATCGAATAGGTTTAAGACTGTCACCATACTTTTCTGGTGGAGCGCTATCTCATCTAGGGCAGGAAAACATATTTTGTTTTCCCTTTTCCTAGGACTTTCAGTAATACTGAAATGGTCGGTGAGATACATCTCACCGACCTATTTATTTTATCAAGATTAGGAGGTGGAAGCATGATTAGAGTCTTAGTCTGCGGGGCATATGGAAAAATGGGACGGGAAGTTCTTAAAGCTGTACATAAAGATGAGCAACTTAGTCTTGTCGGTGCTGTGGATGTTAATTCTGATTTTATTGATGTTGGTGATTTAATCGGAGTCGGGAAAACTGGTGTTATTGTCGGTAATGATTTACAGGTGGTTATTAATGAAACTAAACCACAAGTAATGGTCGACTTTACAAATCCTTCTGCTGTTATGAATAATATTAAAATTGCTTTAAACAATGGTGTGTGTCCTGTTGTTGGTACCACTGGTCTTTCCGAAGATGAAATTAAAGAATTGAGTAATCATTGTAAACAAATGAAGGTCAATGCTTTAATTTCTCCAAACTTTTCAATAGGCGCGATTTTAATGATGAAGCTGTCACAAGATGCAGCCAAGTTCTTTCCCCATGTTGAGATTATTGAGTTGCACCATGATCAAAAATTGGACGCACCATCTGGAACGGCCTTAAGAACAGCTGAACTAATTGCTGAGAATCGCGGCTATTTGCGACAAGGGCATCCGGCTGAAGTCGAAAAGCTGCAGGGAGCCCGCGGGGGTGAACTATCAGGTATTCATATACACAGTGTGCGTCTACCGGGATATGTAGCTCATCAGGAAGTTATTTTTGGGGGACTGGGTCAGACATTAACAATCCGGCATGACTCAATTTCACGTGAATCGTTTATGCCCGGGGTCGTATTAGCATGCAAGAAGGTTCTGACATTAGATGGTCTGGTATTTGGACTTGAACATATTTTATAATTTTCATGAAAAAATGCACACCTTAAAACAGCTTTTATATATTATATCCGAGGGGGCAAAAGTATGAAAAAGTATAATGTTGCTATATTAGGGGCGACCGGAGCTGTTGGTCAAGAGTTTTTAAACTTGATAGCTGAACGAAATTTTCCGTTTAATCAATTAAGATTACTTGCTTCTAAGCGCTCTGCTGGAAAGATAATCGATTTTATGGGTCAACAATATATTGTTGAAGAAGCCACTTCTGACTCGTTTAAAGGCATTGATATTGCGTTATTCGCTGGTGGAGCTGCTACTAAGACTTTTGCGGCAGATGCAGTTAAGGCTGGGGCTGTGGTTATCGATAATTCTAGCACCTTCCGTATGGATCCGAATGTCCCGCTTATTGTGCCGGAAGTTAACCCAGAGGCAATCAAGTCGCATAAAGGTATTATTGCTAATCCGAACTGTTCTACAATTATTATGTTGATGGCTCTAAAACCTATATATGATCGTGTTAAAATTAAGCGAGTTGTTGTCTCAACCTATCAGGCTGTTTCAGGAGCAGGTAAGGAAGCTATCGATGAGCTTACAGGTCAAGTTGAAAGTGTAATTAATAATCGCCCTGTTACAGCAGAGATACTTCCAAGTGCAAGTTTGCCAAAGCATTACCAAATTGCATTTAATCTAATTCCACAAATCGACGTGTTCGTTGAAGATGGATATACTAAAGAAGAAATGAAAATGGTGCATGAGACACATAAGATCTTAGATGATTATACTATAGGCATTACAGCAACTACGATTCGAGTACCGGTTTATCGCAGTCATGCAGAATCTATTAACCTTGAGCTTGAGGGGGCGCTTTCTGCCGCCGAAGCCAAAGATTTATTAGCCGCTTTTCCAGGGGTTATTGTGCAAGACAATCCGGCCGAGCAAGTTTATCCAATGCCATTAGAAACTTCTAATTTAGATGAAGTTTTTGTTGGTCGTATTCGAGAAGATAAATCAATTGCTAACGGGCTTAATCTTTGGGTAGTAGGTGATCAAATTCGCAAGGGTGCAGCTCTTAATGCCCTCCAGATTGCCGAGTATATGATTAATCATAATTTAGTTTGAGGTGTATATAATGCGTATAGTTGTCCAGAAGTTTGGTGGAACTTCGGTAGCGTCTCCAGAGAATCGAGCACTAGCCGTAAAAAAAATAAAAGCGGCTTTGGAGCAAGGCTATTCTCCGGTTGTTGTCGTTTCGGCGATGGGGCGAAGAGGAGAGAGTTATGCTACTGATACACTAATTGCTTTAGCTCGTGAGGTATATAAAGATATTGCGCCCCGTGAGCTAGATCAAATTATGTGCTGTGGAGAAATTATCTCAGCCGTTACCATGACAGCCACTCTCCAAGCAGAGGGCATTAATGCTGTGATGCTAACTGGTGGTCAGGCCGGAGTTACTACAGACAACAATTTTAATAATGCTCGCATATTGAAAGTGGATCCGACCCGGCTGATCAATTTAATAAAGGCTGGAAAACTTCCGGTTGTTTGTGGCTTTCAAGGGATAAGTCTAGATGGCGAATTGACAACATTAGGCCGTGGCGGAAGCGATACTACGGCAGCAGCACTTGGGGCAGCACTCAACGCTGAACTCGTTGAGATTTACACAGATGTAGACGGAATTATGACTGCAGACCCTAGGATGGTGAGTAACGCAAAGATTCTTGACTGTGTGAGTTATTCTGAGGTATGTCAATTGGCACATCAGGGCGCAAAAGTCATTCACCCACGTGCGGTTGAGATTGTTATGCCCAAAAGCATACCTCTCGTGGTTAAATCAACGTTTTCTGATGCTCCAGGCACATTGATTACCAATATTTTCCCTGAGAATACAGAGGGAGATGCTGTAACTGATCGCATTGCTACAGGAGTTACATATCTATCTGATATCGCCCAAATCAAAATAGATGTAGCAAATGACAATTCTGGACAAAGCAGTTCTAAAGTATTTAACCTAATGGCAGCTAATGGTATCAGTGTTGACTTAATTAACGTTCTCCCTGGTCAAATTATGTTTACCGTTGGCGAAGGTTTTGCTGATCAAGCACGTGCCAAATTAGCGCAAATGGGTTATCAAAGCACCGTGGTTCCAGACTGCGCCAAAGTATCGGTGGTTGGTGGGGGCATGCGTGAAGTGCCTGGTGTTATGGCTAGTTTTGTTGAGGCCCTTGCAGATAATGATATTGGCATTCTGCAAACAGTTGACTCACATACTTCTATTTCAGCGTTAATTAGAAAAGCCGATATTCAAAAAGCTGTTACAGCGCTTCATGAAAAGTTCACTTTATCTAATTAAGGAGGGAAGAAAATGAAAAGTTTTGGTCGTATTTTGACAGCTATGGTTACTCCTTTTAATGATGACTATAGTGTCAATTATGAGCAGGCGGCAAGACTTGCCAAGTATTTAGTGGCCAATGGTTCAGATGGTATTGTAGTGGCAGGCAGCACGGGTGAGGCAGCTACGTTGGATAGAGAAGAGAAGCTTAAGTTGTTTGAAACTGTCCTTGAGGCTGTTGGTGATAAGGCGACTATTATTGCCGGTACAGGCTCAAATGATACACGAGCTTCAATTAAGCTTACGCAAGAAGCTGAGCGGCTTGGTGTACATGGAGCTATGTTGGTTGGTCCTTACTATAATAAACCGCCTCAGGAAGGTTTCTATCAGCATTTCAAGACAATAGCAGAAGCCACTAAGCTGCCAATTATCTTATATAATGTCCCAGGTCGTACAGCATCTAATATACTGCCTGAGACGATCAACCGGTTGGCGCAAATTAAAAATATCGTTGCAGTTAAAGAAGCAAGTGGGAATTTAGACCAAGTTTCTGAGATTATCCGCATAACACCAAAAGATTTTATGGTGTATAGTGGCGATGATAGTCTGACACTACCGATTTTAGCGTTGGGTGGTGTTGGCATCATTAGCGTAGCTGGTCATATTGTTGGCAATAAGATGCAAAAAATGATTGCCGCATTTGAGAACGGAAAATTGGCAGAAGCTCAATCTTTACATCAAGAATTACTGCCCTTTTTTAAAGTAATATTTATAACTACTAATCCTATTCCAATAAAAACAGCGGTTAATCTTATCGGACAGAAAACTGGGCCGTTACGCCTTCCATTAGTAGCACCTACTGATAGCGAACTTGAGAAAATCAAGCAGATTATGCACGAGGTTGGCTCACTATAAGTAAAAAACCCATCCGATTTGCGGATGGGTTTTTTACTTATAGTGCAAATATGTGGTGAGAGATGTTGCAAATTAAAATCTAAATACGTTATAATTGATGTAACTACGTTGAACGGCCCGTTTTTTGCTTCTTTACTTACGAGCGGCATAGAATAGCTTTTCATAATAATATATCGGAGGTGTGTTTTTTTTTGGCAAAAATACCACAAAAAATTCAAATTATCCCCCTTGGTGGATTGGGAGAAATCGGTAAAAATATGACGGTAATACGATACGGCAACGATATTATCGTTATTGATTCCGGACTTATGTTTCCAGAAGATGAAATGTTAGGCATTGATTTGGTTATTCCTGACATTTCTTATCTGTTAGAGAATCGAGATCTTGTTCGGGGAATTGTTCTGACTCATGGTCACGAGGATCATATTGGTGCATTGCCTTATGTGCTTAAGCAATTAAACGTGCCGATATATGGCACAAAGCTCACATTAGGTCTTTTACAGGGTAGATTAAAAGAGAATAATATTTCTAATGCTAATTTGGTTTCGGTAAAACCTGGAGATCAGATAGGAATAGGCCCTTTTGAAGTCGGTTTTATTCGTGTCAGCCATAGTATTGCTGATTCTGTGGGGATTTCTATCAAAACACCGGTAGGTACTATTGTTCATACTGGCGATTTTAAATTCGACCAAACGCCAGTGGATGGAAAAGTGACTGATTTCCATAAATTTGCGGAGCTTGGCGATCAAGGTGTATTAGTCTTATTATCTGATAGTACCAATGCCGAGCGCCCAGGATATACAATGAGTGAGAAGTCGGTTGGTGTCAATTTTGATGAGGCTTTTCGAAGTGCGAAGGAACGTATTATTATTGCTACGTTCTCATCCAATATTCATCGTATTCAACAAGCAATCGATACGGCATGCAATTACAACCGTAAAGTTGCTATTTTAGGTCGTAGTATGACTAATGTAGTGAATATTGCTCTCGATCTGGGGTACCTTACTATTCCTGAGGGTATTCTCATCGACATTGATGAAATGAATAATTACCCTGCTTCAGGCATTGTTATTGTAACAACCGGGAGCCAAGGTGAGCCCATGTCGGCTCTGACCAGAATAGCGATGTCCGACCATCGTAAGGTTGAGATTGTTCCAGGCGACACTGTGGTTATATCAGCTAGCCCTATTCCTGGTAATGAGAAGTTAGTTTCAAGGACTATCGATTATTTGTTTCGACAGGGCGCTGATGTTATCTATGAGCGAGATTCGGGACTTCACGTGTCAGGTCATGCAAGTCAAGAGGAACTAAAGTTGATGCATAATTTAATTCGTCCTAAGTTTTTTGTTCCTATTCATGGTGAATATCGTCATCTGGTGAAGCATGCCCAAATTGCTCAGGAACTCGGTATGCCAAAAACAAATGTGTTTGTTGCCGAGAATGGAAATGTTTTAGAGTTTTCGTCTGACAAA
>JAQWAQ010000047.1 GCA_028707635.1 Negativicutes bacterium
TTCACGGGAACGAAATTGGCTTTGTCCGAAGTTGAAATGGAACTGTGTTCTTCTGACCATGTCGGGATGTCGTCGATGTGGTAGCGAATGTAACGGCCATGCCTTCGGAAGCGCGGGCCTCTCGCCGTTTCGCGCATTTTCTCAAGCGTACGGGACGAAAGGCAAAGGTAATAAGCCGCCTGCTTGGTCGTCAGAAACGGGGACTCTTGGCGGGCTGGGGATACTTTTAGACCTTCTATCCCTTCGTTCTCATCGGCGTTCTCATTGGCGTCGTTGAGTACATCCGCTGTTTCAGGCGAACAAAACCATGGGAAGTCTTCTTTCGCATCCTCCTTCATGCGGGCAATTAGCGCCGCTAGGATATCGGGGGCGGGGAAAAGCAGTCTTTCACGTATTTCTCTCTCGTAGTCCATGATAATCCTTCTTTGC
This sequence comes from Negativicutes bacterium, assembly GCA_028707635.1. Taxonomy (GTDB): domain Bacteria; phylum Bacillota; class Negativicutes; order JAAYSF01; family JAAYSF01; genus STF2-20. Next base: position 430 of record JAQWAQ010000047.1, read on the forward strand.
TGGAACCTTGGGCGGTTAATAAGTCGCCTATATATAGGGACTGACTCCCTGTTTTTGTATATGCCTTGTTGCTGCTTATTGAAGATTGTTGAAGATTTTGGGTTTGTTTCTTCCCCATGAACGCCGGAATGATACGTGGACGTACGAAAAGAGCTTAAATGATACCACGTGGTACATTCTGCGACAAAAAGCATCATTTGTGGGCTTCGGTGGGGCTTGGCGAAGTCGGCGCGGCTTCATTCTCGTCGTTAGCTGCAAGCAAGGATTTGCCTTTTGCAATCTGGCGTCCAACCTGATTGACGTATTGAAGAAAAGTCTGGTGGGCCAAAGCTTGGGCTGCCTTATCAGGCACGGGCTTATTTGCGTGCATCATAAAGTAATACCGAATGAAGACAGCGAGGCTTTCAATGAGCAATTCGGTGTTGCGCCGGATACGCCCGTTTTCTCGCGATAGCCTGTCGAGCCTTTCGGAATAACGCGCATCTTCGTCGCTTTGGCCGCGACGGTCAAGAAACGCTTCAAGCGCCTTCGCCATAATGTCGGACTTCGTGGCCCCCGGCTGGCAAGCAAGCGCATTGAGCCTTTCGCTCAAACGCGGTTCGAGCATACATTGGTGGCGTATTTTGGAATCCGGCATAATTCCTCCACGGCTGAAAACCCATGAAGGAGATTATCTACCGAACATCGGAAAGCTCTTATAGCCCTTATACCCGCTCTCGCCCGATCTTGAGGTATTTCGGACATTCTGATTGGCGTTGCATGAACATTCAGATGAAAAGTCTGTTTTCATACCACACCTTGACCTCAAAATAGCTAGGCCACACCGATACGCGCATGATCTACGAGGCATTACGTACACCTTGAAAATTGTTGATAGAGGACAATATAATAAGTCGCCGCACTCGCAAAAATATCGAGGCAGAACAAAGGATATTGGGTTCAAAAGGGAGAACCAAATATAGCCCCATGAGCAATATAACAATCTCAGATGTTATGAATTCCGCTGTCGTTCAGCTCGCCTGCGCGGGGGTTGAAGATCCTCTGTTGAACATTCGTGTTCTTGTGGGACACGCTCTGGGGCTCAAGCCAAATGAGGTTTCATCTCATGCTGAACGGGTTCTGACCAGGGAAGAAGCCGATCTTATCAGCTCTCTCATTGATCGCCGCGCACAACGCGAAACTTTGAACCGTATTATAGGGAAAAGCGAATTTTGTGGTTTATGGTTTAAAACCAATGAAGCAACGCATGAACCGAGAACCGATGGGGAAATTCTTGTTCGCGCGGTTTTAAAAAAAGCGAAGCCGCTTTTTTGGCGTTTTAGAAAACGCAAGCCCCTGCGCATTCTCGATCTTGGAACGGGCTCCGGCTGCATTCTTCTCTCGTTGTTACACGCTCTGCCGAACGCGACGGGCCTCGGGATCGATATTGCTCCGCGTGCTATAGGACAGGCTCGCGAAAACGCCGAACGTCTCGGTCTTGCCAACCGATGCGAATTCCGCATCAATAACTGGCATACTGGGATCGATGAAAAGTTCGATATCGTTTCGTTCAATCCCCCTTATATCCCCTCAGATGACATACCAAAGTGTATGCGCGCAGTCCGTGATTTTGAACCTATTCTTGCGCTTGATGGCGGGAAGGATGGACTAGATCCTTATCGTATCGTTATTCCTGCGCTGCCAAAGCTTCTCAAAAAGGGTGGTTATGCAGGAATTGAACTTGGCGATGGACAAGCTTCCGACGTAGCTCACCTCCTTAGACATGCCGGTTTCGCCGATATCGATTTGTCGTATGATTTTCGTGGCTTCGAGCGGATTTTTGTTGTTCAGCACAAGAATAATTCCGAAAAGGAATAAGATAAATTACCAGCTTCACTGAACGACTCTAGCGGGCAAGGTTAAATTGTCATGCCGATTTAGCCTGTGCTAGCAGAGCCTTCTTCATGATGGGATAAAGAATGCGAGAAACTTCCATCAGGTTTTTGGTCAGGCAGTCGGTCTTCAGCTGACACTCGGAGCAACTCGGACATTCGGGTAATGGAATCTGCTTGAAGAATTGATCGGGGTCTTTAAGGTCATCGCAAGCCTTCTGAACGGCAGCAGTTCGGCCCAATTCAGCGTCCACCGCTCTTCGGGCCTCGCCGCCGGATTGTCCAACGGCCAGGAGTTCGAGATATTTTCCCACGGCTTGATAATATTCCGGTTTATCCGGACAGCCGTGTTGAAAAACCCGGAAGGCTGCCGCCGCAGCGTTCAGGTTGCCCAGTTTGAACCACGACTGCGCCAAGAGAAATGAGACGTTTATCCGGGACCAAGGACATCCTGCTTGCAGTTTAAGGCCCAAAAGATCTGCCACCGAGCTATAAGCAGGCAAGGTGCGAAGAGTTGATGTCAGGCTGAGAAGGTCATCGTGGGAGCTGTGCCTGATTTTGCAGATCCTAGATTCAACCTTATCCCACTCAATTAGATCATAAGTAGGTTTTGGGTGCGTTGTCGGGACATTCTTCTTTCCGAAACTGGAGATTTCTGGAATGTAGACGAACACCGAAGGAAATCCCAAGAAGGAGACATCGCGGACATAAACCGAACATCCAAGGGAATGGAAGAATTCGATGATGCCCGCAACCTCCTCCCCGTATGACCCTCGAGTCTTGAATGCAGAGGCGCCAAACTGGTAACTCGGCTCGGCACCGAAGAGACTGGGCGGGAAAACGCCGGAGCCATTTTGGGTAAATTTACAAAAGACCTCGAAACGCGATTCCTGAGAGACTTCGTCATCATTGATGAAGTACGGCGGATACTCCTGCGGTATTTTTAATAAGATTTGATCGAGGACGTCCTCGTCCTTAAATCCCTGAAACACTTCGGTCAGTCCACGGCTTAAAGCCACCTGAAAGGAGGTGTCGCAACCTACATTGAGCCTGTAAGTGTCTTGTTGGACATTATGCAGGATAACTCCGACAGCAGGAAGTCCTCGACCGGCTGAAAAATCTTTGACAATCACCCGGTATTTGCCGCCCTTCTCGATGTTGTCGATGACTTGGCATTCTGCGGCGAATTTTTCCAGGTATTCTCTGGGGACGGTTGGAGGAGTAAGACGATTATAGTAGACTCGCGCGGCGGCCCAACGCTCCATGAGTTCACAAAGCGCTTGATAGAGGGCCTCTTCGTAACTGTTGCCAGCCGCCATGCCGTTCGTGCCAACCGTCATAAGAAGAAGGTTGAGCGGCAAGTACACTTCTTTTTGTGATTTGGAACAATGAAACGGCACCGCCACCAAGCCTGGCGCTTTATGAAACTCCAGCCGTTCGAAATAACCCCGGATGAACTCCTCTTTGGCCAAGCCTGTATAATGGATCAAGTCGTCCGAAACGGCCTCAGGAAGCTCGCAAAATTCCTGCATCGTCAAAAATTTTTCCCGGGGGTCGTAATAATAGCCGAACTCTTGATAGAGCTTGGATTGCATGGTGCGCGAGAATGAAGCGTATACCCCGTTTTGGAGGCGTTCAATAAACTCGGCATAGGCGCTGGCGAGACAATATTCTTTGGTCCTACCTTTGCCGTTAGTGCTGAAACCGCCCTTGCTGGACGGAAGGGCAAGGATAACCGAATAAACCTCGGGAAAGGGATTAGCCGTGGAAATTTCTTCGGGCAGCAATCCATGAGTTTCGAGAATGCCACGAATTTTACGGATAGTTTCTGATGCGGAACGTTCTTTGTAAGGACGTGATAGGGTTGAAAACATTTGATTCCTCATTTTCTGAACCACAAAGTTTGCGTTCTATTGAAATGATGGGCGAACAAACCAAGGCCTTGGCTGGAAAAGGACTCGTTGCCCAGTCATTTTCGTGATCTAAAATCGCGTAGCTGATCGGATGTAAATGATGCTTTGATGAAAACAGTCACTTTAAAACACGTCTTCATAAGACATCGCTATTCAAAGAATTGGCCGTAAATATCCGCCCCATCCGCCCTTTCCTGACCCACCTTGACCACATCCGCCTTGACCGCATCCACCCTGGCCGCATCCGCCTTGGCCACATCCGCCTTGGCCACATCCACCCTGACCATTTCCAGCCCTGGTTGCAGCCAAGCCGTAAGCGGCCATATTTTCAGCGGCTGCTTGTTTAAACTCTGAGTCAGTGAAATCGAAGCCGGCTTCCTTAGCCACCTTCTGCCCGGTGTCGGAATCCTTAGCCCCTATCGCACTGGACATCATCTCGGTAGTCGCCGTATTCCAAAAAAACTTAGCCGATTGCACTGACATGACGATATCCTCCTAATTAGTGACCAGTAACTGCCCCCCGCCTTAACAGTAAGGCGAGGCATTCCTCTACTTCTCGTTGTATGGATCGTTACATGCTGATTGTAAGAATGTCAATTCCCCAAAAGGGGATACACTGCAATTGCCTAATCAATTGTAATAAACCCATATTTAATACCAAGCACTACCGCTTCGATTTTATTCGTCGCATTCACCTTGCTCCGAAAATTCTCGATGTGCGCCTTCACTGTTTCCTGAGATACTCCAATTAGTGCCGCAATCGCTGCGCATGTTTTTCCTCTGGCAGCCCACTTCATGATCTCCATTTCCCGCGCCGTAGGTTTTTCACATTCCGCTGACCGCTTCGCTTTAGCTTCGAGCCGAACATCGATCTTCTCTTGGGAAACGCTGGGGAATTTTCTCCTATTCCTTATGGCGCTAGCGACAAATTCCGCAAAATCCTCGGCATCTATCCCGGCTACAGAATATATTGTGGCAATTGTTTCCCACTTTTGGGTTGTCTCAATAAATGCTTCGATTTCAGAGCGATTACCAAAACTCGTGCACACCAAATGCGTTGACGAGAGATCGGCGTTTCTGCCTTTTGTCTGTCGATTTTTCTTCGTTACAGGCATGATGCTAATTCCTCGCAGCCATCAGGTGAAGCTCTACGCTCGCCATAGCGTGCGCCATATGCCAACGCTCTCCGATTTCGTCATTGGAGAAACCAAGAGACAACAGGTCTTTTGATCCACATTTTCCCTGCTTCATGGTTATGCCGATGATGGCGCTCGCCATGCGCCAGGACAGGACAAACTTTTCGTCGAAGGACTCCCCGGCTAAAGTGACAAAGTTCGGGACAAGGCTGCTTGACGATGCCGTCTTCATTGGCACATCTCCGCGTTCGTTTCCTTAAGCTCTTCATCGAAAAGCTTGAGAACCAAATCAGCCAGCTTGTCTTCTTTTGCCGTTGCGTAGAATTGCCATTGCATCCTCCGTGACTTGCGTTGTTGCAGCCTGTCATAAAGTTTGAGCAATGTTTCCTTGTCTTCAGGCAGATGCGTAATCTCTTTTGTCTTCAATTCTTCGATGTGCCGTTGAATGGCCTCGTCGATTGTCGCTGCCTCTTTGTCATCGGCAAAATTGATGGCCGAGAAAAGAAAGGCCTTTGAAATATTGAGGTCGCAAAACTCATTCATACGCTTGGCAAGCTCAATTGTCTTTTCTGCAAGGTCTTCCGATTTCTTGCTGTGGGCGACAAGGGTCTGAAACGCCAACATCAGGCAGAGGCGATAATGCCAATTTTCCTGTATCATTGCTTTCCCTCCCGGCTCCGGCGAAGCGCCCAAAATTTGGACAGAGCGCGGGAAAGCTTTTCGCGCGGCGTTTTGGAACAACGCAGAAGCGCCATTCCGTAGCATGTAATGGATTGGATGAATTCTTCCCGGGCCGCATTAGAGGAAAAAGAATCCTGAATGATTACGCTTAAATACGGTTCGGCCTGTACCGCCTCTGAACTGTTGCATGTCATAAAAAAGCCTCGTCGATATTGATAAATTGATGAGTCTGAGTATCCATATTTGGCAAACTCGAAACTACAGAAGTATTTGGACAAAATTCTCTGATTGCGGCGGGCGGGACGAACAAATTGTCCGCGTGGTTATTTTGTCCGCATTTCTTCGCCATCGCTTAGTAGTCCGCACACGCCTTAAGCAGGAGTTCTTTGGCTCGGCTACAGAAGTATTTGGACAATTTTCCTAAATTGCGGTGTTTGTTTTGGACAAAAAATCCAATTGGATTTTTTGTCCATCTTTTGATGCACGATTGAGGAAGTGAAGGCCCCGGAAAAATGGGGGGCGATTAATATGCGCCGCTGGCCTTGAGTAGACGTTCTCGTAGTTCCGCCTGCGTTTGCATCGGCGCGGCATCTTCCCACACGGACAAAAAGTCCATACGGTAGTTCTGCGCTGAAAGAGTCGTGTTAAATACGCAGAATACGAAAGTCGTTCTTCCTTCCCGCAGGGCAAGGGCGAATTTGTTGCCGTATCCAAAGGAAGAACTCGTGCCTATGATGCGGGCCGACGTCACCCTAAACTGTACCGAGGGTATCTCGAACGAAAGGGTTTGGGCCTCGGTTATTAGGCATCTGACTTTCGTCTTTTGGCCAAGAGCCGCCAAGCGAGCAGCATAATCTCCGTCGTCGTTACCGCAAATCTGCAACAGCACGTCTTGTGACTTGGCCATGCAGAAAAGCTCTTCGCCTTGTTGAGCTGTGTTTAGAAGGTCTTCATAAAAAATGTCGCTTGCGCCATAGCCGTGATAGATCGTGCCCGCCAGACTGCGGCGCTTTACTCCCTCGCCTTCGGTGAATTCGATTCCGTGGATTTCAAAGGCGGTACAGATTTTTGTAACCGAGTCATATCGAACGCTGCAACCATCTTCAAAATTGCAAACCGTGGTACGCGCTATCTCGGCAGCTTTGGCTAATGCGTCTTGAGTCCAACCGAGATATGTTCTTGCCGCTTGGCACTGGATGGGACTGATGGGATAAGGATGGCGCATGTCGTTCCCTCACGCTGCCATGCTGATGTCGCTCAAAGACTCAAGCGCCCGTTGCAACCGCTTTTCTCTGTCGATGAAAACAACGTTGTTTTCTTCACGTGAGGCCGCTTCGAGGATATGAAGCAGCGCTAAAGCAACCTTTTGCCCATAGAACGCGACAAGCTCTTGATACGTGACGTTATTCATAGCGCCCTCTTTTTGCTTCCGCTTAAGCAGCCGTACGTTGAGATTCGGGGAGAATGGATTGAAACCTAAGGGCGGCCCAGCGCTGTTCGAGAGAAACGCCGTTATCCGAGCGGATGCCCTCGACGCGTTCAATTTGTTCGATAATATACTGAGCCCAAGATTCGCCGTGGCGCATGACGTATTTGTGAAAATCTGGCATTATATAAGCTCCAAAATACAACTTTTAGGACTACCAATATTGGGTAACATACTGTCTGACGCGTATGAAAGCAATACAAAAGTTTCTCTTTGGGTTATTGTTGATTACGTTTTAGGTTATTCAATTACAGCTTAAATTAACTTTGTTCTCAAAATTCTTACTAAATAATAACCAATCCATTACCCAAAATGGGTAACTAGTTACAAAAATAAAAGAGTATTCTTCGCGTATGCGTAACTTTATGCTTTTCTTTACGGTTGTCTGTGATAACCTAAAACGAAACTTTTTATGGGCGTCTTCATGACACCGAGCGGAAAACAAATTAGAGCAGCGCGTTCATTGGCTGGATGGGAACGGACTGACCTCGCGAAGAAAGCAAGGCTCAGCAGTGTCACCGTGCGATATGTTGAGAACGAGACAAATTCAGCAAAAAAAGAGACAATTGAGAAAATTGTCGAGGCGTTTTCCGATATCGGAATCGAATTTACGGAAAACGATGGTGTCAGGAGACGGCCCGAAGGAATTGAAGTTTTTGAGGGAGCAAAGCGTTTCGATGATTTTTATGAATTCATCTATGAGTATCTGAAGCGTTACGGAGGTGCTGTTTGCATTGGAAGTTCGGACGCGAGGCTCTATGCGAAGTATCGATCAGATCCAGAGCTTCACAGAAGCCGCATGAGGGACCTCGTTAAGCGCGGCGATGTCTCATTCCGAATAATTGCAGAAGAAGGGGATTATCAGCTTACGGCATCTTCCTATTCGAAATATAAATGGCTGCCGAAGGAACTTTTTGCCCCCACATCATTTTATGCCTTCGGCGAATGCCTCGCTCTTGTTTCCTTTGTTCATGAACCGTCCCCATATGTCGTTTTGATCAAGTCCGGGCCTTTTGCAGAAGCTTATAGGCAAGCTTTCTATATCGCCTGGGAGAAGGGTCAAGACCCTCCACCTTCAGCCCTGAAGTAAAATAACATGTCCCTTAGAATAGCACTGTTTTGTAGTCATTATCGCGGCGTCGCCTTGCTTGATGCTGCGTTGTCCTTGCAACAAGAATTTAAGGATGCGGGAATTGTCATCTGTGGCGTAGCTACTGATGATCCCACAAAGCCGTGGACTTCGCCCCATAAGCGCATTTGGCGGTATCCTCACACAGAATCCGAAGAAACTATGGTCGCGCAACTCGCTCAGAAGCACGACATTCCTGTGTGGCGCGGACGTATTAATACGCAAGATTTTTATGAAGAATTCACCAAACGCTGGACGCCGGACGTTTGTTATATGGGGGTATTCGGACAAAAAATTCCAGAAGCCATTTGGTCTAGCCCCCTATATGGCTTTTATAATTTTCATACTTGTGCTGGGAGAGTTTGGCCTTCAAACGCCGGAGGGGGCCCCATTGAGACCATGATGGCCGATGGCGAAAAACAAGGAGCCGTTGCTATGCACGCCGTAGATAATGATTGGGATCACGGCGAACTTGTCGCTTTTTCGGACTTTTTCTCTTTCTCTCCGCAAGAAAGCGTGACGGATGTTCACAAACGAATTGGGCCTTTGGCCGCGGAGATGATGAAATGGCACGTTTCCAAAATTCTCGGAGTTTCTATGCCTGAAAGCAAACCGCGTTTCGTGGCGGAAGAGGCAATAGCCGCTGTTAACGCAACAGCTCACGACGTATCGTTAACAAAAAAACGGCTAGGAATGCCGGGATTTTAGACGCGATTTTCTAAGTTCGTTTTTGCTTTTTTGCAAAACAAGACGGCAGGCTCCGGTCTGCCATTATTTTTATGCAACATCCTAAAATCACGCCTCTACAAACCGTATTTGCAACCTTGTGCCTGTGGCTTTTGCAACCTTGAGCAGCGTGGCAGTGCTTGGCGGCTGCCGCCCGCTTTCCATGCGGGCTACCATCGGCTGCGTCGTGTGCATCCGTTTTGCCAATTCGCCTTGACTCAGTTTTGCCTTTTGCCGCGCCTCGATAAGCGCACCGGCCAAGGCATATTCAGGTTCAAGTGCGTCATAGGCTTCGCGGAACTCGGGATTCTTCATCCACTTTTTTGCTATTATGTCGCTTACGCGTTTCATCTTTTTCATATCAAACCTGCCTCTCTGGCCCGCTCAAGGGCTAACTCGATGTTCTCTCTGGGCGTCCGCTGGGTCTTCTTCACGAAGCAATGAAGAACAACAACCCGTTTGCCGGACGCGGCAACATAGGCTGCTCGCGCTATGCCGTCTCGGCCCCGCATCCGCATTTCCCAAAGCTTCCCTTGCAGATGCTTGACGTAGGGCTCATGTATCTCTTCCAAGCCATAGGTTTCGATAAGTTCGGTAAGGCGAAGAAAATCTGCCTTAATATCAACCGCCATAGCCTCAAGCTCTTTTTCAGCGCGGCGATTGCCGATTACAACAACCCACCCGCTAGGCGTACTATATACCATATTTGGTATGGGCCTTTCAACCCTTCAATTGTTAAGTTTTATTCATCTTCTATAGGTTTGAACTGCCGAGGAATCCTCGGTGGTTGAAGTCACTTCTTGCACTTCAAAACTTCTACGTTGCTTTCCTCTACTGTTCCAAGGGTCGGGAAATTCTGCCGGATGGTATCGGCTACGTAGGACGGGGATAGGTGGGCATAATGCTTTTCAGTCATTCGGGTATCGGCATGGCCAAGCTGTTTTGCGATAACCGGCATAGGGACGCCCTTCATGGCCAATAGGCTTCCGTGCGTGTGGCGCAGTACATGGAAAGAAATGGCGGGCTTGATTTTGGCGTTTTTGCACGCTTCGATAATTGGGCGCTTCTGGTGAGAATTGCCCCAAGGCGCGCCTCCCTCGCGGAGGAAAATGAAATCGTTTCCTTGTTTATTAAGGACAGCATTTTCAAAGAACTTTTTCCCCTCGTCGGTTAAAATGACATGCCGTACCTTTCCGCTTTTGCTAAGGCGTACCGTGACCGTTCCCACATCGGGGTTGAAGTCGTTTGCGATCAGCCGCGCAAGTTCACTATAGCGGCAACCGGTGAACAGCGCCCCATTGACAATAGCGCGTAAGTCGTTGGGACTGGCATTGATGAGGCGGCGGCACTCTTCTTCTGTCAAATAGCGCACCACTGGCGCATCGACATTCTTGAACGGGCTGATTTTGCGCCAAGCCGTATCGTTGGCCGTTTTGCCTTCTTTCCAAGCGTAATTTAACGCCGCTTTTAGAATGGTCATTACCCGATTGGCTGTTGCTCTGCGGCGGCGCACAACATCCGCATCCTTCGAGTCATGCGCTCGAACATTGCGTTTATCGGCGGCTTTGCCCGTGCGGAGCATAGCTGAACTGGCAGCAATGTCCCTATGCCAATCGGCAATCTTTTTCGAGGTTAGCTTGGCAACCTCGACTTTTCCCAAAGCTGGCAAAATATGGGCGTTGATGCTCGATTGCGTCGCCGCAATACCTTTGCCTTCTACAGAATAATGCACCATGTAATCGCGCATGGCATCGGCAACCGTGTACTTGCCCGTTTGGGCTTCTTCCAGTCCGGCCTCTATTCTGATCTCGGCTTCAAACCATTTGCGCGCCGCTGCCTGTGCTTGCTGAAAGTTGAGTGTTTTAATGCCGTCGGCATCCTGAAAATCATCGGCAACGCCCAGTTTGCTTTTGCTGTATTTTTTATTTTCGGTAAAGCGTCTGCCAATCCACGAACCGCCCGTTGCTCTCTTGCGGTAGCCAAGATGCAATCCATTATCCAGTGCCCTCCAGTGGGGCTCTGATTGTGTTTTTAAACGCCGCCGCGCTTCCCTTGTGCCTAAAACGGCATCTCTAACCTGTCGCGCCATTTTCCCTCCTTATTACCTAAAAATTTTTTGGGTAACTTTTGGGTAATATACCGGGAGAAACTGCGAGAGACAAGAGCGAGTGAATAAGTGCTGTTGTTATTGATTTAATTGAATTTCGAGATTTTCCGGCGGTCTCAGAAAGTGCCATTACTATCCCTCTCACGGTGAGAACACGGGTTCGACTCCCGTAGGGGACGCCAAATTTTTCAATAAATTAGCCGCCACACCGGGCGGCTTTTTTGTTTTTTGGCTAATATTTGGCTAATATACAGCCTGAGATCGCCTGATATATTCCACCGCTTTCAGGTACATGAAAGCGGATAGGCGCGCCCTTTATCATAACCTCCCATCTGCCGGATTTCTTTCATAACGTTGGCAAGCTTTGTACTCCTGGGCGCATCGGTACTGAGATACTGAACGCCTGACCTGTCCCAACCAACCTGCAAGGCTATGAATAGTGGGGCAATTTGTGGTCAGTTTTTGAGCGATCTAAAACAGGCCTAAAGTCTTTTTGTGATCGCAATCAGACCGGCTACAGGAATAAATTGATTTTCGAGGGAAATTTGTTTCCTTTAAACTAGGTTGGAGCGACTCAAAAAACCTTGTAATTTTTATTGTACGCTTTTGGGGAGAATCGGCATGTCGCTCAATTGGAAAGATTTGCTGTCAGAAAAACGCCGCACGGGAACGTTCGGAAAGACACAAAAAGAAGATAATAAGGACTCTGATGATCATCGCACCCCAGTAGAACGTGATTACGACAGAATTCTTTTTTCCACCCCTGTGCGTCGCCTTGCGGACAAAACGCAAGTTTTTCCTCTTGAAGAAAATGATAGCGTAAGAACACGTTTAACTCACTCACTTGAAGTGTCCAATTTGGCAAAAAGTATTGGTATAAGTCTTGTTACTAAATCAAAAATCTTTTCTTCCGTTCCGGAAGCAAACAGGAATGTTCCTACAATGCTAGCAGCAGCAGGGTTGGTTCATGATTTAGGTAATCCTCCTTTTGGGCACCAGGGCGAGGCCGCCATAGGCAGCTGGTTTCAAGAGCATTTTAATAGCTGGGAAACAAAGAAAGAGGATGCCCCAAAAGGGATAGAAGAGTTAAATGAACAGATGAAAAATGATTTCAAAAATTTCGAAGGGAATGCTCAAACTCTTAGGCTAGTTTCTCGCCTTCAATTGCTGAATAATAACCGTGGTCTTAATCTGACGATGGGAACTCTTGGCGCTTTAATGAAATATACTGTCCCATCCCATAAGATCTGTAAAAAAAGCGACACTTCGAGAAATGCTCTTAACAAAAAGCACGGTTATTTTTTCTCTGAGAATGAAGTCGTTGAAGAAATTCGTTCCGCAACAGGACTGAGTGAAGGGGCGCGTCATCCGATGGCTTTTATTATGGAAGCTTCTGACGATATTGCGTATTCAGTTCTTGATATTGAAGATGCAGTTAAAAAAGGGCTGATCTCGGTAATGGACGTGGTCTCATTTCTCGAACATTCCACCACTCAAGCTGAAGGAGAGGCTAAAGAGCTAACTTTGAGGGTAGTTAAATTGGCCAAAGACGATATAGCCAAATATAGAAATGAGAAGCTTTCTCCATCCGAATTTAATGATGTATCGATGCAAAAACTTCGAGTTCATGCCATTTCAAAAATGATAGTGGCGGTTCGAAAGCGATTTGAGGACGTGATCAAAGATATCCTCGAAGGATCATACAGTAAGGATTTAATATCCGACTCTCCCGCCAGCCACCTTTGTGAAGCGTTAACAGGCTTTGCTAAAAGACATGCGTACAATCACAGAAGTGTGCTGAGAATAGAATTACAAGGATATAGGGTGATACGGGGACTTATGGATATTTTTTGGTCTTCGATACAAGCAACTCGAGAAGAAAGGGCTGACCCGTTTCAACGATATACATATGGGCAATTATCTGAAAATTATCGCAGAATAGCTGAGGATTCCCAATCTTCCCTCCCTCCTTTATATCGAAATTTTCAGCTATTAACAGATATGATATCTGGAATGACTGATGGGTTTGCTGTATCGTTGTATGATGACCTTCAAAACCTGAAGATAGCATGAAGCCCGTTGAGCACAAAGAGGCCCTGCGGAAGCGATTATCACGCTTCTGGGAGAGAGTAGATTCGAAGGATTGTACGGAGGAACTGGCATGCCTCGTCTCTTCTCTTGAATCTGTGGGGCGGCTAGCCGTGTTCGGAGGAATGGTTCGCGATTTTGCCGTCAAAGGGGCTGCATATTTTAAATCAGATATTGATCTCGTTCTATTATCTGATGACGTTGATCACGTAAACAGCCTACTGAAAGCCTATCCACATACTTTCAATAAGTTTGGCGGATGGAAAATTAAATGCGGTCTTTGGGTCCTCGATCTATGGCTTTTACGTAGCACTTGGGCGTTCAGTAATAAATTGGTTTTAGGTGAGAGTTTTGCTGATTTGATTAGGACAACCTTTTTTAATTGGGATGCTGCCGTTTTCGAGTTGCAATCGAAAAAAGTCCATATAGACGGAACTTATTTTAAGGATATCCAGTCTGGAGTTCTTGATATTAATCTCGAAGAGAATCCTAATCCCCTCGGAATGTTCCTCAGAGCCTTAAAATTTATGTTCCTGTATGATGCTAAAATTACGCCAAATTTGGCCCTATATTTGGGCCGAATCTTGGAAGAGGATAGAAATGATTTATTTGATCTATATTCTTATGAATCCGGCGCGACACGGTGGTTTAATAAGCCCATGCTCTGCGCGTTCGAGAAGCAGCTCTTCGAACACATCGAAAAAACACCATTAATTATGTTTTCCCCTGTGGCCCACCCCGATAGGCTCCTTTAGCTTCATCAAGGCACACCGATTATTGTGTTCGGCAAGTCACAATGGATAGATTTAAGTATACCGTCGAAAGTCCGGCGAAACCGCAACTCCAAAATCAATATGTTTAAGAATGCGTCCAACTTCACGCGCCGCCTTGATTGGAGCTGGGAGCTTCTGATCGAACTGGGTTGTATTCCAATTGACTTTAGTAAAAGCCAAAACATCCTTGGCAAGTTTCAGCAAGTTATTATCGGAGTTTTCATGAGGCACTAAAAGCAACGGACGCGGCACTCGCAGTCCCGGATATGTCCCATAATATGGGACGCTACCGCGCGTATAGAGCAGCCCTTTACCCTTTAGATCAACAAATGTACCTCGCAACACAGGATAGTTTCCATCGCGAAACACAGCAATCGGTGAACTTTCCTGTACCCATAATAAGTCGCTCATTTCAATACCAAACTTAGCAAGTGCCGCATCGATTCCTTCAGCTTCTTCTGCGCGGAATCTGGAGGTTTTCATGACAACAATGCGTGCCGGTACATGCCGATGATGAGTTCTATAGGTTTCTATAGATTGTCTAACCAAGTCTTCCGCGTCAGGTGCGGTTAAATACGGGTGGCGGCCTTTGATTTCTGTCTGCGCACGTGCTCCTCGCAGAATAAGGCCTCGGCCTCGTTCATCAAACATTTGTGCCGTGCTGGTCCATAGCTGCTGTCCATCAAGGTCGCGGTAAAAGCTAATACCAAGAAAACTAGTTTTATATTCGGCTTGGTCCGGCAATAGTCTCCATGGCACCTTACCTGCTTTATAGAAAAGCGCATTAAGAAGATTCCACGCGCGTGTTGCCTTGGCTTGAGTTTGACGATTACTATCGCGCTTAACTTTTCTTGGAATTTTTGCCGCGTCGTCGAATGTATCGGGCCAAACAATTTGCGTGGGAACGGCAAGATGTAGTGTTTTGGCCTTAAATAAATCGCGAAAATTTAATGTATCGTCGACATTATCTTCATCCTCTATGCCTTCAATCTGTTCCTCGCTCTTGGCATTAACTAACTTCTCAATTAGTGGAACAGGAAGTGCGAGAACAACTACATCAGGTTTAGCACTACTTTCTATCAAAGCCGAAAGTTGTTCCGTAATGAGATCAGCAGCATGGCGTACAGCTTCGTCATGGCGAGCAATTCCTTTTATTTCGTTCACCTGCCTCCGTGACAGAGTAGCGGTTGCTCCTTCGGGAACCACAAATCTACAACGAAAAGGGTTTTGATTACCCAAGCCGGGGAAATCGGGGTTGAGATTAATAAGCTGCTTGTTTTCGCTTTCAATCCCCCGCGAGGATTCGGCGAGGAATTCCGTAAAACCTGCGACCGTTTCATCCGTACCTATGACACCTACACGCACTAAATCTCCTGAACGTGGCTGCAAAGGGCCAAATTCGCGTAATCCTTGCCGTGGATCAGAATGTTGGCCTCCATCACCGAATTCTAGCATAGGCTCATCAAGAATGTAGGACCTGAATGTCATGCTGCATTCTCTTCTTCAAAAAGGTCGCGCGCTTCCATGTCTTTTGCTCGAGGGTCGGTCCGTGTCCATTCCGACTCCGGCACAGCTTGACAAAGATATAGCAAAGGCAACCGCTCAAATTGTAATAACGGCTTTGGCGTCCCTATATCAAACAGCCCAGCACCAGCTTCACCACTTGCGATGAGTAGGTGTTGCCACATAATTACTTGGCCGCGAACAGCAGCGTTGCGCTCAAGTCTTTTTTTGCCCGCGAGAAGTGCTTCAGGGAATTTATGCACTTGAAATCCATCTCGTGTGAAATAGAAGTCAGGGTCAATTACAACAAACCATTCATCGGCAAGTCGATCAAAGCGTAGTCGTGCTGCATGATGGCGCACATAACCATTTTTCTTATTGGCATACGCACTGACAACCCTAGCCGAAGTCTCTTTGATATTGGAATGATAGCGATAGCTGCGGGATTTGTTCAGGCAAAAAGCTCGAAAATGGAAAAGGCGCTCTTTGCGCAAATAGCTAAGCTGTCCTATTGTTTGTCTATCAATAGTCCGATTCAATAACTCTGTCATGTTATTTACGTCATCGGGATCATCACTTAAAGCTAGCAACCCCGTATCGATCGCCTCAACCTGATCAAGATCAACCACGGAGCGTACTCCACATTTTCGGGGGTCAAAGAACGATATAAATCGCCTTTTATGGATGACCCAATCAAATCTAATATCGTCATGTTTTACTAATTCGGGGATCGCGTCACGGCCATTTCCAAATGGAGATGTTGCAATAAAAATTTCTTCCGGCAACTTAATGCGCAGAAGATTAATCATCGCTTCTTCTCCCTGATTAAGAGGGGGCAAATAGACGCCGGGGGTATATCTATCAATTGTTAGTCCGCCAATTTGGTCTGCACAGTTGGCATCAAAAATATCAGCCTTTTTATCAAACCGTAATCGACGCTCTTCCCCTTTGACACAATCAGAGACATCTTTCCAATAAGCGGTCCCGTCTGATTTGCGCCACAGGACGATGATTACTGGAACATTAGAGCTACGCCAATAGGTAAGATCGTCAGGCTTAAGTATGTATTCAAAACCTTGTTCGCCTTCACGTATATACTGTCCCTGCTCAGTTGATTTAACCTGGACTCCGAGCAATTTTCCGAGCGGTATCCCACTTCTAGGGTCGCGCAACTCAAGAATGCCATCTGTGCCAGCCTCTAATCGGCCTCGCGGTTCGTAGATAAATTGCATCTCAAGCACAATCTTTTTGACGGCAGTCTCACCCAGCTCTCCTAAAATCTGATTATCGGTGATTCTTTTGCTCATCCCCCATCATATGTCGTTTTTAAGGAAAAAACCAAGAATTGTGCTTGGCACCACTCATCGACTGGTTATTAAAGCCTCCGCTGCTCCACTTTCGCTGCACGTTAAGCCATCGAAAGGCAAGGGTTTTCCTCTCTCAACTGGACGACAGGTCGCACAAAGCCGCGATAGGGCTTGATCGGGTTTGAGCGGACGTGAAGGCTATATAAGAATTTCGAAAAGCGAGCGATGATAAACAGGCTGTACCGGAGTGCAGCACGAAGCACCAGAAAGCCCCTTTATGAGAATTTCGAGAAACGGAAGAAAATTCCTTTAAGGGTAAACCATGTAGACCTGTCCCAGATAGGCGCTGATCGTGTGAAGCGCCTTCAATCCTTTGCGTTTATCATGCGTGCGGCGCGAGGTTTTGCCGTCGATGGCGATAAGATCGTGCCGACCGGGCCAGAGCGCCTTGATCCAGTCTTCAAAACACCGTCCGAACAGAAGGGGATCGACGCGATTACGCGCATGACGGAAAAGCATTATGCGCACCTAAGCCCGAATTATGTGGCAGAGACTATTCGGCAGAGCTTCCCTAACCTTGGACTTGCGGAAAAAGGCAATGTGACGGCTTTGGGCGGGAAAAAATGAAGGATTCTTTAGCGATTCAGCCCGGAAGATGAACAAAAGTTAGTAATTGCAGGGTTGAAAGGCCCATGCCAAATATGGTATATAATACGCCTAGCGGTTGGAGTGTCGATTTTTGCAGTCGCCGCGCTGAAAAAGAGTTGGAGGCCATGTCTGTTGAAATACGCGCGGACTTTGGCCGTATTGTGCAGTTGATCGAAACCTATGGATTGGACAACGTGCACGAACCGCAGATTAAACATTTGGCGGGCAAAATTTGGGAAATGCGTATGCGAGGAAGGGATGGAATCGGCAGGGCGGCTTACATCACGGCGAGCGGAAGGCAGGTTGTTATTCTCCATTGCTTTGTGAAGAAAACACAGGCTACGCCCAGAGAAGCGATTGACTTGGCGATTAAACGGGCAAAGGAAGCGGGATTACTATGAAAAAAATGAGACCGGCACGCGACCTTATCAATAAATGGATGAAGGATAAAAAATTCCGGGAAGCGTATGATGCGCTTGAACCCGAATATGCGCTTGTCAGTGCCCTTATTGAAGCGCGGATGAAAGCCAACCTAAGCCAAGGAGAATTGGCAAAGCGGATGCGCACAACGCAGCCGATGATTGCCCGCATGGAAAGCGGACGACAGAAGCCGAGCACGGCAACCCTGCTCAAGGTTGCGAAGGCGACGGGGACACGGTTGCAAATTCGGTTTGTTGAGGCGTAGCCCCGGATTACATTTTGATACCCGCCATAATGGACAAAGCCTAAAGAGCCTCTATTATCAGCTTTAGCGCGGCTAGGTTTGGCCGCTGAAAACTCTGTCCGCACAGAGCCGCCGCGCCACTAACTTTCGCGGATGCCTTTGCGGGGAAAGCAATGCCAGATAAAAAAGAAAAGCCTGCGCTGGCCCTGTTTTGTGAGACAAAGAATCCGGAGATTAAGGTGGAAACTCGCCCTGGTTACGGAACGCCTCTTGCGGTGTGAGCCGAGAGGCGGTGACAGATTGTATCAAGCCCTGTTCGTTT
>JAQWAQ010000004.1 GCA_028707635.1 Negativicutes bacterium
GACTTTAAGGCTTGCCGGGAAATCATTAAGAAGTTCGCCTTTATATTTATAACCCACACAGATCTTAAGGGTTTTGAGTTTGTCGAGAATATCAAGACGGGTAATCGCCATATAGTCAATACCGCTTACATAGCCAGCATAACGAACAATACAAGCGTCAAGCCAGCCACAACGCCGCGGACGACCAGTTGTTGTACCATATTCATGACCGGCCTCCCGAATATGATCGCCTGTTTCGTCAAGCAATTCGGTTGGGAACGGACCTTCACCTACGCGCGTGCTATAAGCCTTTACCGTACCAATGACAGTGTTGATTTTAGTCGGCCCAACGCCAGCGCCAATACAAGCACCACCGGCAATAGGATGAGAGGATGTTACATAGGGGAAAGTACCATGATCAAGGTCAAGCTGGGTCGCTTGCGCACCCTCAAATAACACCTTTTTATCATTTGAAATTTCTTGATGAAGAAAAGCCGATGTGTCGGTAACATATTGACGCAGCTCATCAGCATAGCCTAAGTATTCATTTTTCATTGCTTCAAAGTCGAAGCCTTCAGCCCCGTAGACAGCTTTCAATAGATGATTTTTAGCTTCAAGATTGCCCTCAAGCTTTTCGGCAAATTCAGCTTCATCCATCAGATCAACCACCCGAATCCCCATCCGAGCGTTTTTATCCATATAGCACGGACCAATACCGCGCTTGGTTGTACCAATTTTGCGGCTCCCGCGATAATCTTCTTCCAATTCGTCAAGCAGACGGTGATACGGCATAATAATATGGGCGCGGTTCGATATTTTTAGCGCACTGGTATCAATGCCTTTTTCCTTCATACCTTTAAGTTCTTTGATCAGCACAGCGGGATCAACGACAACACCGTTACCAATGACGCACACTTTACCCTTATACAAAATGCCTGACGGCAAAAGATGCAGTTTAAATTCAACGCCTTCGGTTACAACAGTATGTCCGGCATTATTACCACCTTGGTAACGTACTATAACGTCAGCCTTCTCCGCTAAATAATCAACAATCTTACCCTTACCTTCATCGCCCCACTGGGTCCCAATAACAACTACTGCTGGCATATCTATTCACCCTTCCTTATTCGACCGGCTTCCAAACTTCATCCAAAGCAGGTCTCACTATATATTACAGTCCAAATCTGGCCATGATAGTATCAATATGGCGCAGATAATAGGAATACTCAAAGCAAGCGTCAATTTCTTCAGCTGAAAGATACGCTTTAATCTCAGTATCATTCGTCACATTAGTCTTAAAGTCGGCCCCTTCCAACCAGCGGGCCATAGCATTACGCTGCACCCAACGATAAGCAGTTTCACGCAGCACTCCTTTGTCAACAAGCGCCAGAAGAAGCCGTTGACTAAAAATTAAGCCGCCGGTCTTTTCCATATTCGCTTGCATCGCATCAGGATAAACAAGCAGTTTATCAATGATGTCAGTAATTTTCCGCAGCTGATAGTCCACCAAAATCGTACTGTCAGGCAGAATCACCCGCTCTACTGATGAATGAGTAATATCGCGTTCGTGCCACAAGGCGACATTTTCTAGTGCTGCCATCGCATTACCGCGGACGACTCTGGCTAAACCGGCAATCCGTTCGCAAGTTATCGGATTACGCTTGTGGGGCATAGCCGATGAACCCTTTTGACCTTCATGGAAAAATTCCTCGGCCTCACGGATATCGGTACGCTGCAGGTTGCGAATCTCTGTAGCAAATTTTTCCAAGGAGCTTGATACAACGGCTAAGGTACTTAAGAATTCGGCGTGGCGATCACGCTGAATAACCTGGGTGGCAAGGTTGGCAGCCTTAATGCCAAGCTTATCACATACATATTGTTCGATTCTTGGGTCAATATTAGCATATGTACCAACTGCGCCCGATAATTTACCGACGGCTACAGTTTCTTGGGCGCGCTTAACTCGTTCGATATTACGCCCAGTCTCATCAAACCAAAGGGCGAACTTCAGTCCCATTGTCATTGGCTCGGCATGAATACCATGTGTCCGACCAATCATAGCCGTATATTTATGTTCAGCAGCGCGACGTTTAAGCACGGCATGCAGCTTTTCCAAATCGTTAATAATAATTCCAGCCGCTTGTTTCATAATAACACCAAGGGCTGTATCTTTTACATCGCTTGAGGTTAGGCCCATATGAATATATTTCGAATCGTCACCGACATTTTCGGCAACAGCTTGGAGAAAGGCCAAAATATCATGATGGGTAACTTGTTCAATCTCACGAACACGTTTTATATCAAACTTGGCCCGCTCGCGGATAATCTTTGCCGCTTCAGCAGGAATAGTCCCCAGCTCGGCCATGGCTTCACACGCGTATATTTCAATATCCAGCATTGTTTTAAATTCATTTTCATCAGTCCAAATGTGTCCCATTTCCGGATTAGTATAACGTTCGATCACTTAACAATCTCTCCTTTACGATTTTGTGAAGTATCCAAAAGCCCACAGTTGGACTTACGAACCAAGCCAAAACCTCTATACCACCAGATATTATTCTGCCCGATATAGCAAAGTTAACTCAAATTAGCATGGAAATCCACATTTTTTCCCTTGATTATCATAGCATTTACTTTCCTATACTGTCAATAATTTTTTCGAATATTAAAGGGATATGTCCTGATAATGTTCGGATATTTGCCCAAAAATCCCGACAGTAAGATTGCTTTAGCGTGAAGGTATATCAGAAACAAGAAAATTAACCATAAAAGGCTAAGGATCTTCCTTTGACAGAGTCTCCTTAGCCCTTTAGCTTTCAGCATTTTTAAGTTATGCTGTTATTTTTTTAAGGGTGGCCCGATGAATATATTCGGCAAAAGTTTCTCTGCTAAGCGCTTCCTGCCTATAGCTCTTAACTAAATCAGCAAGCACCTCGCTAATCTCGTCGGTTCCCACCGTACCTAACAGTTTTTTCCCAAACCGTGCGCCATCGCCCAGCTTTCCACCGACCCATACCTCAAAGCCAGAATACGGTTTGCCGTCACGGGAATAGACTGCTCCCTGCAACCCAATATCAGCAATTTGCGGCTGGCCGCAGGAATGGCCGCAGCCGCTAATATGAACCCGTAATGGTATATCAGTTCCTACAGCCTCTTCCAGCTTATCGGCGATCTTTTTAACGCAAGTCTTTGTTTCGACAAGGCCAAATGGGCAGAATTCATTGCCTGTGCAAACGCCTGTATAGGCATTCAAACTGTTCCAAAGACTTTTTTGCTTAATGAAAAACGGCTCTTTTTCTAGCTGCTCCGCTGCACTGTTAGGGATATTAAGAATAATTAAATCCTGGGAGTTTGTTGTCCGTAAACTTCCGTCACCATAGTCATCAGCCAGCCTGGCGATTTCCCGAAGTTCAGACGCCGCAAGCCGCCCGCTCACTACAGCAATTCCTAAATAACTGAGTCCAGCTTGTTTTTGATTATTAAAGCCAAAGAACCTGCCCGCGTTCCAACCCTTGGATACCGGAGTCCCGGCTGACTGCAGCGGACCGGTCAATTTCAACAACTTGGCCTGGAACTTTCCAAGGCCCCAGTCTTCTATCAGGAATTTCAATCGAGCATGATTACGCTTTTCACGATAACCGTAATCGCGGAATAGCGACCCAACTCCTGCAGCAACTTTAAGCACCTCATCAGGCAAGACGAAAATGTCAAGCTTTTTCGCCAGGTGCGGCTCGCGTGATAATCCACCGCCGACGAGAACATTAAATCCTTTAGCTTCGTTCCCGTCAACCGTCTTTACAGCCGGAACAAAAGCAACGTCATTCAGCTCAGCATTAACTGAATTATATAATCCCCCCGAAACTGCAATTTTATATTTCCGCGGCAAATTTGAAAAATCGCGGTTGTTATGGAAGAAGTCATTCAGCTGCTTGAAAATGCCCCTAGTATCAAGAAACTCATCAGGGTCATAGCCATCAAGCGGGTTAGCCACTATGCTGCGCGGGCAGTCGCCAGCCGCCTGCAGGGTCGTTAATTGTACGAGGTCAAGGGCTTTAAAAATTGCCGGAACATCCTCAATACCAATCCAGTGAAATTGAATAGAATGCCTGTTGGTAACGTCAAAAACACCATGGCCATAGGCCTCAGCGATATGAGCTAAAACCCTAGCCTGGTTTGTGTTTAATTGCCCTGCCGGAATTTTAACCCGCAGCATAAACTTTTCATCTGTCTTTGGACGTTGGATATACAGACCAACATATTTTAGACGGTCAAAGTCAGCGGCGGTTAGGGCTGCGAATCCTTCCTTGGAAAATTTTCCAATATCCTTAACTACATTAAGACCATCCTTTTCCAGTTTAGCTAATTCAGTTGCATTCAGTGCAATTGTGTTTTTCATGTTCATCTTCCCCCTCATTTATTTCAAATAAAAAGGCTAAAGAGAGTCCTTGCGGAACCATCTTTAGCCTTCAGTTTTTCTGATCAGCTTTAATTCAATTTACGTACTATATTACAAATAGTGCGGCCTTTTGTCAATGATATCTTTCCTTCAGCTTAAATTACAATACTAGTTTGCGGCGATTTTTGGACTGTTTTTTCCCACCATAAGTATCCAGGTGTATCAAGTTAGGACAAGTACATAATACTAATTAGAATCTACTACACCCGGGAGGTATGGATATGAACTTAACAACACGAGAATTGCTTTACCTGGAAGACCTAACCAAACTTTTTGAATCTGTTGATAAAAACTGTAGCCGCGGCATACAGACCTCGAACGATCCACAGGTAAAATCTCTTTTGCAGGGACTTTCTCAAGATCACAAGCAATGGATGCAGTCAATATCATCAATCGTCACAAGCAACGGAAACTTACAATAAGGAGAGAATATTTATGGTACAACAGCAGCAACAGCAAACACAAGACATGGAATTGATCGGGACTTTAATCTACCAATTAAAAATGGAGTCTTCATCATTATGTACAGCTATCCTTGAAAGCTCCAATGACAATGTAAGAACGCAGCTCACGCAATTGTTAAGCCAAAGCCTGCAAAACCAGAAAAATGTATTTGACGCAATGAATCAGAAAGGCTGGTACAAGGTTGAGCCCGCCCCGGCCGAACAGTATCAGCGTATTCAGCAAAGTTTCACCACTATGCAGCAACAGGAGCAAAGCCAAAATCAAATGCAATAACCCTAACAGCCGGTTATTGATATCTCATTGATAAGCTGTATAGTTCGCAGTAACTATTTAAGTGTGTAAAGGCAAAAAGACGATGGTTTCTACCAACGTCTTTTTGCTTAACTCTACATTTAGGCTTGGAATGTGCGGCAATTTGTCTCACGGCTTTGTCTTGCCGAATTACCACCGTCGTCAACGTTGACCTCAATTGCTGATGCAGTGCACAAAGTACCATTGTCATTAAACTTGCAATTTTTCACGGTACATTTCACACCCTGAAGTGCATGGCTCATATTCTCACCTCCATGGATATTTTGCCAAATAGTACGAAGCGTATTCATGCTGAATCAAGTCTCACGTTATCGCAAAACTGCGCAATCCCTTCCTCTAAAAATACTTCTTTATTTTTTCTGTGGTTTAGATATAATAAATTGTTACCAACAAACTAAACTCAGTAATTTAAAATGAAAGAAGGCTGTGTATCAATTATGATGCAGGCGATTAGGCGCTTACTTATCGGCAAACCATTACACAATAATGAATTAGGTCACCAGCGACTCCCAAAATGGAAAGCTTTGTCGATATTCTCCTCGGATGCTTTATCATCTGTGGCTTATGGCCCTGAACAAATCATGCTCACCTTAGTTGCAGTGCCTGGTCTAATTGCCTATGGGTTCATGGCTCCAATAGCCCTATCTATTTTGCTGCTGCTGGCAATCGTAGTCCTTTCGTATGTTCAAGTGGCAAAAGCAAATCCTGGCGGTGGCGGTTCTTATGCTGTTTCTAAAAAGAATTTAGGCGAATTACCCGCTCTCATCGCCGCCGGATCGGTCTTTGCCGACTATATTCTTACTGCGGCAGTGAGCGTATCAGCAGGCACAGCAGCAATTATCTCAGCCTTTCCGTTCTTAGCAGGGCACGAAGTGTCTCTAGACCTATTTGTCCTCTTTATTGTCTTGATGCTAGTCAATTTACGCGGCGTGCGTGAGTCTTCCACGGCTTTCGTGCTTCCTACCTATGCCTTCTTATTGGGCATCATAGGATTAGTCGCTTTTGGAGTGTTTAAGGCGTTTACCCAATCGTCTTATTTGATCCATCCTGACGCGTTTGCAGCGCAACCCCTGAACTGGATGGTCATTTTTCTCATTCTACGCGCCTTCGCGAATGGCTGTAGCTCCATGACAGGAGTAGAAGCGATTGCCGACAGCGTACCCATGTTTAAACGCCCCGAGGCCCGTAATGCAACAATCACGACATATTGGATGGCCGGGATTCTTTGCCTTATGTTTACAGGGATAACCTTTTTGATTATGCATTATCATTTACTTCCTATACCTGACATAACTGCTTTATCGCAACTTGCGGAGCAAGTTTTTGGGCGAAATTGGTTTTATTTTTATATTCAAGTCACAACAATGCTGATCTTATACCTAGCAGCGAATACTGCTTATAATGGATTGCCGATTCTCTTGTCAATTGTAGCAAAAGATGGTTATATGCCGCGCTATCTAGCAACTCGCGGCGAACGGCTCACTTATTCTAATGGAATCATTTTATTAACCATCGCGGCGGCAGGCTTAATCGTAATTTACCATGGCCAAATAGACCATCTAATTTCCCTTTATGCTATAGGAGTTTTCGTATCTTTCACAATTGCGCAAACGAGTATGGTTGTCCACTGGAGGCGCGAACACGGACCAGGCTGGAAAATCAGGGCTTGCTTAAACGGCTTGGGAGCATTCACGACCGGCCTTGTTGTCATTATTATTACCGTGACAAAGTTTGTCCATGGGGCCTGGATGATCCTTGTGTTCATTCCGTGTATGATCTATATTTTTAAAAAAATCCGCAGTCACTATGATTCAATTGCCAAACAGCTGAGCGTCCCCCCAGAGTTTGTTATAAAAGAAAAAGCGAACAAGGCTGAAAGCAAACACATCGTCATCGTTCCGGTCTCAACTCCTACTCGGGTTGTTTTTAACACCTTAAAATACGCCAAAGTCATCGGCGACAATGTCATCGCGGTGCATGTCGCAAATGATGAAGAATCTGAACGTAAAGTGCGAGCAAAATGGGATCAATGGGATATGAGTGTTGAACTCGTCGTTTTGCGTTCCCCTTATCGGTTGTTAATGAACCCACTCATCGAGTACATCGAAACCATCGACAACATGAAGGGAACCAACGATTTCATTACTGTAATAATCCCTGAATTTGAGACTAAACGGTGGTGGCATCGCTTGCTGCACAATCAAACAGGATGGGTACTCCACACATCCCTAATCCTTCGAAAAAACGTTATTGTAACAACAGTTCCCTTTCATCTCAAAGAATAGCAAGCTGAAGAGGCCTTCCAAGGTAGATACCTTGGAAGGCCTTACTTCTTGGCTTTAAAACCTACCTTCCCCGCGTATTTGCAGGAAAAACAGCTACTCATTACGAACATTTTCTATAAGAACAAAACGCCATCATGTACTAGGAGGGATAAACATGAACAACAAATTATATGCCATTATTGGTCCGCCCGGATCAGGTAAAACTACAATTGTAAAAAGATTAAAAGACTTTGGAATTCCCGTTCTGGTAAGCCATACAACAAGACCGCCAAAAAGCAATGAAAAAGCTGGCCATGACTATTATTTTGTCGATCAAACAACATTTTCGAATATGGTTTTTCTGGAAAAGGTCCTCTATGCAAACAATTTATATGGTCTAACAAAAGACGAAGTCTTAAATAAAGTCCATAACAATCCTATATCTATTGTTGAAATTGAACGAAATGGATTAGAGCAGCTAAAAAATTTACTTGGAGTACGTTTAGAATCTATTTATATTCTTGTGGATAAAAATACGCTTATCGAGCGCTACGTAGATCAAGGCGAAAAATTCGACTCTATCAAACAACGCATTAAATTTGTCGAGGAAAACAATGAGTTTAATAATTGGCAAATTGCCGACCATGTTGTAAAAAACACCAACACAATAGATATAACTGTACGTCAAATTTTAGCCATCATGGGTATGACAACAATAAAGTGAGACTTGAATCTGAAGAAGATCTGGGGACGCTCTTAACTTAAATTAAATTAAGAGTCGTCCCCAGATCTTCATTTCAAAGGAATAGGCAAAAACAGTCCTGCTTGCCCCCTATTTTAGACGGCCGAAAAACAGCCCCTTACTTTCTACCAATTAAATCGAGCACGCTTCTTACCATTAACTCCACCCCAGGAGCGAGGATGCTTTCATCAAAATTAAAATAGTTACTATGGTGCCCTGCGGCCAAATCGGAGCCAATCATAATGTATGTTCCCATACCGCCGTTTTGTTGGACGATAGTCATGAAGTGGGAAAAGTCTTCTGTGGCACCAAAACTGCTATATTCAATTATATCGTTAAAGAATGGCATAGCTGTGGCAATTTCTTTGACTTTGGTTATCATTTCTGGGCTACTTTCACCGCTTTTTGTTCCTCCGACTTGCTTGATTGCATATTGACAGCCATACATATCGGCAGCGGCAGCTATGATACGCCGTGACTGTTCAGCCATATAATCATCCAATTCACTGGTTTCGCCCCTGGTCTCCATTTGGAAAAAAGCATTAGGCGGAATAACATTACGGCCTTGACCTGCGACCAATGTTCCCACCGTAATACGAGTTGCACCTTGCCCGTGGCGAGCAATTGCATGCAGATTCAGAGCGCATGTAGCAGCCGCCAGTAAGGAATTTTTTCCTTCCTCTGGGGCCGCGCCTGAATGCGCCGGCTTACCGCTATACGTAACATCCAATTTTGTCGTTGCTAAAAATTTGCCTGTACCGCAGATAATTTGTCCTGTCTTTTTTGCTTGAAATCCAATATGTATACCAAGAATATAATCAACACCATCAACAGCACCAGCCGACACCATAGCCCGTGCTCCACGACTGCCTTCTTCTCCAGGTTCAAAGATTAGCCTGATTGTTCCGCTTATTTCATCTTTCATTTCGGCTAATAATTCAGCGACTCCCAACCCTATCGCAACGTGTCCGTCGTGCCCACAGGCATGCATCACGCTGCCATTCTGCGAAGCAAATCCCTCTCGAAACGGCAAATGCTTTTCATCGCTGCTTTCCTCAATATCATTTGCATCAATATCAAAACGCAATGCAACAGTTGGGCCTTCACCGCATTTGAGGTCGGCAATCACGCCTGTCATCCCGCCAGTCATAACCTGTATCAGCTCGGCTTTTGCCCCTTGCCTGACAGCCCGCTCCATATGCTTTTCCAACTCTTCCGGTAACGGCACTCCCATCATATCAACTTCCATGATGGCCTTTCTTCCCATTCTTAATGTGTAACCAAATTGCTGCAATTTGTCCGCAACGATAGCAGTCGTACGAAATTCCGTCCACCCAGATTCAGGATAGCGATGAAAATCACGGCGATAGGCAATGAGGGCAGCCGTAATTTTCTCAACCAGGGCGGTAATCTTATCACTCATAGTTACTCCTCCTGTTCTAAGACAAGTATAACTATCACTAAAATTGTGCTCCAGTTAGGTTACTATAACAGAATTAACATGGCTACAATGGTAGCAATTGTCATGCCTGGGGCGTTCCGTTTGGCCAGTTCCATTGGACTTACGCCTGCAATTGTTGCGCAAATAATGCCTGCGCCATTAATTGGGGACATGGTACGACCGATGGCGCCACTAAGAGCGGCAATACTCCCCATGTTGACTACGTCCAACCCAAACTTAGCTGCATGAGGTGTCACGGCTTCATTAAAGGCAAAAGCAGCTGCATCGCCTGATCCGGAAATAATCGCCAGTGCCCACGGACCAAAGGTAGCTGCATATTTTACAACCTCCGAAGAATTAATCATAGACTTAATAAAGGTATCAACAAGACCGATCGACTGCATCCCGCCAACGAATACCCCCGCGGCTATGATAATACCCATAATTTGACCATAGGCTGAACCCATCCCATCAAAAAATCCTTTGGTAATCTTAGTCGGGCTTTTGCGAGTCACAATTAAAGCAATAATTGCCCCAATCAACATTGCATGGGGAACACCCAGCTTTTTTAATCCAGGTATCCAACCAGACGCACCGAGCACCAAAAGGAAAACCGGAATAATTGGTACGATGGCAAAAAGGACATTGGTTTGAGGGGTAGTTTGCACGTCAAGGGCAGTGGTTGCAGCCGTTTCTGCAGCCACATAGCCTTTATCTTCCTTTAGAATTTTAGCAACAATAGTTATACTTAGCGCGGCCACTATGCCTGCGGCAATGTCTGCTGTTGCATGAACAGAAATGACATCCATGACAGGCATGTTTGCAAGCTTAGCTACGAATGGATTGTGTGACAACCCGGGATTTAGCATACTACCAAAGGTGCCTGCCCACACTGCCGCCCCGGCAGTCGCCGGATGTATGCCAGCAGAAATCAGGATTGGGATAAATATCGCACCAACAGCTGCCGCACAGCCAGCGGCACTGGGAAGGGCGACATTAATGGCAAAAGTAGCCAAAGTGGCAGCAGGTATCAAAATTGGTCTAACTTTTGTCAGGCCATTGGCCACCAAGTTAATTAAATGTCGATCACATTCGGTCACCTTCATGACATATGCAAAACCCATTACCGAGCAAATAGCGGCAATTAGCCCAGCTGTAGTCATACTTTTTGCAAAAGCATCAAATGCGGCCAGAGGATTCCCAGCCAAAGTCGCCATTAGAACTCCAGCACCGAAAAGTACCATACGGGATTCATACTGCTTAACTAAACAATAAACAGTAACCAGCAAAATTATTACACCAATATACACCATATAAATCCCCCCTTATATTTAGCTAGATTGCGCCATGATTAAGTCGGCATTCACACCTCCCTCCTTGCAACGTTCTAGTTAAAAGCAACATCAACGATCTTCTAAAGTAACCTAGAACGGTTTTAAAATATATATTATTGAATTATTTCAGTCATTACAGGGGAAAATCCTGTCTATTTTTAAAATATTTTAAATCTTCTAATCAATTTGCATGATAAGCTTCATCTGCAGACCTCCCTATAAACGACAAAAAACCCGCGAAATTCGCAGGTTCTCGGTTTTCTGAAATTGTTGTTTACCCCATACTCCAGACCAAGGTGTCGATAACCCCGTCCCCTTGACACCCTGGTCTTTGACACCCGGCAGCTTCCCATCCAAGCATTATCAGGTTGATGATGCTTTTTTACAAAAGTCTAAGCATTTTTCATAGTCATATTTATTTTCATGAGTTTTCAAAATACCGTAAAATGGTTCCGCAACCCTAATTAATAAGCCGCTTCCATATAGTTCACGGTGATCCGGAATGTACTTCCCATTCTTTATAGCATCCGCCATAAAATGCGTAGGTACGTAGTTATTGTCAATTATTTCAGTAGCAGAAGCTCCCTCAAGATGGTCGTGTTTATCTGTATATAATTCAAAAATCGTTTCATGCGAAAACCCATAATCAAGCCTCCTGAATTTATCGTCATTATTTTGATGTCTATAGGAATATAACGTATAAGAAAGTTTGCCTAATATATTTTTAAATGATTTTTCTTTATACGTTCCTTCTTTAGCTACAATGAGTTCTTTATACTTTGCTTCAACATAGGGAATCAAGGCGGACATTTCACTATTATTATCATTCTTAACTGCTAAAAATGAAGCGATAAACAAATGCTTTTTTTTCAACG
Source organism: Negativicutes bacterium (assembly GCA_028707635.1). Taxonomy (GTDB): domain Bacteria; phylum Bacillota; class Negativicutes; order JAAYSF01; family JAAYSF01; genus STF2-20. Next base: position 11,869 of record JAQWAQ010000004.1, read on the forward strand.
GAACAGAAGCCAAATTGATAATAAAAGTTTCTACTAAATCCGTATTAATGATAATGTTTGTGTTACTTACCATTGTAAGTTCCCCCCGATAATATTTTGCGTCACAATCTATATATGGCTACCTTCTATTTGAAAACGATAAAGTCCTTCATGCTATAAACTGCTAAGTGTTTTTCTTCCCTAATATGTTATTTACACGCAATACTAGCCGGTCAATCCAAATTTCATATCCGATTAAGCTCACGTATACCTCCAAACTTTAATTTTCATAAGTATAGCACTACTTCCTCAAGGTTATATACGAAAATAGAATCACTATCAAGCGATAGTGATTCTATTTTAATTTCAATTTATGGGTAAATCAACAACAATACTAAGCATCCATCCGTGACAAATCGGCGAATTTGGTGAACTGTTTGTGGAAAAACAGCTGGACCGTATCAACAGGGCCGTTACGATGCTTTGCGATGATGACGTCAGTGATATTTTTATTCTCGGTATCCGGGTTATAGTAATCTTCACGATAAAGAAAGGCGACAATGTCAGCATCTTGCTCTAGTGAACCTGATTCTCTAAGATCGCTTAGCATTGGTTTTTTCACTTGGCGCGATTCAACACCACGGCTTAGCTGGGATAATGCAATGACCGGGACGCCCAATTCACGGGCCAAACCTTTGAGTGAGCGGGAAATTTCGGAAATTTCTTGCTGCCGGTTTTCACTTCCCTTGTTTCTTCCTGATCCTTGCATCAATTGCAAATAATCGATAATGATAAGCTGCAAGTCATGTTCGATTTTGAGCCGCCGCGCTTTGGCCCTCATCTCAAGGACAGTTATACCGGCCGTATCATCGATGAAAATACCGGCCGATGACAATCTGTCAGCTGCATTGACCAACTTTTGCCAATCTTTACCTTCCAGGTCACCTACTCTAAGACGCTGCGAATCAATCGGGGCTTCTGAGCACAGCATCCGCTGGACAAGCTGTTCTTTCGACATTTCCAGACTGAAAAAGGCAACTGACTTCTTTTCCCTAATAGCAATATGGGTAGCAATATTGAGCACGAAAGCTGTTTTACCCATACTCGGCCGGGCGGCAATGAGAATCAAGTCTGACGGCTGGAGGCCTGATGTTAGGCGATCAAAGTCTTTAAACCCTGATGGAAGACCAGTGATGCCGCCCTTCGATTCATACAAACCTTGGATTCGATCAAACGCTTCGAAAATAATACTTTTAATCGGCGTAAACTCTTTGCCAACTTTACGCTTTGATACATCCAGAATCATTTTTTCAGCCGAATCCAAAATAGAGCCAACTTCTTCACTGGCTTCATAGCCGAGTCCGGCAATATTGGTAGCGGCATTAATCAGCTGGCGCAGCAGCGATTTTTCTTCAACAATCCGGGCATGATAGATAACATTAGCCGCCGTCGGAACGCTGTTCGCCAATGAAGTTATGTATGCAATACCCCCAGCGCTTTCCAGCCTATCGTCTTTGCGCAAAAATTCCGTCACTGTAACCATATCAACGGCATCGTTTTTATTAAATAAATCAACAGCCGCATTATAGATAAGCCGGTGCGCTTCACGGTAAAAATCTTCCTGATGTAAAAATTCGGTCACCTTGGAGATGGCTTCGCGCTCAATGAGCATGGCACCAAGGACGGCCTGTTCGGCCTCGACACTCTGCGGTGGTACTCTATCTAACAAAATTGCTTACCTCCTTGGGCTCGATCAGGGCCGAGACTTAGACGGTGAAATCAGGTATCTTTAAACGCAAGACCTAATTTCACCGTTAAGAACACCCTATTAATGTTTAGTTTACGCTGTTGCTTTATTGGCATCAATAAGCAGCACAGCCATAGCTTCTTCAACAGTTTCGACCGGACGAATGTCCAGATCTAAATGCCCAATCGGAATATCCTGTTCGTTTTCCTTCGGAATAACCATTGTGATCATTCCAGCCTGCTTTGCCCCATAGGCCTTTTCAAAAACTCCGCCTACGGCCTTAACCTTGCCCTGGATTGAAACTTCACCCGTTATTGCTACATCCTGGCGAACCGGCCGCCCGGTAATAGCCGAAATGATAGCAATCATGATCGCGGTTCCGGCAGAAGGGCCATCAATGCGGCCACCCCCAATAATATTGACATGAAGATCATAGTTAGCGAGGTCTTCACCGGTAACTTTTCGCACAACGGCTGCAGCATTAAACACCGAGTCTTTGGCCATACTTCCTGCTGTATCATTAAAGCGAATCCGGCCTTTACCTTTGTCAGAAGCCGCAAAGGCCACTGCTTCAATCTCAATGACAGAGCCAAGATATCCTGCTACACCAAGGCCAAAGACTTTACCTACTTCTGCTTCAGTCGCAGCCTTGCGAGTTACGTAGGGCGACAACCTGCCTACCTGCACTACCCGGTATACATCTTCCGTAGTAATACTTATGCTCCTGTTGTCATCACCCGACCGGTAAATCGCCAGACCATAAGCATCTGTCAATATGTTAATGGCTTTACGTCCTTCAATTGTGTATTCACTGATCAAGCGCGGGACATCCGGCTCTAATTCAACTTCAAGCTTGCCCGCAGCATTAAAGACAATTTCCTCAATTTGTTTAGGGGTAAGTGGTTCGAAGTATATTTCAGCACATCGCGACCGGATAGCTGGGTTTATATCCTGGGCATCGCGAGTGGTAGCCCCGATGAGAATGAAATCGGCCGGAGCTCCCTCTTCAAAGAGTTTCTTAATATACTTAGGGACATTAGGATCACTTGGGTCATAATAGGCCGACTCAAATTTAACCCGCTTGTCCTCTAATACTTTAAGCAGCTTGTTTTGCAGCATTGCATCCATTTCACCGAGTTCATCAATGAAAAGGATACCGCCATGCGCATCAGTAACCAAGCCTGGCTTGGGTTCCGGTACGCCAGTGTCAGCTAAATCACGGCGCGCGCCTTGATAGATCGGGTCATGAACCGAACCAAGCAATGGATTTGTCATGTCGCGCGGATCCCAACGCAGCGTTGTTCCATCGACCTCAACGAAGGACGCATCTTGGGCAAAAGGCGTAAATTTGAGCTTTTTAGCTTCTTCGAGAACTAACCTGGCTGCGGTTGTTTTACCAACCCCAGGCGGTCCGTACAAAATCAAATGCTGGGGATAAGGCGACGCCAGTTTTGCCCGGAGTGCCTCAACGGCCCGCTCCTGTCCCACGATTTCCCCAAGCGATTTTGGTCTAACCAATTCCATCGCCGATTTAGTGAGACTCTTTTGTTCCAATACCTCGAGCATAGCATATTTCTTTAGGGTCTGTGGGTTTTCAACATTATGGTCTTCCTTTAAGACTTGCATGGTGATTTCTTTGATATATTCCTGATGGCGTTCTTCCATCTTTTCATTTATTTTCTTTTCAATTTTCTCCTCGACTACCCGGCGAGCCATCAAATCAGCTAATGCGTCTTCTATTTCGGCCAAAACTGCCGGAATTTCTTCCAGTGTAGGGCATTTGTCGACAGTCGGATCTTCAAATACCACCTTCTGCAATGCCAACACCCGCTCTGGAAGACTTTCGGATTTCATTAGCTGTAAGGCGCCCACTTTCCCAGCCTTAAGCACTAATTTCTCGGAACTGATAATACCGGAATACAGCCCATATAACGCAGCGACTTGCCGTTTAAGCTTGTCATCTTCAGTAGTACTAGTCGGCTCTGGCGGCTTGCTACGGAGAAATTTGTTAAAAAAGTTCATTACTACTTCCTCTTTCTATTTCCCAATAATGTGAACCTGAATCTGGGCGCTAACCTCTGGATGGATTTTGATTGTCACTGTGTAGGTTCCCAGCGCCTTAATACTATCTTTTAACTCAATCTTTCGTTTGTCCATTTCAAGTTTATGTTCAGCCAAGAGAGCTTCTGCGATATCTTTAGCTGTCACCGACCCAAATAATTTCCCGCCTTCACCCATTTTTACCGGGATTGTTATTTCAACTTTACCTAGCTGCGCGGCCAGCATTTTAGCCTCATCCAGCACCCGTTGCTGTTTGCGGCTTTCGGCTTCTTTGTGCAGCTTTACGGCATTTACATTGCTATTTGTAGCCGGAATAGCCAGTTTCTGCGGCAGCAGATAATTACGGGCATAGCCTTCGGACACTTCTATAATTTCGCCTTTTTTCCCAAGTTTTTTAACTTCTTGTTGCAGGATTACTTTCATTCTGCTCACTCTCCTCTATATAATTGCTAACAAGCTCAATAACCTGCTGTTTGGCTTCATCAATTGTTACTTTTTTTAACTGGGCGCCGGCCACTGTCTGATGACCTCCACCGCCCAACTGTTCCATCAAAACATGGACATTAATATCACCGTTTGATCGAGCACTTACCCCTACTCCTTCATCAGGCATTTCGAATAAGACAATACTTAGACGAATCCCTTCCAGGGCCAGCAGCATATCGGCTGTCTGGGCAGCTGCTATCTGGGCATTGTCAACATTTGCCGGACAAAAGGCTAATGCTATCCCACCCGGTAATACTTCCGTGTTGCTGATAATTTCAGCCCGCGCCTTCATAATAGCAAAATCAACACGGAACAAGTAGCGCACTAACGCAGGATCAGCACCAGCCCTCCTCAAATACGAAGCAGCATCAAAGGTTCTCACACCAGCTTGTACGGCAAAATTTTTAGTATCAACAACGATGCCGGCGTAAAGTGCGGTAGCATCTAGTCTTGTGAGATCCAATTTTTCATCAAAGTACATCAGCAATTCGGTCACAAGTTCGCTAGCTGACGACGCCGAAGGTTCAAGATAAACTAAGAGCGGATTCGCCACAAAGCCCTCGCTGCGACGGTGATGGTCAATAACAATGACCCGCTCTGCTACGCTTAGCAGCTCTGGAGCAGCAGCCAATTCTTTGCGATGCGCATCTACCAGGAACACCAATGAATCATGAGTAATTAAATCTTGTGCCGCTGTTGGGCTAATAAATAAATCCTTATACTCATCATAATCCTCAAATAAGTCAGTCAGCTTACTTACCGTCATGCTAGACTTACTAACAACAACATGAGCCGATTTATTCATATGGCGAGCCATTTTTGCAACGCCCATCGCTGCACCCAGACTATCAAAATCTTCGTTGACATGCCCCATAACTAGCACGTTATCAGCTTGTTCAATACTTTCTCGAATTGCCTGGGCCACAATGCGGGCCTTAACGCGCGTATTTTTCTCCACAATGGTTGCCTTGCCGCCATAAAACTGCACTTTGCCGGCGATATGAACCGCGGCCTGGTCACCCCCCCGCCCCAGGGCAAGGTCGAGACCAGCTTGTGCCCGTTCAGCCATAGTTCCAAAAGTGACCTCATCAGCAACAATACCCATACTAAGAGTAACCGGGATCTTATTGCCGCTTTTAATGGCACGAACTTTATCTAATATTTCAAATTTATCCTTGAGTAACACATCAAGCGACCGACGGCTAAGGATAGCCAAATACATATCTTCGGCATACTTTTTAATAAAGCCGTCAAGCTCATCCATCCAGGCTGACAACGTCTTATTTACTTCCAGCATTAAATCGGCGCGCTGATTATCAGAAAGCCCTTGCAGCACATCATCATAATTGTCAATCTGAATATAGGCAGTCACTGGCATCGCCGCGTAACATTCAGACCGGGTCTCTTCGCAGCAAGTAATATCAGTTACATAAAATACCATCAAGTTATCAGCTCGTGCATTTTCTAACGGTTTATAGATCGCCTGATAATGCTTATCCTCTGCTTTAAACACAATTTGGCCCACTTCACCCCACAGCTCATCTAGCGGCAGTTCAGGCCACACCTTTATAATAGAGTCTCCAGCCTTCAGATCGCCAGAGAACCAGTCAAACAGCGCTGAATTGCACCACTTTAATTTACCGTCAGCATCAACGATCACCATTGCCATCGGTAAATTCTTCAGTGCATACGTTGTAATCTCCTCGACATTATGAACCATTGTATCGAGAAAAGCACTGATTGCTTTTTGCTGTTCTCTATGGCGTTCACGACCATATAAGTACAATGCAAAAAGCAAAATAGCACCTAAAACAGCAACATATTTATTATAGAAAACAATAACCAGCAGCAGCATAGCTGCTACAAGTAGATAGATTCGTGTATCAAACCAAAAAGATGGGCCTTGCGGCATAAACATATCCTCCCATAAAGTGAGACTTGATTCAGATGGAGTTAAAACTTCACCTGAATCCTAGCCGAACCGTCTCCAGGGACTTAGCCGCTCTTTACTTGTAGAATAAGAGCAGCTTGGTCAATTATCCCACTTCAATCATTCGCTCAAAACTACGCACTTTCTTTAAGTACGTCGCCTTAGGCCACGGTAATCGACAGCCATATCAATCGCAGCCGCAAAAATGAGCCCTTGCGACAAAAATCCGCTTGTGAGTATTAAGACAAGTATAATCCCCCGCACAAGCCTTGACAAATTGTATTTATCGCCAACAAAGTAAAAAAGCGCCAAGCCTTGTACAAATAGGAACATACTTGTCAATACCTGGATGTTTGCGGCAATATTATACAACATCACTAATTCCCTTGATTTTCCCCAGTACATTCCGACAAGCGATAATATGAAAAAATAACCGATAAACTGCGGTAAACTCCATAACTTAAAGGGCGGGAACCCTTCAATGTGGTGACCGAGTTTGCGTAAGACGATTCTAGCAAGCATGAAATTTAGGTATGTGTCCAGAATGGCTGCTAAAACAAACCCTGACGGCAAAATGACTTTCAGAAGATCAACCAAGCCCTGCATATTGCCGGCGATCTGCGCCAAGTTTTCTTCGGTCATGCCCATCCCGCGATACAGTTCAACAGCTTGCCCTACGGCTGTACCCAGCACGTCAGTCTGCATTGTCAGTGGATTCATGCCAAGCACAACAGCACTGATGGCCAATACTGCCGCTTTAGAAACAAACGATGCGACAGCCCCCCAAGCAATAATTTTCATGGGGCTATATTCGGCCCGTATCGCATACCCCACCACAATACCGATAAGACCAAAACCAACGACCACGCTGACAGCATGAAGCGGATGCATTAGCATTGCAATAAGAACACCCGCTACGGCGGTTGCTAGTATACTCCATTTGTAACCATGCCGTACACCCAATAGAATAATAGGCACTGGCCAAATCAAATTGACAAAGGGCCCTATGACTGGCAAATAGGCACTAATAATCGCGAAAATTATTGCTACTGCGGAAAGAACGCCGCCTTCTACCATCGGTTTTACTTTTGTTTGCTGCATTTAGCCACCTCTTCTACGTAAATAACGTTGATATTCGCTGAAATCACCAAATAATTTTTCGGCTTCATGTTCACGTTTTATATTTTGAGCAATCTTGGCTGTAACGGCTTCATCGAGTGCAGCAAAATCAATTCCCAACCTTCGTGCAAGGATATAGCAAGACAAGATGATTGATGCCAGGCCTTCCTGGATCGCCTGCCCGCCATTTTTGGCAATTGCCTGGTAAAGTTGGCCGACGTTTGTCACTAATTCTGCTTTGAGCATTTCAATAAGGCGCAATTTGCGCAAGATATCTGATTCATTAGAAAACAATCGTCACTCCTCCTTTGCCCATCAAGGTATAATTCGCAAATAAAAGCCTTGTTTCCTGCTTGACGTTAAAAATCCCCTTCCAAATAGGCTGACCCGTATTGTGTGACGCTATTCTATCACTACTCTAGGAAGAACTCAACATAAAGACTTAGCCGCTCTTCACTTGTAGAAGAAAAGCGGCTAAGTCCCTTGATAAAACACTAAAGGCCAAGAGTTCAATCGCACTCTTGGCCTTTTTATTAGCTATTCTGCAGTAAATGGCAGCAATGCAATAACACGAGCCCGTTTAACAGCCAGTGTTAATTGACGCTGATGTTTCGCACAGTTACCTGAAATCCGACGGGGCAAAATCTTGCCGCGCTCGGTTGTGTAACGGCGTAATTTAGGAACATCTTTATAATCAATGCTCTCTGCTTTATCAACGCAGAAACTACAAACCTTTTTCTTTGGCTTTCTGCCTCTTTCACGTCTCACCGATAGTTACCTCCCTTTAAAATGGAATTTCTTCTTCAGGGAAGACCTCTCCACCAAAGACGTCTTCAGGAGACGTTGTTCCACCGCTATTTCCACCGCCAGCACTTTGCTTGCTTTCTAAAAACTCAATATTTTGAGCTATTACCTCAGCAACACGGCGTTTCTGACCGTCATTTGCATCATACGAGCGAATCTGCAGACGGCCTTCAACAAGAATCCGGCGTCCTTTGGTAAGATTATTTCCACAAATTTCGGCCAGTTTCTCCCACGCCACAATGGGAATAAAATCAGTTGCCTCTTTTTGCCCTTGCCCACCGACAAACCGGTTTACTGCAATACTAAATGATGCAACCGCCTTGCCAGTCTGGGTATACCGGACTTCCGGATCCCGGGCGAGACGACCGACCAATATAACCTTATTCATGGTAAAATTCCCCCTGGCCTTATTCGTCTTCTTTAATGATCATATGCTTCAGAATTTCATCGGTAATCTTCATTACACGGTCAAGCTCAGCAATTACAGCTGGCTCAGCAGTGAAGTAGAAGATACAGTAGAAACCTTCGGCGAAGTCTTTGATCTCATACGCTAGGCGTTTTTTGCCCCAGCGATCAATCTTCTCAATGTTACCGCCATTGTTCAGAATAAGGTTTTCAAATTTAGTAATAACCGCATTTGTAGCCTCTTCTTCCGCTGGCTTAACAATGAACATGACTTCGTATTTTCTCACGAAATCACCTCCTCCTATGGACTAATGGCTCCCTCATGGGGAGCAGGGAAGGATCCAAATTTTAATTTGAAACCTAAACATGTCATTGACTTATATAGTATATCACTGCTTATGAAGGCAATGCAAGGAATTTACAAAAATAAAAGCGCAACTGCTGCAGTTGCGCCGGAAAACATCGATTATGCGAACAAAATAAGGGCAATGACTTCAACATCTTCGGTACCTTCATTTTCAATGCCATGACTCTGCTGGTTATCAGTAAAAGTTAGGTCGCCAGGCTTAAGGGTGGTTTTTTCACCATTATCATAGTAAGTTGCTTCACCTTTCAGCACATAATATGCCTCGATATCCCCTTTGTGCTGATGACCCCCGATTGAACAGCCTGGTTTAATAATGTTGTGCGCGAATAACCGGCCTTTACCTTGGAACTCATCTCCTTCCAAGAGATGAAGAATCTTAACTTCTCCCTTACCGCCCAACATGTTTGGTCTAATGTCTTCTGTAATTGTTCCCGCGCGTTTTATCATGTAAATACCCCCCTTTTTCTGACTAGTTATTTTATTCTACACTCGTCTTTTTCTTCCTGCCGCCCCGATCGATTATCCGCACCAACAAAAACCACCAATGTGCACCCTATACTTACCACTAAGAGAAAAAAGCTGGCTGCCTCTAAGCAGCCAGCTTGTACCTCTACACGTTAAATCTAAAGTAAGTTACATCCCCATCTTTCATAACATACTCCTTGCCCTCGAGCCGAACAAGACCTTTTTCCCGAGCGGCCACCTGACTGCCGGCTGTCATTAAGTCATTAAAAGATACAATTTCGGCCCTGATAAAGCCTCGTTCAATATCGGTATGGATTTTTCCGCCCGCTTGAGGCGCTTTCGTTCCATTTACAATCGTCCACGCTCTGACCTCCTGCTCACCAGCCGTAAGGAAAGTCAATAACCCTAATAGTTTGAAGGATGCTCTAATCAGTTTGTCAAGGCCGGATTCGTTGAGTCCAAGTTCGGCCAAAAACTCTTTAGCGTCCTCGTCAGATAACTCCGCAATCTCAGACTCCACTTTAGCTGATACAGCGATTACTTCTGCCCCTTCTTGGACGGCATATTCTTTTACCCGCCGGACATACTGGTTATCATCAGGATTGGCAACTTCCGCTTCGCTGATATTGGCGACAAACAATACCGGCTTTAATGTCATGAGATTAAGATCCCGAATCAGTACAGCCTCGTCTTCTGTCATTTCTACCCGGCGAGCTGGCAAAGCTTGTTCCAGCACCTCTTTGATACGAGCCAAAATAGCCATTTCCTGTTGGGCTTTCTTGTCGCCGCTTTTAATTAACTTCTGAGTGCGGTCCATACGTTTTTCCAATGTTTCTAAGTCTGCCAAGCACAGTTCGGTATTTATAATTTCAATATCGCGCAGCGGATCTAGATCACCTTCCACATGGGTAATGTTTTCATCTTGAAAACAGCGCACAACTTGCGCCACCGCATCTACCTGACGAATGTGGGCTAAAAACTTGTTGCCCAGACCTTCGCCCTTGGAGGCGCCCTTTACCAAACCAGCAATATCTACAAAGCGCATTGCCGCCGGAATAATCCGCTTAGAATTATACATTTCCACCAGTTTTTGAAGCCGGGCATCAGGAACTTCCACCACCCCTATATTCGGCTCAATCGTGCAAAAAGGGTAGTTGGCGGCTTCTGCTCCCGCCTTGGTAATCGCATTAAACAAAGTACTCTTACCGACATTCGGCAAGCCTACAATGCCAACTTCTAGATTAGTGCTCATTATCTTATTCCACCTTAATTTATATTTCACGCAACCTGCCGTCTCTCAGCAAAGCCAGTCAAGTCTTTCTAATTTTAGATGATTTGCTCAACAAATTCAATAGCCATCCTCATCAAGCTTATGGTTCTTTTTCAACCAGGCATATTTTAACCTTGCTACCCCTAAGATGACGAGCAAGGATCCTAAGACAGTACTAAGCGAGAGATCAAATACCCGGCCGTAATCTGTGCCGAGCGAAATCAAGACAACCCCTGCAGTAAACGTTGCCGTTCCCAAAACATAGTGAAACATAGCCTGCCTCCTACTCTTGGAGCCCTTTTTCGACAATCGACCTTACCGCCTTTTCAAACTTAGGCCGCGGCACCATAACCCGCCGGCCACACCCCAGGCATTTAAGCCCGAAATCAATGCCGGTACGGGTAACTTCCCAGCGGTTTGAGCCGCATGGATGTTCTTTTTTCATGACAACAATATCACCAACATTATAACGAACAAAATTCATTTTCTCTACCCACCTTGCTTAATCGTAAATACGGCCGGTACGGGAATCCCCGCCTTATCAAACAGTAATTTTATCTTATAGCGCAGGGCCGCTTCAACCTTTACCTGTTGGAGTGGAATCGTCTTGGCTGATAGCCGGGCTACAATTTCACCTGGCAGAAAATCAACTACACCGACAATACTGGGTCCTTCCAAAACCTCGGGCATCGTTTTACCGATTTCTACACAGGCCTCATCTAAGAGAGCTAGTACTTTGTCAAGATCGGCCTGATAGGCAATTGGAACATTGACAGTCGCTACCATATGGCCTCTGTTATAATTACTAACCCGCGATATAACACCATGCGGTATGATGTGCAGTACCCCGTTGGCATCGCGCAGTTTTGTCACCCGAAAACCGATATCCTCGACAGTTCCCGCCATATCCTCAAGAACAATATAATCACCGACCGAATACTGGTCTTCCAAAATCATAAAAAATCCGGTAACAAAGTCTTTTATTAAGCTTTGCGCGCCAACCCCGATAGCCAGGCCAATAATCCCGGCACCAGCAATGATTGACGTTGTGTCAATATTAAACTCCCGCAACAGTTGCATTATGGTAATGATATAGATCCCATACCGGATAAAACTCTGGAGTAGATGACTAAATGTCCTGGTCCTTTTTTCGTCAAATTTTAATGTTTTGGAACCCATGGCAGAATTAAACAAGCGGCCGGCAATAAAACTTAACACCGTTAATATCAGCCAAGCAACGAGGATAATAAGAACCACTCTTATAATCTTATTGCTGGCTGCTAACCAGAAATCGGATGTCATCAAATCAATCATTGGGCGTCCTCCCTATAGCTGGCAAATTCCCATAATAGCGTTCCTCCGCCTTGCGGCGAAACAGCTGTAGGTCTGTTAATACGCTGTTCAGTGTCTTTAGCCATTATTACGCTATCTTTTGATATTTATACCTAACCCCTAAAACTCCTCTTTTCCCCTTTATTTTAACCAATTAGCCGTGCTACGCATATAATGCTTTAGCAATCACAAGAGGTGATCCTATGCGACAAACTACTACGGTGATCGTCCCCTCCCTAACTGAGGTAATCTTATCTGATGTAAATGCCATAATCCCTAATTTTTCCTCATTGGTATCATCCTACCGCCTGTTGGTGGGGTCAGCGGAAGAGATTAAACGCATCCCCGGCGTTCCTGAAGAGATGTTTGAACGGGCTGTTTTGCGGTTTGATCACTGCGGAACCCTCATTGATATTCTACTTGAACTTTTATGCTGTAAAATTGCGTTCAGCAGCGATTTCTTAAGTATTACCTGTGCCCCGCTTGACATCTTTCAGTTAATCACAACCGACCGTTGTCCTGAAACAAATACCCCGGCCGGCGCTGCCGAACTCATTATTCTGCTTGAACTCGTTAGACGGCTTTTAGAAAACGGCTGTGATCTGTCCTGTTTTGGCCCTGCACCGCCCATCGGTGATGAATCACCGTCCCCACCACCCGCAGCTCCACCTCCAACGCAAAGTAAAGCGGTATCAAACCAGACAAATTGTCCCGAACAGTCAGTAATCCAATGCCCGCCCCTGAAAACCGATTGTATCAGCCCCGAGCTCCTTGACCTTATTGTTAAAGAGGCCTTAGCCGCACTGCAGCCCCAGGATCCCCAAAAGCAGGTAAGTAAAAAAGGCTCCGGCATCTAGCCAGAGTCTTTAACTATTTCTTGTCGCATTCACCAGCCCGCGGACAGCTGCCAAAACCATCATGATAGTCACAAGGTTCAAGATGAATTACAACATCACACAGCCCGAATTGACATTTTATTTCGCCCTCAATCTTGTCACATACGGTATGCGCTTTATCGAGGTGCATATTTTTACTCAAAATAATATGCATGTCAATGAGGCGATAGCTGCCGGAACGGCGTGTCCGCAGGCGATGAAAGGAAATAACCTCAGGGTGCTTATTTATAATAGCAGCAATCACCGCTTCTTCTTCAGGCGGCAATGCGATGTCAGTCAATTCATACAGACTTTTTTTCGTCATCCCGTAACCGGCCTTAAAGACGATAAGCGCCACAACAATAGCAATAGCTGGGTCAATCCATGCCATGCCGGTAACCTGAATAATGGCCAACCCAATCAATACACCAACAGATGTCCAAATGTCAGCCCGTAGATGTAGCGCATCGGCTTCAAGGGCATGGGACTCGGTTTTTTTGGCCACTGCCATCAACCGCCCTGATACATAGTAATTTACGATAATAGAAAAGGCCATAATTGCCAACCCATACTCGATAAACTCAGGTACATTAGCAGTCGTAAATTTCTTAAATGCTTCATATAGAATCAGAACAGCTGCCAAAATAATCAGGACTGCCTCAATTGCCCCTGACACATTCTCAATCTTGCCGTGACCATAGGCATGGTTTTCATCAGGGGGCTTCCCTGATTTTCGCACAGCGTAAAATGCCACAATTGCTGCAATAAGATCGACTGCAGAATGTGCTGCTTCAGAAATAATACTGATCGCCCCAGTGTACAGACCGACAACTAACTTAAGGAGGACAAGCACCGAATTGGAGATGATCGACAGACGAGCCGTATTTTGTTTTTCTTCCCTAAAATCAGTTTCCATGACAACCCCTCCACAATTTGCTTTAAGCGTCCACCATAGCCAAGCAGAAAAACGCCTGCGGAATTGAGGTCCCACAGGCTATTTCTGCCGTACCAGCTGCACCGGACTTTTCGGCCGCTTGATCCTTATTCCATTATATTAGCATTCCGCCAAAAGTGTGTAAATATTTTTTTCTATCCACCCAAATAAGCTTTGCGAACAGCTTCACTTGCCGCCAATTCCTCTGCAGTTCCGGAAAGCGTAATGCGCCCTGTTTCAAGAACATATGCTTTATGCGCAATCGACAGTGCCATATTTGCGTTTTGTTCAACAAGAAGAACCGTCGTCCCGCTAGCGTTGATCTCCTTGATAATCGAAAAAATTTCCTTTACCAACAGCGGGGCAAGTCCCATCGAGGGCTCATCAAGCAGTAGCAGGCGCGGCCGACTCATGAGGGCCCTCCCCATTGCCAGCATCTGCTGCTCCCCACCTGACAGCGTTCCGGCCATTTGGGGCTTCCGTTCAGCAAGCCTGGAGAATCGACTGAATATCTTATCCATATCCTCACGAATCCCTTTGCTATCGCTTCGGGTATAAGCACCTAACTCCAAATTCTCAAGCACTGACATATTGGCAAAAATACGCCGGCCCTCGGGCACTTGCGAAATTCCTAATTTAACGATATTATGGACCGCCATCCCGGCGATGCTCTTGCCTTCAAACATCACTTGCCCTGCTTTGGGCTTTAATAGTCCTGATATCGTTCGCAGCGTAGTACTTTTTCCGGCCCCGTTAGCCCCAATCAACGTGACAATTTGACCTTCCTCAACAGTAACACTGACGCCTTTAAGCGCGTGAATAGCCCCATAATAGACATTGATATCATTAATCTCCAGCATTAGTGGACCTCCTCCCCGAGGTAGGCTTCGATTACCCGCGGGTTATTCTTAATCTCCTGCGGTGTGCCTTGGGCAATTATTGTTCCATAATCAAGCACGTAAATACGTTCACAGACACCCATAACCAAGCTCATATCATGCTCAATTAAAAGGATTGTCAGCTTAAACTCATCTTTAATCCAGCGAATCATATCCATTAGCTTGTGTGTTTCTTGTGGATTCATGCCGGCAGCCGGCTCGTCAAGCAGCAGCAGCTTGGGTTGCGCAGCCAACGCCCGCGCGATTTCCAGTCGCCGCTGCTCCCCATAGGGTAGGTTTTTGGAAATCTCATCCTTTTTATCAGCAAGCTTAAAAATTTCTAAAAAACGCTCGGCTTTTTCCTCGATCTCGGCCTCTTCGCCGTGATACCGGCCAATCCGCAAAATTGATTCAACAAGATTGTACTTAACATGTGAATGGTACGCAATTTTTACATTATCAATTACACTCAGCTCAGAGAATAACCGGATATTCTGAAATGTACGAGCAATGCCGCGCTGGTTTATCTCATAGGGCTTTAATCCTATCACGTTTTGACCGTCAAATTCGATTTCTCCTGTTGTCGGTTCATAAACGCCTGTCAATAGATTGAAGGCTGTTGTCTTACCTGCACCATTAGGCCCGATTAAACCAATCAGCTCCCCGGCTGCAATCTCCATTGTAAAGTTAGACACAGCTTTTAGGCCGCCAAACATTTTCGACATATTATTGACTTTAAGCAACGTCACGTTTCTTACCCCCTGTCAGCCGGCCAAACAATTTGAGACTCAGCTCTTTGTTTCCAAACAACCCCTGCGGCCGGTAGATCATCAAAATGATAAGCATCAATGAATAAACGACCATGCGCCACTCGGGATAGGAAGCTAGCGCCGCCGATATGAACGTCAGCAGGATAGCCGCGGTAATTGAGCCTGTAATACTGCCTAAACCACCCAATACCGTCATTGTCAGAATGTCAAACGACTTCATAAAGGTAAAAGAGGCCGGATGGGCAATATAAAAATAGTGAGAGAACAACGCTCCAGCAACACCCGCAAAGGCCGCCCCAATGGTGAACGCCATTACCTTATATTTCGTTGTATCAATCCCCATGGCTTCAGCAGCAATTTCATTTTCGCGTACCGAGATACACGCTCGGCCATGTGATGAGTTAACAAAGTTTTTGATAAAGAAAATCGTCACAATGACAGCAAGAAATGTCCAAGTAAATGTTGTATAACGGGGAATCCCCATAAGTCCGGTAGCTCCACCGAGATACGGAGTATTAAGAATCGATATGCGGATAATTTCGCCTAATCCCAAAGTAGCAATCGCCAAATAATCACCTGACAGCCTTAGGGTCGGCAAACCAATGAGAAAACCTAACAACCCGGCAGCTCCGGCACCGACAAGAATCGCTGCGATAAAAGGCAGCTGAAATTTCACAGTTGCCACAGCTCCTAAATAGGCACCGATGGCCATAAAGCCGGCATGACCAATTGAAAACTGACCGGCAAAGCCGGTAATCAGATTTAAGCTTACTGCCAAGATGATATTGATTCCGATTAAAATTAGATTAAGCTCCCAAAATGGCCCTATTACGCCAAACCCAATCAAGCCTTGAAAAATCGCATAAATCACGGCACAGCCGCCAAGCGCCAGTAAGTCTCGTTTGGTTGTGTTCTGCAATTTACTCACCTACACTTTCTCGCGCACATTTTTACCCATTAGCCCGGACGGCTTAAAGAGTAAAATAATGATCAGAATGCCAAAGGCAGCGGCATCCCGGAAGGTTGAGGAAATAAAACCACTGACCATTGCTTCAATAATGCCCAAAATAATACCGCCAGCCATCGCTCCGGGAATCACTCCGATCCCGCCAAGAACGGCGGCAATAAAGGCTTTCAATCCAGGCATAATACCCATAAGCGGATCAATTGAATTATAGTAAATACCCACAAGCACACCGGCTGCCGCAGCCAGCCCAGAACCTACCGCGAAAGTAAAGGATATTGTCTGGTCAACATTAATCCCCATCAGCTTAGCAGCATCAGTATCAAACGATACGGCCCGCATAGCCTTGCCGGCTTTAGTCTTTTGGACTACATACGTTAAAATAATCATCAGTGCAATGGATATGGCTAAAATAACAATTTGCTGACTGTTGATCACTATCCCTCCGAAATTATAAAGCTCGGCGGCAAAAACAGCCGGGAATGTCCGCGGCTGCGGAGTTACCAACAGCATACCGCCGTATTCCAAAAAGAGTGACACGCCAATCGCTGTAATCAAAATAGCAATCTTGGGCGAATTCCTTAGCGGTCGATAGGCCACCCGCTCAATAACCATACCAACAACAGCGGCAACGACCATCGCCATGAGCAACGCCGGGAAAAACGATAACTTTAAGATGGACGTGGCAAAGAAGCCTACATACGCTCCTACCATGTAGATATCGCCATGCGCAAAGTTGATTAACTTTAAGATACCATAAATCATCGTATACCCAAGAGCGATAAGGGCATAAATACTGCCCAATGAAACACCGTTAATCAGTTGCTGAACAAACTGATGAGCAATCGAACCTGCTTCCATAGTTTTTCCTCCTATCAGAAGAAGGGATAAGACTATTAGCCTTATCCCTTCTTGCTTCTTTGCTAGAATTAAGGATTAATCTTTTCGCGGAATGTTTGTTTGCCATCCTTTAATTCGATTATGACGGCGCTTTTAACGGCGTCATGTGTTTCGTTTAAAGTAATGCTTCCCGACACCGCAGCATAATTTTTAGTTTTGGCTAGTTCGTCTTTAATTTTAACAGGATCAAAACTATTGGCCCGCTTCATTGCATCGATAACCATCATTGTTGCATCATAGGACAGAGCCGCAAATGCATCCGGTTTTGCACCATACTTTTTCTCATACGCGGCAACAAAGGCCTTAATCGCTGGACTGTTGTCATCAGGTGAATAGTGATTGGCAAAGAAGGCATTGTTTAACGCCTTAGCACCAGCAATTTCCGGTAGCTTAGCTGAATCCCAGCCATCGCCACCCAACACCGGCATGTTCAGACCAAGTTCCCGGCCTTGCTTGATAATCATCCCTACTTCTTGATAATAACCAGGGACAAAGATAACATCGGGCTTCGTTGAGCTTATCTTAGTAAGGGTTGCTTTAAAATCAGTATCTTTGGCCAAGTAAGCTTCCTGTGCTACAATTTTGCCGCCGTTCTTTTCAAAGGTTTCTTTAAAGAACTGTGCTAAGCCTTTAGCGTAATCGCTTGAATTATCGATATAAAGAGCTGCTGTCTTGGCGTTAAGCGATTTACTCGCAAAGTTCGCCATAACCGAACCTTGGAAAGGATCAATAAAGGCCGCTCTGAAGAGATAATCACGAACCTTACCTGTATCCGGGTTCACGGTAACCTTTGGATTAGAAGCGGTGGGGCTGATGGCCAAGACTTTATTGTCTTGATTGACTTGAGCTCCAGCAATTACACTTGACGATGCAATCGGAGCAATGATTCCCACAACCTTATCTTGGGTAATCAGTTTTTGCATTGCATTGGCCGCTTCGGCTGCTTCGCTCTTATTATCAGCGACAATCAGCGCCAGCTTTTTACCATTAATTCCACCCTTGGCATTCACTTCTTCAATGGCCAATTCAGCACCATTTTTAGCCGACTGACCAAAGGTAGCATTATTACCTGTCATCTCGAGGTTCGCACCAAGTTTGACGACATCTGAGCTTGTTTGCTGACTGCAGCCTGATACTAAGGCCATTAACATAAGACCTGTGACTGCTAGACTTGCGAATTTCGCAAATTTTCCCTTACGCAAAGTTTTTTCCTCCTCAATGATCATCCACACGTATCGCATTTCTATGCTCTCATGAAAGTTATTATAGGGCTTGGGTTCGTTCTCTGTCAATACTTCCCAGAGGGACTTCTTTGCAATTTGTCCTTATCCAAAAGACATAGTGTCAAAAACAATAGACAAATGCTTGATTTAATCCTCTCTATTAACTAAATAGTGTTTAAAAGTTTTTTTATCGTTTAGCCCCGCACTTCGTAACTTGTACCATGTTTACACTTAGTTATGATAGATTTTCGGGCGGCGGTGTTTCAAAATTGGCAGTTCTTCCCTCACGCTAGCGATTGTTTTCAAATCAAGGACAATTGTCAACAGGCTTTCTGTCTCATCAGCTTCAGCTACAATTCTGCCCCATGGATCAACTGCAATAGAATGGCCATAAGCCTGATATTTTGCCCCAAGTGTTCTAGCCGGGGCAGCTCCAATAACAAAAACCTGATTGTCAATCGCCCGCGCCTTCATTAAAAGCTCCCAATGAGCCGGGCCGGTAACTAGGCCGAAAGCCGCCGGATAAATCAGCACCTGCGCACCCCGATCTGTCATTTCCCGGGCCAGCTCAATAAACCGAATGTCATAGCAGATACCAATACCAAGCTTAACTCCGCATGCTGTTACCACGGTAATGTCATTCCCTGCTGTCAGGGTGTCAGATTCCTTAAAGACTGTTCCTGCTTTAATATCAACATCAAATAGATGCAGCTTGCGATGGCGGCCAATCAACTCCCCGTTTTCCGCAAAAATGAAACTGGTATTATAGACCCGCTCTCCGTCCTTTTCAGGTATAGAGCCGCCGACAATGACGATATTCTCCTCTTTAGCCAGTCGTGCTAACAACCTAATTGTCTCCCCATTAGGAAAACTTTCAGCATAGCTTGGAAACAACTCTGATTGGTAAGGGCAATTAAACATTTCCGGTAAAACAGCAATCTGACAGCCGCTTTTAGCAGCCCGCCTTACCATCTCGGCCGCCTTGTGCAAATTTTCCGCCTTATTATCCACTACGGCCGGTTGGCATAAAGCCATCTTGATCATATCTGGCATTCTCCATACCTCCCCAAATCTAATGTCAACCCTCACTTCACCTTTCGGTTTTCTTTCTCCTGCCCGCACTCTCTTTAGCCTAAAAAACCCCACAAGGACGCAAGAGCTTACTTGCGTCCTTGTGGGGTTAACCTTTGCATCAATTATTCGCTTTCATACTCCAAACACCGCAGGGGCAAATTCCGGCACAAATGCCACAGCCAATACATTTCTCTGGATCGGATACATATTCAAATTTCCCATCAGGAAGGACTTGCCGTTCAATGGCTTTTTCGGGGCAAGACATATAGCACATATGGCAGTCGCGGCAAGTACCGCAACTTAAACACCGAGTATAATCCTCGCTGGCCATGGGCGCTGCACAAGTATGACACTTTTTAAAATATTCTTGAGAAAGCCTGGCAGCGGAAATTTTGGGTTTTTCTTTCGCCTCATAGTGACTGCCATTTAAATAAGCATCTACTGCCAAAGCCGCTTGCCGACCAGCTGCAATGGCATCAACCAGCCGACCGGGTTTGATGGTATCACCGGCTGTAAAAATGCCGTCAGCAATACTATAGTCAGCTTTAGGAACTAACAAACCGCGCACCGTCGGTATTCCTGCAGGTAAGAAGTCAAGAATCGGATTCTCGCCAATGCTGCATATCACACTGTCCGCTCTAAGCAGTTCTCCACTTTGCGTTATTATCCCGGCATCCGTTATCTCCTTGGTAAACACCGGCCATAAAAGTTTA
Source organism: Negativicutes bacterium (assembly GCA_028707635.1). Taxonomy (GTDB): domain Bacteria; phylum Bacillota; class Negativicutes; order JAAYSF01; family JAAYSF01; genus STF2-20. The sequence continues at coordinate 32,165 of JAQWAQ010000004.1, forward strand.
CCGCCCAAGTTTTCCACTGTAGCAATTTCTTTAGCAAAAGCAGCCGGCTTCTGAATATCAATACAAGTGACTTCTTCAGCCCCCATTTCATAGGCGCCAACGGCTGCATCCATTCCAGAATTTCCACAGCCGATGACAATAACTTTCTTGCCAATCGACGGACGTTGGCCACGGTTGATGGCCTTCAAAAAGTCAATACTGGCAATGAGTCTCTCACTGCCCGGCCATGGTGGATTCTTAGCCGCATGGCTGCCTGTCGCCACAATAACAGCATCACAGTTGTTTTTAATTTCATCAAACTTAGCATTGTCAACTTGGTTATTCGTTTTGAACTTTACACCCAGGGACTCGATGCGGCGCAGTTCATTCTTGAGAACATCTGCAGCCAGACGAGCCCGCGGAATAGCTTGTTCCATTTTGCCGCCCATTTTGGGGTCGGCTTCATAGACAGTTACATCATAGCCTTCCCGCACCAACTGCCAGGCAGCAGTTAGTCCAGCGGCTCCTCCGCCAATTATTCCGACTGTACGGCTATTTTTATTACTGATTGGAGCTGCCTTTATCGTGGCTGACATTGAGCCCAGTGCGCCAATTTGTGCCGGGAAGTCAATGTTGAGCCGCGAACAGTCATCCATACAGGGATTCGGACAAACTGAACCGCAGACAGATCCCGGAAATGGCGTATAGTCAAGAACAAGTTTATAGGCTTGCTGAACTTTTCCTTCGCGTAATAAGTTAAATCTTTCTTGGGACGGAATCGATGCTGGACAATTAAATTCACACGGCGCGGCAAACAAACTATTCTCCCAGACCGGCACCCGCTGGCGGTTAATGCCGCGAGCAACAAGTCCGCCCACTGCAAGATCGTCATTAACAACATCACTAAAAATGCCTTGGGGAACCCACTCCTGAACACGAAAGCCCTTTGTATTACTCGGACGTTTTTGGGGGCGCTCCTCATAGGTCAATGGCATAACTTTCTGCCATTCCTGCCAATTGGTCAATTCAGCACGTATTTCAGGCTTATCAATTGAGGCTAGAAAGTCATCCATATTACTTTCCAGATACGCAATATCCTGGTCACTAAGGGCTGATATTTTAACATCCTTGGTAGATAGACCCGCTGCTTTACCGCGGTAATACAAAACTCCGCCAACCATACCGACACATGACCGATCACCTAATACCGATTCAAACTCGTCACAGTCATAACCGCACACAACGGCAATACCGCCTGACATAAATTCAAAGGAAAAACTGCCGCAGTTCTTCAGCACCCACAATCCAGGCGGATCATACAACGGATCATGCTTCATCAGCGAACCCGAGCGAGTTCCGGCGCGGCCACCGATATAGATTGTGCCGGCTGCCGCGCAGTGGCCGGTGGTATCACCGCCATCACCCTTAACAACGATCTTGCCGCCGGCATTAAGCCAGCCGACATCAGCTGGAGCAGGGCCTTCTACAATGATTTCAGTTCCCGCCAAACACATCGAACCAACCCGCTGGCCAGGATTCTCAACATAAAAGGTTAAGGTTTTTCCTTCTGGATGCCAGAGCGGTCCGCCAATATCATGTTGGCCTGAACCTGCTATTTTAAATTCTGTTTCGCCAGCCGCTAAAGCCTGGTTAATGGCCTCTAACAAATGCTGGGTGGACATACGTTCATTGCCATTAATAGTATTTATTTTAAACATTAACGCTTCCCTCCTAGCATGCGTACTGAATATTGAGTTTATCGGCAATTGCTTTATCAGTGGTAACCAATGCATCTGACCGGCCTACCGGCAGCGTACTGTTGCCAATCGGCGCCATCAGCTTCTTAAGCTCAGCATCAAGGGCCAGCATATAATCCACAATGTTCTGGGCCGCCTTGTCAATATCAAGCCGCCGTACCAAATGCGGATCCTGAGTACAGATGCCTGTCGGGCACTTACCAGTACTGCAAGAGTTGCAGCGGCCTTGTTCATTACCGATACAGCCGCAAAGCTGGATGAGCATTTTTCCAAGAAACACCCCATTAGCTCCTAAACAAAGGAGCTTGAATGCATCAGCTGCTGCATTGCCTGTCAAACCGACCCCACCTCCGGCCCAGAGCGGAATTTGTCCCTGGCTGCCTTGCTTAACAGCAGCCAAATAGCATTCCCGAACCTTAGAAACAATCGGATGACCGGTGTGATCCAACGATACTTCATTCGCAGCACCGGTTCCGCCCTGAATGCCATCCAGGAAGAAACCGCCGCAAATTTTATAAGGATCACGCAATAGATTGTTATAGACAGAAACCGAGGTAGCCGAAGCGGCACACTTAATCGCGACAGGCACCCGAAACTTAAAGGCAGCATTCATTGATAGAAACATTTTCTGCACCGACTCTTCAATCGAATAGAGCCCTTGGTGATTAGGCGGCGACATAAGGTCTGCTTTAGGCACACCGCGGATGGCCTGGACATGCGGCGCAACTTTTGCTGCTGGCAATAGTCCGCCATCACCCGGCTTAGCACCCTGACCGATTTTAATCAAAATACCAGCTGGGTCAACCTTCATCTCCGGCATGGCCTTGATAATTCTATTCCAGCCAAAATGGCCTGACGCAATTTGAAGAATGGTATATTTCAAATACTCTGATTGCATAAGCTTAACTGGCATTCCGCCCTCGCCTGAACACATTCTGATCGGCATATTATGCTTTTCGTTGAGATACGCTGTGGCCAAAGCAATGGCTTCCCAGGCCCGTGTAGATAGGGCGCCGATCGACATATCGCTGAATATGACTGGATAGATCCAATTAACTGGCGGAGTTGAAGTTGTCAATTTCAGATCATTTCCCACCGCGGCCAGCGGCAGCTCTTTCGGTGATAATACGCGACCGAACGGTGCTAAAATATCAAAGGTATGACGCTCTGAATCCAGTGCGGGGTCAGTCATCTGAGAAATTCGCCCCACAATGATTTTATCAAGCGTTCGATCCGAATTAAGATTGGTACGTCCACCCCGTTTAATAGTGGCTCCGCCGGTCCGAGCCAGCAGGTTCTGACGAGAGTCGAGATTACGGATTGGTCTAATCGCGCGATTCGGACAAACCTTTTCGCACATCCCACAGCCTACGCATGCATTCGTTAGACTAGCCTTTTGACGAATGACAGGTACTGCGGAGTGACGCTGCGTTGGGGAAGGCTGATGGCCGGTAGAAACGGTAACTGAACGACGTTCAACGCCCGCTTCGATGGCATTAAAGGTACAGGTTGCTACGCAGCTCCCGCACATTGTACACCTATCGGACTGGTATTCAATTTTCCACGGCAAGTCAATCACCGAAACATCCTGCATTTTTACTGTTTCCATCGTTCTACCTCCAATCTCTCATTGATTAATACTACCTCGCGTTCATTCGGATAAATATCGAGTGTTTTATCCCGGTCCGGCAAAATTGTATTGATGCCGCATACTTCTGATGCTATGGCCAGAGTATTCTCATCACGGCCAACAACAACCGGTCGCAGTTTTTTAGAATCACAGCAAGTCATCATATCACCGCTGGGCAGCATTGCAATAATGGTATTCGGCCCATTGATTTCAAGATGTCCGAGTGACTGCCTGATAGCTGTTAACTCAGCTCTGTCAGACCGGGTTGTAATCTCAGCGAAAGGCAGCGGCGTGATGACATGTTTATAGTATTTTATCGGCCACTTAAGTTCATGAAGAACATAGTGCAGCGTATAAAGGAAATTCTGTGAATCAGATTCAAAGCCGATATAACCGCGATGCAGTGACTTTTGAAATTCCTTGTTCTTAGTATAAAAAGTATTTTCACCATTAGCGCATAGCGTATAGCCCTGGAGAAAAAACGGGTGCGCGGCATAGCGAACAATATCATAATTTGTATTCTGGCGGCACTGCACGACGATGTTTTTTGCCGTCAGCTCATCCGTTTCTTTCCACAGGCCGAAGTATTCGGCAATGTCTCGCGGATCGCCAATTTCCTTGAGGGTCAGAACATCAGGCCAAAATGAGTAAACATACCCTTGACCGGCTTTTTCCAATAATTCACGAAGCGCCAGCCGGATATCAAGTAATAATTCGGCCTTAGCTTCCGGAGTCGTATCAGCATAATGCTCCGGATAATCATAAGCGCGAAATATATAGTAAGGCATAGCTTTAATATCAAGACCCGGCCTTTTGCTGATATTAGGAATCCATTCATAAACAGGATTGAAGTTGTTATTATCCATAAAATCTTCAATCAATTTATTGCCTTTTTGTGTACATGCTACCGATAACAACGGTTTGTCCTTATACTCGGCAAATCGTCCATAAAGGTCCTGCATGACCATCGCGAAGCCTGAGTTGTCATGTCCTTCCTGCTGCGGCAGCATTAAATATAATGCCTTTGACGGATGAAAAGGAACCTTACTTTTTATCGCCCCTATTCTACACATTAAAATTCCACCTCTTCCACTTTTTCGATTTTTAGAATGTAAAAAACCCTGCGCAAGACCGGAAATAAAATTCCAGGACCTTCCGCAGGGTCTTTTATACCCACGGTGTAGTGCTTTTCGAAGTGCACTTGTGCCGCTCGGTCCAGCCCGCAATTTGCGCGGAACCCTAGGCACTCTCCTTGGATCAGCGGGGGCATCCCGCCTTTTCCACATCTATTAGCCTTTTGTCCTTATTGCAAACACATTTATTTACAACAACTTAATTATAGAAACGAATTGTTATACTGTCAATATGCATAATAAAATAAAGTTTATTCTGATAAATCCCGTAATTATTGGGTTATCTAGCCAGGCTTAGCTTTGTATATTGTATATTTATTCATCTGTTGTCCTTTACACCAGCAGGGCCGCAATGTGTAAACTGTTAAGTCGATTCCTTAGTTCCACTATCGTGTCATAATATTTTTTTAAAAACGCCTTTATTCACACCATCATGTATTGAATTGTTTTTCAGTATACATGCATATCTTCCACTTTTATCTGAAGAGCAAGCCGCTATATGAATATAATTGCTTCTTTTGAACCATAATGGTAATAACTGACTATAGAACAGGAGCTTGTGATGCTGAATAATCTATTAAATTTCCCAAAATTGAGCTCAGATCTAAAATTCAATATTCATCAACCGCAAACTGTCAATCATATTGCTTTACATGTATCAACCATCCTTCAGCGCGCTACTCAAGCGGGCCACGAGATTGTGATTGTCTGTATTGGAACCGATCGCTCAACAGGCGACTCTTTGGGTCCTCTTGCCGGCAGTAAAATGCTTGAACTCAATACCGCCCCCCACATTTATGGCACCCTCGATAATCCTGTCCATGCTACAAATTTAAATGATGTGCTAAAGGAAATTAATGCTGCCTTTACAACTCCATACATCTTGGCAATTGATGCCTGCCTGGGTAAATTAGAAAGCGTTGGCTGCGTTTCCATTGGCCTAGGTCCCCTTAGACCAGGTGCTGCCGTGAACAAAGACTTACCACCTGTTGGCAATGCTTATATAACTGGCATTGTCAATGTAGGTGGCTTTATGGAACACCTTGTTCTCCAAAGCACCCGCCTTAACTTAGTCATAAAAATGGCTGACACGATCGCCCTTGGCATCACGTCAGCTGTAAAAAACCAGATACACTAAAAAATCAGGGCCCTTTCGGTGCCCTGATTTTTACAGACTATCTAATTCTTCTAAAATATCGTTTGCTGTCTTTCCGCTGGCATTGATGACTGGCACCGCTGTTACAGTGTCCTGCATGTTCATTAAATTACTGTAAGCACCGCTTACCACAACTGCATCAACAGTATCCATATCAGCAGATTCAAGCGGCACCACTTCATAACCTTCGGTCTCAAGTACCTCAAAAAGGTTTTTCAGATTCTTCTCAATAGCAATAAGTCCTTGCATTATCTACACCTCCAGCCTTATATTGACCAAATCTAACGTGGATTATCCCTAAAAAAACAAAGGCGTGTGGTTCTTTTTCCACACGCCTTTTTGCTAACAGTAGTCCAGCTAAAGCTAAACAATTCACTTCGCCTTTTTTGGTGCTGTTTCATTATTAAGCATTTGACAAGCACCTTTAAAAACTGCGCCTTCTCCAATAATCAATGCCTGGGCTTTAATATCACCATATAATTTGGCTGTCGCCAACAGCTCCAAACGCCCGCTAACAGCTACGTTTCCCTCTACGATTCCGGCAATGGTGGCATTCACCGCCGTTATCTGCGCAGTTGCCTTTCCTGTCTGACCAATGACAGCAGTAGCTGCAGTAACCAATTCACCCTCTAGTACGCCATCGACACGAACCGAACCTTTAGCCGATAGTGAGCCCTTAAATTGAGTATCCTGACCAATGATCGTTTCCATTTCTTCATTGACGACTGTATTTTTTCTACCAAACATTTAGTCACGCTGCCTTTCAAATAATGCTATAAAAACTTAGCCGGATTAACGGCCGTGCCATTCACTCTAATCTCATAATGCACATGCGGACCGGTACTCCATCCAGTATTGCCCATATAAGCAATGGTTTCGCCTTTTTTCACATATTGACCTTCACTGACGATATTCTCAGAATTATGGGCATAGATAGTAACAATTCCATTCCCATGATCAATCTTGACCATTTTCCCATAACCAGTATACCAGCCGCTATGCACAACACGGCCAGCCCCTGTTGCCATAATCGGTGTACCAGCATCATTCGCTATATCAATGCCAGGATGCCAATCACTGCCGCCACCCCAAGGCGAGCTGCGCCATCCGAAGCGCGAGGTCACGTCACCACTACTTGGCCATAATGAAGGCGTAGCACTCATTCTAGCGTTACGTTCCTCTAAGGCTTCACGCAAATGATTGAGGCTCTCCTCCCGCACCTTGGCTTGCTGCTGAAGCTGTTCCACATAAGTAATAAGTTCGCTCAATGAAGGCTGACCAAGTGGACCGCCCTGTCCAGTATAGACACCCGGTGGTCTGATCGTACCGGCCCGCGATGTCTCAGGCTGTTCTTCTGCATTGACCAACCGCCGGATTTCAGCATCCAGCGTATTCAATCGATCCATGTCACTTTGCAGAACGGTTGTCACTTGCGTCAGCTGTTCAATTTGCTTATACTGCTCGCCATTCGCCTGACGCAAAGTCTGCAACTCAGCCTTCTCAGACATTGCCGTCGCAATAACGGTATTATACTTTACGCCAAAACCAGCTGCCACCACCAAAAAAACACCTAACACGACTGCTGTAATTTTGATAGCTCTAATCGGTATTTTTATACTACGCACCGCCTGGCCATTGTGTGGAACTACCATTAAGGTATATTCGCGTCTATCTGGTAATGATTTTTTCGATTCCAACCGCAAGCCTCCCTCTAAATTAGCTTCTCCGTAATTATTTCTTAAATAACACTTTCGCCAATATTTGGGAAATTCCTGCTAACCATTGGTATTTTTATTATAAAATAACAAAGCCGCTCCTAACTACCTTTTATACCTTGACCAGAGATAAAATGATAGTTAGGAACGGCTAGCATTCAGAATGAGTTCTCGGAATCACACCTTATTTATCGCAATTTCTAAAGCTTTCTTTTCCTCATTTGTTAAAAAGTATGAAGACTGCCCCTCAGCGACAGGCTTAGCATACGACCTTGATTCACTTCTGCCAAAAATACTAGAAAGAATGATGCCATTATTTTTTGCATCCAACAAAGCAATGGCATAACTTAAATCACTGCCGGTATCTTCGAAGGCATTAAACCTTACAACTCCAACTTTCTGTACGCAATTCTTCGAAGTATTTTCCAGTCGGCTGCAACTAGCTGAAAGCTGTTCAACCTTAGCCATGCCTTGCCTTACTTCTTCAATATGGCTCATAAGCAATCGCTCGATGTTTGCCCCTTCCATCCCTTGCATCATCTTTCGATAGCGACGATTCATTTTAGCCAATTTAAAGTTTATATTTATAAAAATTATTAGTGCAAGCAATATCAGTACTGTCATTGTCAACAATACATACTGTAAATTGCTCATAATCAGAGCCGTAAACTGTGTTAGAGTTATCATGCTCTCCTACCTTCCTTACCTCTAGTGTCGTCCTATAAGTCCGATGCCTGATACCTAAAGGGCCCAGGCGAGCAGCTTTATATTGGCCATACTGCGGCAATCACAGCTGCCAAAGGAATGGCCGGCAAAAAATTAGCTACCTTGATTGTTTTCATTTCCAACATTAACAAACAAATTCCGACAATTAACAAACCGCCGACAGCCGTCATCTCGTTAACCGCGCTTGCTGACAATATGTTCCCAAACCCCATGGCTAATAACGTTAATGCCCCTTGATATATAAGAATAGGAATACTAGAAAATGCAACCCCGATTCCCATGCTTGAAGCAAAAACAATCGCTGTTATGCCATCAAGCGTGGCCTTGACATATAGGGTGCTTGCATCGCCAGTCAGGCCATCTTGAATTGATCCCACTACCGCCATTGCGCCGACACAGAAAACCAGACTGGCCGTAACAAATCCTTGTCCTACGTTCCCATATTGACTGCCCAATCGTTCGCTTAGCTTTTCCCCTACTCTGTTTAACCATCCATCAATATCGAGACTCTCACCAATTATTGCTCCTATGACCAAGCTTATGATGACAATAAGAATATTTTCAGTCTTAACGGCCATTTGTAGACCGACTAAACCAACAGCCAATGCGACCCCCTGCATGATGGTCGTCTGATATTTTTCTGGTATGCCGCGCTTGAGCATAAGGCCAATTCCTGACCCGACTAACACTGTTGCGACATTGACCAAAGTTCCCTTCATTTTATCTTCTCCTTCTATCTGCATCCATACAGCGGCGAATGCTGTCATAATTACCTACTCACCAGGCAACTGCAAGCTCGCAGGCAAGGCAACTATGATTGATGCATGATTTTTTTTGCGCTCGGAAAAGGCGCAAGTGCCCGGTCTAGGACATCATTTAAATACGCAATGAGTATACCGTAGTTAACAATAGGAACACCCTTTTGCCGGACAACACTCAACCGATATAGCATTTCTCGCCGCGTTATCATACATGCTCCGCAATGAATGACAAGTTTGTAATCACAGATATTATCTGGAAACTGCCCCCCTGCGACCCAAGAATAAGCTAACTCGCCACCAACCGCCTTATTTAACCAGCGAGGAATCTTCACACTGCCAATATCATCCTCTTGACGATGATGGGTGCATGCCTCAGCAATTAGAACTTTATCACCCGGTTTCAACTTCTCAATCGCCTTCGCACCACTTACAAACGTTTCTAAATTTCCTTTGTGGCGAGCAAACAGTACTGAAAACGATGTCATAGCAATACCCACTGGTGTTGTCTTATCCACCTTATCAAAAACCTGCGAATCAGTTACAACTAATTTAGGTGGTTTTCGGAGCATTGTCAAGCATTCGGTTAGCTGATTTTCTTTAATAGTAAGACCGCAGCCATCATGATCAAGGATATCGCGCAGCGTCTGCACCTGCGGCAGTATCAATCGTCCCTTAGGTGCGGCCGAGTCAATGGGCACAACAAGAACAACAGTGTCCCCCGGTACAATTAAGTCACCGATAATCGGCGGCCCCTCCCATTCGAGCGGCGTTTTTTCAATGATGCTGCTCTTCAGTTCTTCTATACCTTCTCCAGTTTTAGCGCTTACCGGCAGAAACCTCACGCCAGTCGCTTGTTCGTACTTACTAGGATGAATTGTCCCGTTACTAACCAAATCTGCCTTATTAATTACTCCAACAATGGGAATCTCACGCTTTGTTATATCTGCAATTAATTTATAATCGAATTCAGTAAGGCCTGATTCAACATCGATGACTAAGACTGCGATATCAGCTTTGTTTAAAACCTGACAGGTCTTTTCGACCCTCAGCAACCCTAATTCACCCACATCATCAATACCCGCTGTGTCTATAATCATAACCGGTCCAATCGGCAGAATCTCCATAGCCTTTGTGACCGGATCTGTTGTTGTTCCCGGAACGGGCGATACCAGGGCAACATCTTGGTTTGTCAGGGTGTTAATGAGGCTTGATTTTCCGGCATTACGCCGACCAAAGATCGCTATATGCAGTCGTGAGCCTTTTGGTGTGCCTTGCATAAACAGCCTCCTCCATCTAAAAAGTTATTATGTTTCACGTGAAACATAATAACTTTTAATCAACCATGATATATAAAGCGAGACTAGATTCAGGTTGAGTTTTAATTCCACCTGAACCCTAGCTGAACCGTATCTAGGGACCGCTCTTCACTTGTAGAAGAAGATCACCTAAGTCATCGGATAAATTAAACCGTAAATATTCCTCGCGATTGGGTTGCTGCAGCCATTTGCTGCGCCGTAAGAACTTCAATAATGCGATCGAGGTCGTCGCTAGAACGAAATTCAATTTCAATTTTACTTTTAAGTTTACCGGGCTTAATTTTAACCTTAGTACCAAGCAGTAATTTAAGTCGGTCTTCAGCTTCGACTAAGAAGATTTCCTGTTCATCTGTCGGTTGCTGTTGCTGGCGTTGCTGCCGTGGTTTAGCCGCTAAGCGGCGCACAAGTTCCTCTGCATCGCGAGCGGATAAATCCTCTTCAATAATATGTTCTGCCGCTTCAATTTGTCGCTCAGCCGATTCTAATGCCAATAAAGGTTTAGCTTGTCCCATAGACAATGTTCCACGTGAAACATGTACCTGGACCGACTCCGGCAAGTTTAAAAGACGAATTGTATTTGCGATAAGCGACCGACTGCGGCCAATTTTATGAGCTACCTCTTCCTGAGTAAGACCGAACCTTTCCATTAAACTACGAAACGCTAAAGCCTCTTCCACTGGATTTAAATCCTGACGCTGTAAATTTTCGATCAGCGCTATTTCCGTCATTTCACCATCAGTATAGTCCCGAACAACAGCAGGAATGTCTTTCAGGCCAGCAGCCTTCGATGCCCGCCACCGTCGTTCCCCGGCAACCAATTCATAGCCAGTGAGCGTTTTTCGTACAACAACAGGTTGAATAACACCATATTGTTTGACAGATTGAATCAGCTCGGCCATGACTTCATCATCAAAATCCCGTCGCGGCTGAAACGGATTAGGTCGGATATCCTTGACCGCTACCTCATTAATTTTTTTTGTATCGTTGGCATCGGTGCCTGGCAGCAGCGACTCCAAGCCACGGCCTAACCCACGAGCTTGCTTATTCATCACCAATCACCTCTTTGGCCAATTCAAAATATACCTCGGCTCCCTTTGATTTTGGATCATACTGGATTACAGGCTTCCCATGACTTGGGGCCTCACTCAGGCGGACATTACGAGGAATAATGGTTTGGTATACCTTATGACGAAAGTGATTCTTAACCTCATCGACCACTTGAATGGAAAGATTTGTCCGCGCATCAAACATTGTCAGCACAACACCCTCCAACGTAAGAGCCGGATTCAGATTACGCTGTACAAGTGTGACGGTCTTCATTAATTGCGAAAGTCCCTCAAGTGCATAAAATTCACACTGAATGGGAACCAATACCGAATTGGCAGCCGTTAATGAGTTAATTGTAAGCAATCCAAGTGACGGAGGGCAATCAATAATCACATAATCATAATCATACTTAATTTTGTCTAAAACCTTCTTGAGTCTTGTTTCACGAGACATCATAGATACCAGTTCGATTTCCGATCCAGCGAGCTGAATAGTCGCTGGCAGAAGATCAAGATTTTCAACCTGGGTTTTTAATTTAATCGACTCCATTGAAACATCATTCACAAGAGCATCATAAACACAATGCTTAACATTGGCCTTATTGATACCTAATCCACTTGTCGAATTACCCTGCGGGTCTAAATCGAGTAATAGCACCTTCTTCCCCAGTGCAGCCAGACAAGCACTTAAATTAACTGATGTAGTAGTCTTACCCACACCACCTTTTTGATTCGCAATCGCAATTACCTTAACCAAAACTTCCACCTCTATCTCAAAAGCTAACATATTTCATTCCACGTTTGCCATAAATTATCCTGCCAATTTTTATCTGTCATCCGCCCATAATATTTATATGGTTGTAATATCTTGTTGAAATAGATATAATTTAGCTATATTTTTGCAGAGGTGACCTTATTTGCCAATTTATTATCCAATTTTAACTCATATAGATATTGAGGAAACAAGGCGTTATGCTGGAATTGCTAAAACACCCAACTTTAAAACCAGTATGCTGCAAAAAGTCTGTACAGAGGCTCAAATACTGGTCAGCCCTGCCGCATCTTGGTCAATTTATCCCTATGATGCGTTAACAGGCGAAATTTTAGCAAATGTTCCCTTACAACTGAGCGCCAAGAGTATCACTAAACATTTGGCTAATGCGACCCAAGTTGCCGTTCTGGCCGTAACCATTGGGGAAACAATTGAACAAGCCATAACTGACAGTTTTGCGCAAGGGCGCTATACCGAGGCTTTACTACTTGATGCAGCCGCCACAACAGCAGTAGAAGCTGCCGCCGATCAAGTCAATGCCTTGATAAACCAGCAGGCCCTCCAAGTCGGCCTTGCCTCAGTCTTCCGGTTTAGCCCCGGTTATGGCAACTGGGATCTTGTCATTCAACCTGAAATTCTCAAGTTAGCCCAAGGCTCTTCCATAGGAATAACTACAACCCCTAGCTGTATGTTGATGCCGCGTAAATCGGTTACAGCTGTAATTGGGCTTGTACCAAATCACTCGCAAACAAACTTACAGCACAGTAATAACAGCTGCACTAACTGCTGCCAAACAACTTGCCATGCCAGAAAGGAGTCAAAAAATGATCCAAATATTTGATGGTGCCATGGGTACAATGCTCCAACAAGCCGGCCTCCCCGCAGGAGCTTGTCCTGAACTTTGGAATATAGAAAACCCCGCTGCTATTACATCCATCCATCGCCAATATGTCGAACATGGTGCTAATATTATTGAAACAAATACCTTTGGCGCCAACCGGATTAAATTAACCCACTACGGTTTGAGCGACAAAGTCCAGTTGTTAAATATGGCTGCAGTAAAGGCAGCCCGCGCAGCAGCTGGTCGCGCAACAAAAATAGCCGGTTCGGTGGGACCAACCGGAAAGTTTATCGCCCCATTGGGCGAACTCTCCTTTGAGGAAGCCTATGAAGCTTATAAGGAACAAATAGCGGCCTTATGTGAATCCGGTGTTGATATTATCCTCATTGAAACAATTATTGATATTCAAGAAATGCGCGCTGCCCTTCTGGCGGCTAAAGCAGTAACAACCAAACCAGTAATCTGCCAATTGTCATTTGGGGCTGATGGCCGGACAGTAACGGGAACAGACCCGGCAACCGCTGCCATCTTACTTGATGCCATGGGGGCTGACATAATCGGAGCCAACTGTTCACTAGGTCCAGCACAGCTATTGCCAATTGCCGAGGCCCTCGCTACAGCCACAACCAAACCAATTAGCATCCAATCCAATGCCGGCATGCCACAGCTGATTAACGGCCAAACAGTATTCCCCATGAATCCCGCTGAGATGGCTGCTTGGGTACCAAAACTCATTGCAGCTGGAGTTACTTACCTCGGCGGCTGCTGCGGCACTACGCCTGAACATATCAAAGCCATTTCCCAAGCAGCTGCAGACGCAGTTAAGCCTACATTAAGATTAAATTTACATAACAAGTCTACTGCTGTCACCAGTCGAAGTAAAACAGTCTATATGGGTGCTGCTTTACCAACAGTAATCATCGGTGAACGAATCAACCCAACCGGCCGCAAACAGCTATCAGCTGATATAAAAGCTGGGAATTTTTCTTCAGTAAAAAAAGAAGCCCTGCAGCAAATCCGGGCTGGAGCTCATATTCTTGATGTTAACATGGGCGTACCAGGAATTGACCAGGCTGCCGCAATGGAGCAAGCCGTAAATGAATTATCCATGCTTGTCGACGCTCCTTTGTCCATAGATACTAGCGATGTCAAGGCTTTAGAGGCCGGTCTTCGTATCTATCCCGGACGAGCCTTAATTAATTCAGTCACTGCTGAACCAGAACGACTAGAACATTTTCTGCCGCTTGCTAAAAAATACGGGGCAGCCATTCTCTGCCTGCCCCTCTCTGACAGCGGTGTACCGGCGACAGCGAGTGAGCGTGTTATTGTAGCACGCCAGATTATCCACCGTGCTATGGCTATTGGCCTGCGACCACAGGACTTTATCCTCGATGCGCTGGTCCTCACCGTAGCTGCCGATGAACGAGCTGCTGCCGAAACCTTAGAAACACTCCGCCTTTATCGCAAGAACTTCGGCTATCCAACAACAATGGGCTTAAGCAATATTTCTTTTGGCCTACCCCGCCGCGAATTAATCAACGCAGCGTTTTGCGCGATGTCCCTTTCAGCCGGCCTTGATGCACCAATTCTAAACCCCTATAATCCTATGATGCAGGATGCCCTATCCGCTTCCTCAGTCCTGCTTGGACATGACCAAAGCGGTCGACGCTACAGTAAAGACTACGCGGCCAGCCAAGCAGCACCGTCTGCCGATAAACCTACCGCCATTCAGCCAGGCGATACGATTGCTGCCATCCGGCAATCCGTCATTGATGGCGAAAAAGAAAGCATCATCCCCCTTGTACGTCAGGCACTTGCCGAAGGACATAGCTCATTAACGATTACAGATCAGGGTTTAACGGCTGCAATGAATGTAATCGGTGAAGACTTTGGTGCCAACCGCTGTTTTTTGCCGCAAGTTCTGTTATCAGCCGAAACCATGCGAGCTGCCTTTACAACAATCAAAGAAACCCTGCCTTCAGCGCAGGCAGTAATTGCCGGTACCGTTGTGCTTGCCACCGTAAAAGGCGATATACATGATCTTGGAAAAAACATTGTTGCCGCACTGTTAGAGAACAATGGCTTTCAGGTAATTGACCTTGGCAAAGACGTTGCTTCAGAGGTCATTGTCGAGACTGCTCAGCAACACCAAGCCGATATCGTCGGACTCTGCGCTCTGATGACGACAACCATGCCACAGATTGATCAGACAATCAAACTGCTTAAATCCAGTGGTGTAAAAGCTCGTACAATTGTCGGCGGAGCAGTGTTAACAGCGGATTACGCTGACCAGGCCGGTGCTGACGCCTACGCCCCCGATGGCGTAGCTGCCGTAAACCTGGCTAAGAAACTCATGGCTAACGAAAAGGCTCTCCTTTAAAGGAGAGCCTTTTTTAGCGTCGTTTCGGAATACGTAAATTTATTGTAATGTAGTCATCATCCTGGTCTTGTTTTATCTTTATCTTAAGCCCTGTCTTCTTCATTTCACCAACGACTTTATTAATACTATTAAGGAAGATCCGCACATCTTTAATAATCTTAACAACATTACGTTTTGGATTGTCTTTTTTTGTCATTTCCCGGGAAATATCAGCAAGAACTTCTTCAATCAATCCTTCTGTTTCTCGAACATTGAGTTTTTTCTCCCGAACCTCATTCAATATCTGCATCTGAATCTGCAGATCATTCAGCTTCAATAGCGCCCGGGCATGACGCTCAGTAAGGCTTTCGTCAACAATAATCTTCCGTATACTACTATCAAGTTTAAGCAACCGCAATTTATTAGCAATTGTTGACTGCGTCTTCCCCACCCGTTTCGCCAACACGTCTTGCGTAAAACCAAAACTATTTAATAACGCCTGATAGCCTTCCGCTTCTTCCAGATAATGCAAATCCTCGCGCTGAAGATTTTCAATCATAGCTAATTCGGCCATTTCCTGATCATTTAATTCTTTTAAAATCACTGGCACATGAGTTAAACCAGCCAGTCGCGAAGCCCGTAATCTCCGTTCACCAGCAATCAGTTCAAGCCCCGACTCCGTTTTACGGACAAGCAAAGGCTGAATAACGCCAAATTCTGTGATGGATGCCGCCAGTTCTTTAAGCGAATCCTCGTTAAAAGTTTTACGAGGCTGAAAAGGATTTGGTACAATATTATCAACATTAACCTGCCGAACCTCATTGAGACTAATTATATCAACTTCTGACGTTTCACTATCGCCAGTGTTCTCCGTATGTTCAGGACGAGTATCATCAGCCGGATTGTTTTCTTCAGATTTACCTTCGGGAAAACCAAATAATCTGGCCAGATTTTTCATCTGTACACCGCCTTACATTTAAAATACCATCATACCATCAAAATAAACATTACGCTCTTATTAAACTACTCTATTCGGCATACAGCTGGCAAAATCCTCCAACTTTTTCCAATCATAACGGCTTTTTTTCCGGAAGTCCAGAGCGGCGCGGATATTGGGAAGGAGTTGCTTTTACCTTTTTTATGTAGACTACAGCTCTCCTGTCCTCAAGGCCGGGTAATCTTATCTCCCTGACATCTACTATGTCGCCCCCAAGTATTTTAACTGCCAGCTTGGCCTCACTTACCTCTTCCTGAAATTTCGCCCCCTTCATGGCAACGAAAAAGCCCCCTGTTTTGACTAAAGGCAAGCAATACTCACATAGAATATTTAATCTTGCTACGGCTCGCGACACAGCAACGTCATGCTTATCCCTAAGTCCCTTAGACTGTCCGGCATCCTCTGCCCGGCTATGCGTGAGAATAACATCTTTTAAATGCAGTTGATTCACAACTTCCTGAAGAAAGGTTAACCGTTTATTCAGCGAATCTAATAAGGTTAAATTAATATCCGGACGGACAATCTTTAATGGTAAACCGGGAAATCCGGCTCCTGTTCCGACATCAATGACACTGCAGCCTGCGGGAAAATAGACCTGATCAAGGCAAGTCAGTGAATCGATCATATGTTTAACTGCAACTTCCTCCGGTTGGGTAATTGCTGTTAAATTAATCTTTTCATTCCACTCAATGAGCAGGCGGTAATAGCAATCAAAAGCAGCATACTGCTCCTGATTGAAGCTCAGCTTATAACCCTCTGCCGCTTTGGCAATCGCCTCGATAAAAGTCACACTTGCTCCCCCTTGCGTCTTTGCTGTTCAAGATAGATCAACAAAATGGAAACGTCGGCTGGCGAAACACCAGAAATCCGCCCAGCCTGCCCGACCGAAAGCGGGCGAAGCTTTGAAAGCTTTTCCTTGGACTCAAGAGTTAAACTCGGAATATCATGGTAATCAATATCATCAGGTATTTGTTTTTGTTCAAGTTTGCTCGCCCGCTCGACCTGCTCAATCTGCTTTTTTATATAGCCTTCATATTTTATCGCAATTTCCACTTGTTCACGCACAGCTGCAGGAATAACAGGCAAATCGAATTTCGCTTGCAGGCTTTCATACGACAACTCTGTTCGGCGCAAAAGATCATAAAGGGTTGTACCTGTTCGCAGCTCTGTGGACCCCATTGCTAGGATCTTTTCTTGTACTTCGGCCGTTGGCGAAACACTACTGCTTTTTAGCAACGCCAAAGTCTGTTCAATCGCTTGTTTTTTGTGCGTGAAAGAAACATACCGTTCATCTGATACCAGAGCAATAGCCCGCCCTTTTTCAGTAAGTCGGAGATCGGCATTGTCCTGGCGTAAAATCAAGCGGTATTCGGCGCGTGATGTCATGATTCGGTAAGGTTCACGCGTGCCCTTGGTAACAAGGTCATCAATCAGAACACCAATATAAGCATCCGCCCGAGTTAATATGAACGGGCTTCCCCCTTTAATCAACAGGGCAGCATTGATACCAGCAATTAAACCTTGCGCTGCAGCCTCTTCATAGCCTGATGTTCCGTTTGATTGTCCGGCTGAAAATAGGCCTTGGATATCCTTAAATTCAAGCGTTGGCTTCAGTTGAGTTGGATCAACACAATCATAATCAATTGCATAGCCTGGGCGCATAATCCGTACATTTTCCAGACCGGGAATTGTCCGTAGAAATTCATATTGAACATCGACCGGCAGGCTTGTTGACATACCCTGAACATACATTTCTTCAGTACCCATTCCTTCTGGCTCAAGGAACAATTGATGAGACGTCTTGTCAGCAAAACGTTCGACTTTGGCTTCGATTGACGGACAATAACGGGGACCAATTCCCTTGTATGTAGGCACACGATGCATATTATTACGAATAATCTCGTGGGTTTTCTCATTCGTATAAGTAAGCCAGCAGGGCAGCTGCTCACGGGTAGCGACATTGCTCATAAAGGAGAAATTATGGACAGTATCATCACCCGGTTGGATGATCATTTTTGAAAAATCAAGCGATCGCCTGTCTACACGAGCCGGTGTTCCTGTTTTAAATCTCATGATCGTTATGCCTAAGCTGCGCAGCGATGAAGTCAATTTTTCGGCATGGCGCTGGCCGTTCGGGCCCCCGTCATAAGTCACTTCACCAATAAAAACTTTGCCCCCAAGATACGTTCCGGTGGCGATAATGACGCAGGGTGCATAATACACCTCACCTGTTTCAATCTGCACACCTTTAACAGAACCGTCGGCCGAAACCAAAATCTCCTCAATGAGCAGCTGTTTTACATCAAGATTTGGCTGTGTTTCAACAACATGTTTCATATTAGCCTGATAATAATGTTTATCAGCCTGGGCCCTAAGGGCATGGACAGCAGGACCTTTCCCGGTATTTAACATTCGCATTTGAATACAAGTCTTGTCAGTATTTATGCCCATTTCGCCACCAAGAGCGTCTATTTCACGAACAAGATGGCCCTTGGCCGGTCCGCCTACGGCAGGATTACATGGCATCATCGCAATGTTGTCCATATTTAAAGTGGTCAAAAGCGTCCGGCAGCCAAGTCTTGCAGAAGCCAGGGCAGCCTCACAGCCGGCATGCCCGGCACCAACGACAATTACATCATAATGATCAACTACAAACATGATCTTTCATCTCCTATTTACCAATACAAAACTGCGTAAAAATCTGACTGATGATGTCCTCACCCACTGTATCACCAGTTACCTCACCGAGTTTTTCCCAGGCTGCACGAAGATCAATTACCAAACAATCAGGCGGCATGCCTGCTTCAGCCGTAATTAGGACATCCTCCAAATGCTTGCCGGCCTGTTCGATTAAATGAGCCTGCCGGACATTATTAACAATGGCACTCTCGCCTTGCTTAATATGACCACCATAAACCATATCAACAATTGACTGCTCAAGCTGATCAAGGCCGATCTCATCGGCAATCGATAATCGGATAACCTTTTTACCCGGAACAAGCTCAGCTACTTTGTCCATCTCTAAAACCTGCGGCAAATCACTCTTATTAATGAGGACAATGGCCTGACGGCCCTCCAATAGCGCCAAAACTTGGTGGTCTTCTGTTGATAAGTGATTTGATGAATCAAGTAATACCAAGATTAAATCGGCCTTATCAACAAACTCGCGCGCCCGCTCAACTCCAATTCTTTCAACAATATCTGCAGTCTCGCGAATTCCAGCCGTATCGACAATCTTAAGAGGAATCCCTTGGATATTAACATATTCTTCAATGATATCCCGCGTTGTTCCGGGAATATCAGTAACAATCGCCCGTTTCTCATTGAGGAGCGCATTAAGTAAGCTAGATTTACCCACGTTGGGTTTTCCAATAATCACGGTCGCCATCCCGTCGCGCAGCACTTTACCGGTTTGAGTTGTTGCTAAAAGCTGCTCCACTTTGGCCATCGTTTCTCTTACCCCTTGGGTCACTTCTTCAATCGTCATTTCTTCAATATCATCTTCGGGAAAATCAATTGATGCTTCCAGATGAGCGATCATTTGGAGAATTTCATACCTAAGCTCGCGAATTTTTTCAGACAATACACCCGACAGCTGACCCACTGCCATTTTTAAGGACGAATCAGTTTTAGACCTGATAATATCAATAACAGCTTCGGCTTGCGTCAGATCAAGACGGCCGTTCAAAAAGGCCCGTTTAGTAAATTCACCCGGCTCGGCCAATCGAGCCCCTTGCTTTAAAGTTAAATCCAGAATTTTACGAAGAGGGGTTACTCCGCCATGACAGTGGATCTCAACAACATCTTCTCTAGTATAAGACCGCGGGGCTCGCATAACGAGAATTAACACCTCATCAATTATTACGCCCTCATCAACAATATTTCCATAGGCAGCCTGAAACGACTTTATCTCGCTCGCCTTTTTTCCGTTCACACCAATAAAAATTTGATCGGCAACCTGAATTGCCTGATTGCCGCTCATTCTGATAATCCCTATGCCGCCTTCACCCAATGCTGTAGCAACCGCACTGATTGTATCCTCATAAACCACTTGCCTACCCCCCTGTAACAACCGTCTGATTCATTAGTATTAACACATTTAAACCCAGTAATAATGTAATTATTACTGGGTTTTAGCATGCACAAAAATCTACCTAACTAATCTAACTGGGAGCCGCTATCTTTTTAGATAAATAGCCACCTTGCGATAAGGTTCCTCGCCTTCACTATATGTTGCAATCCGATGATCATTTTGTAATGCAATATGGATGATTTTCCGTTCATGCGGACTCATTGGCTCAAGAATGACTTTCTCGCCTGTGCGTCTTACCTTATCAGCCAATCGCAAGGCAAGCCTTGTTAAGGTTTCTGCTCGGCGCATCCGGTAATCTTCAACATCAAGCACAATCCTAACACGCTCCTCAGTATCCCGATTCGCAGCAAGGTTAGTCAGATACTGCAATGCATCCAGCGTTTGACCATGTTTTCCAATCAAGATTCCCAGCTCTTCACCCTGAAAATTGAAAGTAATATTATCAGCAGCAACTACTTCTTCAATAGTAACCGCTAAATCCATTTGAAAAAAAATACTTCTTAAAAATTCTTTAGCCACTTCTACCGGATCAAGTTTTTTAACAATAACCTTCACCCGGGCTGGTTTGCTGCCAAATCCTAAAAAGCCTTTACTCGGCGCTTCAATCACTTCATATTCAACACGGTCTGCCTCTACACCTAACTGCGTCAAAGCTAGTGCTACCGCTTCTTCAATGGTTTTACCGGTCGTCTCAATGGAATTCATGGTATTAATTAGCCTCCCCTTTGATTTCAGCCGGTCCACGGTACATCCACCACTGTTGAGCAATTTGTATAATATTACTCATTACCCAATATAAAACCAATCCTGCTGGAAAAGTAGTGCTTATCCAACCGATGAACAACGGCATAAATATCATCATCATCCGGTTTTGCTGAGTCATCTCGGTTGTTGTCTGCTTTTGTTGATACCAAGTTGTCGCAGCCGATAAAACCGGTAGTAAATAAATAGGATCAGGCATTGCCAAATCCGTCATCCATAAAAACACAGGCGTATGCTCATAGTGGAAGTCGCGAATCGCATAAAAGATCCCAATCAAAATCGGCATCTGGACGACTAACGGCAAACACCCGGCAAGCGGATTAACGCCCATTTCCTTATACAAAATTGCCATTTCTTTTTGTAATTTTTCGGGATTTCCTTTGTACTTCTCTTGAAGTTCCTTCATTTTGGGCTGTACGATTTGAAGGCCTTTCATTGATTTAACCTGCTTGGCGGTAAGCGGGTAAAGCGCCATTTTTATAACAACAGTCATTAAAATAATTGCAAGACCGTAATTCGCTACGCCTGCAGTCTCTGTTAAATTATAAAAAAAGGTTAGAACAGATTGCAAAATCCCGATAAAATAATCGAACAAAATCTCACATCCTTGTAATTTGTAAAAGTAATCCTTCTATACCATTAAACAGGGTCATAACCACCAGGATTAAAAGGATGACAGCGCAAAATCCGCCGAATAGCCTTAACCCCCCCGCGTAAGACCCCATACTTTTCAATCGCTAATATGGCGTACTCTGAACAGGTAGGAAAAAACCGACAGGATGGCGGTTTTAAAGGTGAAATAAAAGACCGGTAAAATTTTATAGTTAAAATTAAAATATTTTTCACCATTATTACCTACTTAGCCAAAAGTCGAGCCTTGCCACACAAATCAATAAAAGCCTTGCTGGCCACAATCGAATTAGCTTTCACCATTGCCTGACGGCCCATAAATACCAGATCAACATTCTGAATAAGCAAATGCTTATTTAACCGATAAACTTCACGCAAAATACGCTTTACCCTATTGCGAACCACAGCATTGCCGAGCCGCTTGCCAGCTGCAAAACCAATGTGCCGCTGGCTGTTTTTTTGCGGTAAAACGTATATAACCATCATTTTATTGGAATATGATTTCCCGGCACGGTATATTGCCTGGAAATTTTTGTTCTTTTTTAGGATATGCTGCTTAGAAAGTTTATACATTATATGCTTCCATCCCTGCATGGAAAAAATAGGCCACTTTGTGGGCGGCCTATTATGCTGATAATTTTTTTCTTCCTCTAGCACGTCTTTTCTGTAAAACAAGACGGCCACCTTTTGTTTTCATACGTTCACGGAAACCATGAGTTCTCTTTTTCCATAATGTATTTGGTTGATACGTACGTTTCATATCTAAAACACCTCCTCGCTTAAAGCGGAACTTTCCATATTAAAAATTATTTTTAACTAATAAAATTATAGACTAGTCGATTGATAGTGTCAAGGAAATTGCGCTTTCTAATGACTAAAAGCTGTGGATAATTTTGTCGCGCATTATTACGTGGGGTAAAAAACTGTTGATAACCCTACTACCTTTTGTTAATATAGACATGATAGATATCCACAAATTAAGCACATTTATCTGTTTATACACATAAAACCAATACTTATTAACAAAATAACCTATTTATACACAGAGTTATCCACATTATCTAAAAACTTCTCCTTTAATGCAATTACAAGGTATTGTTTTAGACAAAAACCTGATTTTGGCTTTTTTTTTCGCCAAAATTCCTTTTTTGAGTAAAGTTATACACACCTGTTGATAACAATGTGGATAACTTATGTTGAGTTATTATTGAAATTGTTGATATTTGGATCTGAAAGGACGGACACTATGGAAACCATCCAACTTGAGGCCCTATGGGAGCAAATCATGAATCATCTTGAGCAAGAACTATCAAGTCTTACATATAATACTTGGCTCAAACCAATGGTTCCGCTTTGCATAACGAAAACTACTTTTGAGATTGGTACTTCAAAAAAATTTATCAAGGAATGGGTGGAATCCAGATATTTCTCAATCATTCAAAACACCGTCCAAAATATTACAAAGCAGCCATTAACTTTAATTATTACTAATATGGAGGAAGATGAGACAATTCCTCCTATCGACATTCCACAAGAACAACCCGCAGGTAATCAACCGAATGAAACATCACAACAGTTATTCACTAATATTCCGGCGCCAATTCGACCAGTGTACAAACCTGAACCCTCCTCACAAAATAATTTTTCATCAGATGAACCTCTTGCTATTTTAAATCCCAAATATATTTTTGAGACCTTTGTTATCGGCAATGCAAACCGCTTTGCTCATGCGGCCTCATTAGCCGTAGCTGAAGCACCTGCCCAAGTCTATAACCCATTTTTTATTTATGGCGGAGTAGGCCTTGGTAAAACCCATCTCATGCATGCCATTGGCCATCGGATTCTAAAAACTCACCCTCATCTTAGAGTTGTCTATATTTCAAGTGAAAAATTCACAAATGAACTTATCAATTCTATTCGGGATGGAAATCCTGAAAGCTTTCGGCAAAAATACCGTAATGTCGACGTTCTTCTCGTCGATGATATTCAGTTCTTATCGAAAAAAGAACATACTCAAGAAGAGTTTTTCCACACCTTCAACACTCTCCACGAAGCGAATAAACAGATTATTATTTCAAGCGACCGTCCGCCTCGTGATATTCAGACCTTAGAAGACCGGCTGCGTTCCCGCTTTGAATGGGGTCTTATTACCGATATTCAGCCACCTGACCTTGAAACACGGATTGCTATTTTACGGAAAAAGGCTATGATTGAGAACCTTAATGTCCCTAATGATGTCATGGTGTTTATTGCCAGCCGAATTGATAACAATATTCGAGAGCTAGAGGGTGCTTTAATAAGAGTAATGGCATACGCATCATTAACAAAGCAATCAATTGATATTGATCTGGCAACCGAAGCACTTAAGGATATCTTTCCAAATGGTCGACCTAAAGAAATAACAATGGAACTTATCCAGGAGGTTGTATCCTCGTATTTTAAAATTCGTATTGATGACTTACTTGCTAAAAAGCGAACCAGAAACGTAACTTATCCACGACAAATTGCTATGTACCTATGCCGGGAAATGACTGAGACCTCCTTACCACGAATCGGCGAAATGTTTGGCGGGCGAGATCACACAACAGTTATCCACGCCCACGACAAGATTAATCGCGAACGAGCCGAAGATATTAAACTAAGTAATACGATTAAAGAATTAATCAAAAGGATAGAAAGTGTATAAATCTGTTAGTATCTCAGGTATAAAGTTGTAAACAATATGTTGATAAACTTATCCCAGTAAATTTGTGTTAATATGTGTATAACCCATGGTATAGTTATCTACATATTATTCACATTACCGCCTGTTGATAACTATGTGTCGACAGCGCTTATCAACATATTAACAGGCCCTACGACTATTACGACTACTTTTTATATTTTAACTACTTATAATAATAATATACCCCCTACCCCCAAAACCGAACCGGAGGTCGATGTAATGAAAATCTTCTGTAGTAAAGAATTGCTAAATCAAGCTGTTCAAACAGTTCAAAAAGCTGTTGCCACCAAAACACAGTTACCTATATTAACTGGTATTTACTTAGCAGCAAACGACAATAAACTAGAACTTCATGCAACTGACTATGAAATCGGAATTAAATGCATCATTGATGCTCAAGTCGAAATACCTGGCACTGTTGTCATATCCGGTCGCTATTTTCAAGAAATGGTTCGTAAATTACCTGGTGATACAATTGAAATTTCATCATCAACTGAAGATAGAACAATAAAAATAACGGCAAATTCTGCTCAATTTAATCTCCTTAGTCTGCCTGTTGAAGAATTTCCAGTTTTGAAGCAACTAACAAGCGATAGTTTTATGATTGTAAAAGATAATGTTTTAAAAGAACTGATCAAAAAAACCGTTTTTGCGTGCGCTAACGATGAAGCCAGGCCGATATTTACAGGCTGTTTACTTGAATCTAACGAAAAAGATATCAAAATGGTGGCGACAAATACTCACCGTCTGGCTCTCAAAAAAGATAGCAGTGAACAATCATTAAATAATCTAAAAATGATTATTCCAGCCAAAATACTCCATGAATTAGCGCGTATTATGAATTCGGAAACACCAATTGATATAAAGATATACTGGTTAAAAAATCAGGTAGCTTTTGAATTTGAGAATATTTATATCATATCGAGATTGATTGAAGGGCAGTTCCCTGACTACAACAAAGTAATCCCGCCAAGTTTTGCTACAAATGTACTCATAAACACGAAACAATTACTTGATGCTGTTGAAAGAGTTGCTTTAATGGCCAGAGATAATGATTACAATGTTATTAAACTGGCTTTTAAAACTGATTCAATTACCATAACATCAAACAACCCGGATATTGGCAAAGCATGTGAGGTTGTCGATGCTGCGCTTGAGGGAAATGAAGTTGATATCGCTTTTAATGTCAAATATATTTCTGATATTCTCAAGAATATTGATAGTGAAAATTTGAAATTTTCACTTAACACTCCATTGAGCCCAGCTAGTATTAGACCTATTGATGACGAAAATTACATATATATCGTTACACCGGTTAGGACAAACTAAATATAAAGTGAGACTTGATTCAGATGGAGTTTTAACTCCACCTGAATCCTAGTCGAACCGTATCCAGGGACTTAGCCGCAAAGACTCCTGCTTTTACAAGCGGGAGTCTTAGCGCGGGTTAGTCATCGGAAAAACATTTCATGGAGGTTATTCTATGCAAGAAATAACCATATCAACTCCTTATATCAATTTAGATCAGCTTTTAAAGTGGGCGGGTATCATTGATACTGGAGGACAAATTAAACCAATGTTGGAAGATGGGTTGATTAAATTAAATCGTCTCACCGTAAGTCAACGACGCAAAAAAATCTATCCTGGCGATATTATTGATATTGAAGGTGTCGGCACATACAAAATCATTGCTGAGTAAGGTGCTATTATGAAGGTTAAAAACCTTAGTCTTTATAACTACCGTAATTATGTAAAGTTGAATTTAGAATTTAAACATAATCTTAATATTTTTGTCGGCCAGAACGCCCAAGGGAAGACAAATATTTTAGAATCTATCTATGTCGGTGCCATGGGACGCTCTCACCGGACAAATACTGATCAAGAGCTTATTCATTGGTATCAGCCCGGCGGTTCCATTAATATGACATTTACTAGGCAGGATATTGAAAATAAATTATCATTTAAATTCATATCTGACCAAAATAAGGAAATAATATTAAATGGCCAAACGATTAAAGTTCGCGACTTGATCGGGCAGCTCAATG
This sequence comes from Negativicutes bacterium, assembly GCA_028707635.1. Classification (GTDB taxonomy): domain Bacteria; phylum Bacillota; class Negativicutes; order JAAYSF01; family JAAYSF01; genus STF2-20. The sequence continues at coordinate 58,608 of JAQWAQ010000004.1, forward strand.
CCGTCATGTTTTCGCCTGAAGACTTGATGTTGATTAAAGGCGCACCAGTCGGACGACGGAAGTTTCTTGACAGTGAAATATCGCAGGCTAACCCTGCTTATTATCGCAATTTACTGCAATATAATCGGATCGTAGCGCAGCGTAACAATCTATTAAAAAAGATCCGTGAATGTAAAGCAAGACCGGAAATGCTTGATACTTGGGATGCACAAATCGCTAGTTCGGCTGCTATTATTGTAAATAAGCGTCAGGATGCATTAAAAAAGCTCACTATGTTAGCCAATCTTATGCATCGGAAAATTACAGCCAGTCGGGAAAATCTTACAATAACCTATTTTCAATGTGGTCTTTGTCAGCCTGTTAATCATATTGAAGAGTGGTACTTGCAACAGATGGCAAATAACCGCCATATTGATATTGCCCGCGGTAGTACAAGCGTAGGTCCCCATCGTGATGATTTAATTTTTAATGTAAATGGAATTAATTTAAGAAATTTCGGTTCGCAGGGTCAGCAACGTACTGGCGTGTTAGCCTTAAAGCTCGCCGAAATTGAATTTATAAAATCAGAAACAGGCGAATATCCCGTACTGCTCTTAGATGACGTGATGAGTGAACTTGATGCTTCGCGCCGGGAGCAGTTATTATCATTTATAAAAGATCGCATTCAAACATTTATCACTGCGACCGAACCAAAGTATTTTTCTGAACATAAAATGGGCCATTATTATTCTGTTGTTGAAGGAAAAGTTGAACAATTTGATTGGAAGTGACGGCTGTGCATAAATTAAGTGAACTTTTGCCGTTGACAATAAAAAAGCTTGGCATTACTAAGCGGTATAATTCTGAATCGGCGATAATCCATTGGCGGGAAATTGTCGGTGATAAAATAGCCAATCATTCTTATCCTTTATCGGTGCAGCGAGATTTATTATTAGTGGCTGTAGGTAATCCAGTCTGGGGACACCATCTTTCGATGATGAAACAGGACATTATTAATAAAATCAATGCCTTTATTGGAGATAATTTAATCAGAGATATCAGGTTTCAAGCAGGATATTTAAAAGATAACCAGAATTTAGAACATAATGGTGAAATTTGCCGTAATGAACAAAAAGCCTATCATGTTAAGTTGGACGAGACCGAAATAAAAATAGCAAATGAGCTTGTCAGTACAATAAGTAATGAGGAGCTTCGCAATAAGATAAATCGAATTATAAAAAAAGATTTTACGCTTAAGAAGATAAGGCTTAACAATAAGTGGCATAAATGTGACCAATGCAATACATTATGTCCGCCTGAGGACACTCTATGCTCTACTTGTAAACTTAATCAGAAACAGCAAACCCGGCAGCAAATTTATCAACTTCTGATTGAAAATCCTTGGCTCAGGTATAGTGAGTTGACCAATTACATTAATGCCAGTTTTGACGCCTTTAAAGAGGTTAAAGAGCGTCTGATTACTGCGCTTACGGATGATCTTGCTCGCGATAATATTGATGAAATTAAAAAATTAACACTGGTCATGTTGGCTACCGGAATAAAACCGGAGCAAATAACCGATGCTGTAATAGATAATACTCTTAAAAGATTCAGGAGGAAGAAACATGTTTCTGCATTTAGGGGCTGATACTGTAATTCCTTTGTCAGAGGTCATAGCGATTACTGATTTAAAATCAGTAAGATCAAGTATAAACCGCAAATTTCTTAATAATTCAAGAGACAATAACAAGGTTATTGATATATCATCAAATAACCCAAAAAGTTTTATTGTTACTAAAAAAGTCGTTTATTTATCAGCAATCTCTTCTCTGACGCTGAAAAAGCGGGCTGGATATTTTCCAGAAGCAGGCGAAGATGACGATATATAGTATCGGGGGTAAAAAATGAGTACAAACGAAGATATAACAGTAAACGGACATTATGGAGCCGGGCAGATTCAGGTATTAGAGGGTCTTGAAGCAGTACGCAAACGCCCGGGAATGTACATAGGCAGCACCTCGAGCCGCGGTTTACATCATCTGGTATATGAAGTTGTTGACAATAGTATTGATGAGGCGTTGGCTGGTTATTGCGATGCTGTCAATGTAGTTATCCATCCCGACAACAGTATAACAGTGACTGATAATGGCCGCGGGATTCCGGTTGATATGCATGAAACCGGCAAACCGGCGGTTGAAGTTGTTTTAACAATTCTTCATGCCGGTGGTAAGTTTGGTGGTGAAGGGTATAAAGTATCTGGTGGTCTTCATGGTGTTGGTGTTTCGGTTGTAAATGCCTTAAGCAGTTATCTGGAAGTCGAAGTTAAACGGGATGGAAAAATTCATCACATCCGTTTTGAAAAAGGCTATACTGTATCACCATTAACCGTGATAGGAAGTACTGATGAAACAGGAACAAAAGTATCCTTTAAGCCTGATCCTGAAATTTTTGAAGAACTTGTTTATAGTTTTGATATTCTCAAACAGAGACTCCGCGAATTAGCCTTTTTAAACAAGGGCTTGAATATTACATTAGCAGATGAACGTAATGAGCAGAAAGAAATGTTTCACTATGAGGGTGGGATTGTTTCCTTTGTTGAATATTTAAATAAAACCAAAGATGTACTGCATGCTACCCCGATTTATCTTTCAGGTGCGCGTGACACTACGCAGGTTGAAATCGCTCTCCAGTATAATGATAGTTACGTTGAAAATCTTTATAGCTTTGTCAATAATATTAATACACAAGAGGGCGGAACACACTTAAGCGGTTTTAAAATTGCGCTTACAAGATCGGTCAATGATTATGCCCGCAGAATGAATATTCTTAAAGAAAATGATGAAAATTTAAGTGGCGAAGATGTTCGCGAAGGCCTGACTGCTGTTATTAGTTTAAAAGTTCAAGAGCCACAGTTTGAGGGGCAGACGAAAACAAAACTTGGTAATAGTGAAATCCGCGGGATTGTTGATAGCATTTTATCTGATGGTTTGAATGTATTTTTTGAAGAAAATCCTGCTGTGACAAAGAAAGTTATTGAGAAAACAATCATGGCATCCCGGGCTCGCGATGCTGCTCGTAAAGCCCGTGAACTGACAAGACGTAAGAATGCTCTTGAAGTAAGTTCACTGCCTGGTAAACTTGCTGACTGTTCGACGAAAGATCCTATGTCAGCCGAAATATATCTTGTCGAAGGTGACAGCGCTGGCGGCTCGGCCAAGCAGGGCCGTGACCGGAGATTTCAGGCTATTTTACCGCTGCGTGGTAAAATATTGAATGTTGAAAAGGCTCGCCTTGACAGAATTTTAAACAACGAAGAAATTAGATCCATGATTACGGCGTTCGGCAATGGTATTGGTGAGGAATTTGACCTTGAAAAAAGCCGATATGGCAAGATTATTATCATGACTGATGCTGATGTTGACGGTGCCCACATAAGGACTTTGCTTTTAACTTTCTTCTACCGTTATATGCAGCCGCTGATTGAAGCTGGCCGTATTTATATTGCTCAACCACCCTTATACCTTGTTAAAAAGGGCCGTGAACAATGGTATCTTTATAGTGATGCCGAGCTTGATGAGTTACTGATAAAAATTGGCCGGGACAATATCAACGTCCAGCGTTACAAAGGTCTCGGCGAAATGAATCCTGAACAATTATGGGAAACAACAATGAATCCTGAAGGCCGGACTGTTCTTCAGGTTGCCTTAGAGGATGCAGTGGCGGCTGATGAAATATTCACAGTTCTCATGGGCGACAAAGTAGAACCACGCCGGAAGTTTATTGAAGATCATGCGAAGGATGTAAAGAATTTAGACATATAGGTTATTTGTCGGTTTTAATAAAGTTTGTCAATGGTAACAATAAAGTTTGACAGTGACATAATATATTAATTTTAGTTAACAATAATTAATTATAAATAATAAAAAAATCACAATAAATGATAATTAATATCAGTTAAGGAGCATGGCAAATGATCATGTTCCTTAATTTTTTGTCGTTATACCCATAAAGTGAAACATATATTGGATCTAATAAAAACTAGATGAGAACTTATGTTACTATCGACGGTGAAAATGTAGGATTTAAACTTAATGAGCGTGTCAATAATCTACAGTAATGATCAAACTCCGGGATGGTAGGGCCGTTACCATTAATCCAGGTAATTTTATTTTGGAAATAATTGGTGTATGGTTAAAAGGTAGATTGAAAAAAGTGCAAATACTATTGCTATTTTATAAAATAGCTGGTATTATAGTAACCAGTTGTACAACTACCAATATATTACAATTAAATACCTTTGAGGTAGGTGCCCTAACGGGCTTAATAGGGAAGTCCGGTGTAACGCCGGCGCGGTCCCGCCACTGTAATGAGGAGCAAACCCATGTTATGCCACTAGGACGAAATTCTTGGGAAGGTTTGGGGGAGCGATGATCCAGAGCCAGGAGAACTGCCTATCTAACAATCACCGTTTTATTTACCCACGCGCGATGGGGAGGGGATTTATTCATTGGAGTAATCTATCCTTCCCGGCTATTCTTATGCCGGGATTTTTATTTGCTATGTGTTCCTTTGATTAAAACCTCGCTGTGTGCGTACAGCGAGGTTTAATTTTTTGGGCTTCATTATTTTTTTTTGGCCGGTTCTTTCAGAAAAGGTCGAAGAAAACCGGGGACGGCTTGGTGTGTAAGAAAGCTTTACGGTAGACGACAGGCTACTACACCAGGATAAAAAAATTGGAGGATGACGAATGAAAAACCAATTGGCGAAAATGATCTGCAGCACGTTGGCGGTAGGCTTTCTGGCCATGCCAAGCGTACTGGCGGCGGAAGAAATGATGGAATATAGTCTGGGTGAGGTCATTGTAACCGCTCAGCGCTATGAAAAGCGTAATATAGATGTGGCGGCTTCGACCGAGATTTTAACTGAAGCCGACTTACGGAACACCGGCGCCAGCAATTTGTATGATGCGTTGCGGTTTTCGACCGGCTTGGAAATGCAACAGTATGGTACGGCAGGATCTTCCATGGGAAATATGACTAGCAAAATTGCCATTAGAGGCAACAATGGTGGCACGTTGGTACTGATAAACGGGATGCCGCTGAATATTCGCGGTACCTATGATTTAAATGACATACAGGTTGACGACATCGAACGGGTAGAAATTATTCGCGGTGGCGGATCAGTTTTATATGGCAGTGAAGCGACCGGCGGGGTCATCAATATCATTACCAAGAAGAAGCGCAGTAATTATTTTAAGACCGGCTGGGGCAACTACGGTCAGCAAGAGCATACTTTGAGTCTGCAAGCCGATAAGAAGCTAGGCATTGGCTATCAATATTCGGAATGGGGCAAGCGGAATAATGTAGACTCCGAAGGGAGAAAATGGATTGGACCGGAGAACAATAGTCTGAGTATCACCTATGCATTTAATGACAAATTAGACTTTTCGTATAATCGGATTGAGTCACAATATCACTATATTACTATTAAAGATTCTAAAAAGTCCCCAGCCTCTGATATTAAACAAGATATTGATAGAAATAATGCGCAGTTATCTTATCATGATGATGATTTTAAAGCAACGGTATATTATGTAGATCGGACACGGGAAAAAGATGCGATCGAAACCACATCAAAGAACCGTTTTGTCGATGAAGAAAAGAACAAAAATTACGGTCTTGATATGCAGAAAGCTTGGGATATTACCGCCGGAAAAGTTTTATTTGGCGGAACATTCAAGCGGGAAGAATACATACCAGATACAAAAGGAACAATTGTTGAGCGAGAAAATCAAGCGCGCAATAACTTTTCAGCCTATACTCAGTATGAGAAACAGGTAAGCGCTCTGAACACTTGGATTCTTAGTGCGCGTGAATCTTGGACAACTGGAGCACCAAATGCGCATAACAACACAAACTTCAGCGGCCAAGCGCAGTTTGTCCATAAGATGACTGAAAACGAAAATCTGTATGCCAGTGTGGGAGAATCCTATAAGATGCCAGATCTGCACCAGATATGGAAATCCGGCGTGAAACAATTGGAACCTCAGACCGGTAGGCACTATGAATTGGGCTGGAAGAAAAATTCCGGTATTCATAACTGGCGGGTAGCTGTATTTAATTACAATATTGATGATAATATCAGTGCTACGTTTAATAGCAAAAAGAATGATTTTGAATATAAAAATGAAAATTTAAAAAATACCGGCATTGAATTGGAATGTACAATTAAACCCAGCCAAAATCCTTTTAGTTATCGCTATGCGGTCAGTTATGGGAATCCGAAAACAGAAAATATCGATGCCGCGGGCGTTTCGTTAGGCTGGCAGCCTAATTTTTCCCGATGGGAAGTTAAAGGCGGCATAACCTATCAGCAGGATAAATGGCAGGCCGCTATGAACGCTTCGTATATGGCGGATAGAGTTTTAAGCGGCATAGATAAGAAACCATATTTGCTGACAAATTTAAATGTAAATTATGCAATGACAAAAGACCGGAGCCTTTTCCTGACGATTAATAATTTGCTTGACCGGGAGGATGTTTCCTACGCTTCAACTTCTGCTGACTACTACTTTGCGCCGATCAATTATATGATAGGATATAAAATGACATTTTAAGTTTATTGGAACTAAAGAGGGTGTCGCAAAACACATTTAAAAAAAAGTTTTACGACACCCTTTTTATAGTTGGCAGGACCCTGGGAGCTATTATCGCGGCTGATCTCAAGCAAAAGGTTTCTGAAGAAAAGTTAAATAAATCGGCAGGAGGTGCCAGGTGATAGATTCTTTTAATCATGCTATTGTCTTGTTTGCCAAAGGCGGATTAGTTATGTACCCTCTGTTAGTCTGCTCAATTATCGTTGTGGCGGTTGTCATTGAACGGTTTTTATATATTTGTAGTGTTCAAACTGACATTACGGCACTAATACCCGAGATTGTCCATAAACTAAAAGCCGGGAATTGGTATGAAGCTGCCCAGCTTTGTTCCGATACCAACGGAATCGTTGCTTTCGTGCTCGCTCAGGGACTGATCAATCCTGTTCATGACCGCCAGGAACTCGAACAAATATTGGAGGGAGCCGCAATACGGGCTGTTGCCAAGCTTCGCCATCGCATCAGCTACCTAGATACCATTGTAACTCTGGCCCCTTTATTGGGATTATTAGGGACTGTAATTGGTATGATACAGTCTTTTAGCGTATTAACTATAAAAGCCGGTCAGACATTGGCGATTACAGGCGGTGTTGGTGAAGCGCTAATAGCTACTGCTACCGGCTTGTGTGTAGCAATCATTGCCTTAGTTGCTCACAGCTATTTGAACCATTGTATTGAAGCCATCATCACCGACATTGAAGAAACGGCCAATGCTACAGTGACTGCAGCGGTGCAGGGGTGGCAGAATGAAGCTCGATAAACTGCGCGTCAGGCAATCACCACGGCTCATGATTATTCCCATGATTGATATTATCTTTTTTTTGTTGGTCTTTTTTATGATGAGCACCCTTGATATGGTGGAGCAAAATGTCTTACCCGTAGCATTACCGCAAGCATCTGCATCCAAATCCGATCAGACTATTCAAGTACCGATTACCATCACCGTTCAAGGTAAAATTCTATTTGGCCAGGAAGAAATTTCGCCGGACAAGGTGTCTGAGCGCGTCAAAGATGAGGTATATCAAAATCCGGAAACCTTTTTTGTACTACGGGCCGATCGTCAAGTCGAATATGGCCATGTTATTTGGTTATTGGATGAATTGAAAAGCTCTGGGGTGCGCCGAGTTTCTGTCGCAACAGAAACCAAGCCCTGAAATGGGAGGTGATTTCATGAGGGGCTGTAAGTATTGGAGGCAGGCCATAAGATTGTCGGTACTAATGCATTGTTTATTGATTGCCGGTATTGGCTTTTTATCATCTTTAACCTCTGCTTTGCCGGCCGAAAATGAGTATATAGAGATGGAATTGGGTGATTATAATCCGGCAGCAAGTGAAGAGATGATATCAGATATAACCCAAAGGCAATTGTCGTCATTAGCTTTTGTGAAAGTGGCAGAAGGGCAGCTCGCTAGCAATATCCGACAAGCAGGAGTTAAAACCAACAGTCCTGCCATTCAAGGTGATGAAGGCGAACAATCTAGCACAAGCGCAAGTACGAATAGGCAAG
>JAQWAQ010000048.1 GCA_028707635.1 Negativicutes bacterium
AAGATGAGGTCTCTCATAGAGTTAATCTAGTAAGGCCCCTTGTAGAAGACAAGGTTGATAGGCCAGGTGTGTAAGGCGAGTAATCGTTTTAGCTGACTGGTACTAATAGGCCGAGGGCTTGACTTAAAACAAATGCACGTTATTATTCTTCTTCTGTGAAGTTTTGAGAGAGCACAACATGTGTTACTCAACTAAATATTCAGTGGCGATAGCTACGAGGTTCCACCTGTTCTCATACCGAACACAGTAGTTAAGCTCGTAAACGCCGAAAGTACTTGGTTGGAAACGGCCTGGGAGGATAGGTAGTTGCTGATTAGCGAAACACTCACGATAAACGTGAGTGTTTCTTTATATTATTAAAATAGGTTTTATGTATTGAGGTCGTTTAGAGTGGTGCGGAGGGGTTCCACCTGTTCTCATACCGAACATAGTAGTTTCGCTTAACCCCATATACGTCGAAAGTACTTGGTTGCGACGGGCCCGGATGGTCCTAGTTCCGAACGCACCATGGATGGCATAGCGTTCGGTGAAATGGCCTGGGAGGATAGATAGTTGCTGATTGAAAAAAAGCACTTACTTCAATGTGAGTGCTTTTTTGCTACTTTACCCCAACATGTACGACAGCGATTCCGCCAGTTAGATTGTAATAATGGACGTCGCGCAAGCCTTCATTTTTAAATATTTGGGCTACTTTAGCCTGATTCGGATAGTCTTTTAGCGATTGCGGCAGCCAGCTATACAGTCCTCCTTTACCTACTTTGAACTTGCCAAGTAACGGCGGAATCTGCTCGAAATAGAAGTTATAGAGTTGTTTTAAGACCGGAATAGTCGGTTTGCCGAGCTCAAGGGAAATGATTTTGCCGCCAGGGCGGACGACGCGGCGCATTTCAGAGATTGGTTGCTCAATTTCAGGTAAGTTGCGCAGTCCAAACCCGGTTATCACACAGTCGAACTCATTATCAGGATAAGGGAGCTCTAGAGCATTGCCTTGCACTAAGGTAATGCGTTCTTTCACTGGTGACCTGCTAATTCTAACCGCTGCTTTAGCTAACATGGGTTCACAAAAGTCAAGTCCGATGACAGTGCCGTTCGAGCCGACTTTTTCAGCTAGGCCAATTGTTAGCTTACCGGTACCGCAGCAGACATCAAGAACTTTATTTTCAGATACAAGGTCGGCTTTATTGATGGCAAACTTACGCCAATAGTGATCCTGGTTCAGAGTGAGCAGGCTGTTCATAAAGTCATAATGGTCAGCAATGGTGCTGAACAATTTATAGACGAATTGTGCTTTGTCTGTTGTGTGGTTTTTCATAGAAAGTATCCTTTGCTTTACGATGATATATACATTATAAATCGAAACCTGATATAGCGAAAGTCGATATGAGAGCGTTAAACGCTGCAGGTAGGATTGAGGTAAGTATAACAAGTAGACTTATTTTTTGGAGTTTGCTGTATAATAACGCTGTGAGATATGTTTTCTGTGGTTTTAGGCAGGAAGTTTGCGCCCATATGCGGAATTTATCTACTGGAAGGAGTGTCACTAATGAATGAAGTTTTAGTTAATATAGAAAACAAGGTAAAAAATGGTCAGAGGCTTACGAAAGAGGATGGATTAGCACTTTTTGCCTGCAATGATTTGAGTTGGCTGGGCTACTTAGCTGATACAGCAAGGCAACGAATTAGCGGCGGATTTGTGTATTTTAATGTGAATAGGCATATTAATCTGACCAATATCTGTACTTCGCGTTGTAAATTTTGCGCTTTTGGCTGCGACAAAGACAGTCGTCAGGCCTATGGTATGAGTAAAGCGCGTGCCCTTGAAATTGCTAAGGCTGCAGCCCAGGATCCTGATCTTAAGGAACTACATATTGTGAGTGGTTTACATCCGGAATGGCCGTTTGAATATTATCTTGATATTATTCGCGCGTTGCGGGCAGAACTACCTCATATTCATCTTAAGGCTTTTACTGCGATTGAGATTTGGTATTTTGCCAAGATTTCTGGTAAAACAGTTGCAGAGGTGCTGCAGGCATTGCTTGATGCGGGGATGAACTCAATGCCAGGTGGCGGCGCTGAAATTCTGTCAGATCGGGTGCGTAGTCAAGTATGCCCTGAAAAAGCGAATTCCGGCGAATGGCTGGAAGTTACCCGGACTGCGCATAAAATGGGGATCCGTTCCAATGCAAGTATGTTATATGGTCATATTGAGACACTGGAAGAGCGTATTGATCATTTGATTTCGCTTAGGACGTTGCAAGATGAGACAGACGGTTTTCAGACCTTTATTTGCTTTCCTTTCCATCCGGGCAATACTGAACTAGAGGGTCAGATTACTCGAACCTCGGTGTGGGATGACCTCAAGACAATGGCAATTTCACGCCTCATGTTGGATAATTTTAAGAATATCAAAGCTTACTGGATCATGCTTACACTGCCAATTGCTCAATTAGCCTTGGGGTTTGGTGCGAATGACATTGACGGAACGGTAAGTGAAGAAAAGATCATGCATGCCGCCGGGGCAAAGTCGAGCAAATATTTAAGTCAGGAAACATTGATCAATACAATTCGTCAGACAGGACGTATTCCGGTAGAACGGGATTCCATGTATAATATTGTTAAAGTACTATAGTTTTCCATCAGCCTGCGACAAGCAGGCTGACTCTGTATATACGGTAGGGGGACCATGTTGTTATAATTTTCCTCGTGAGGACATAAGATAACTCACAAGGGTTTCGGTGGGAGGGGACAATGGTATGAGAGCGCTTGTAGCATTATTCGTGCTATTAAACTTTGGCTATTTTTACTTCAGATTGCCGGTCTTAGCATTTGGTTTTACTGACTGGTCTGTACCGGTCATCGCGTTGGGTTTGATCTTTTTATTTGTGCCGCTCTTGAAGCTGCTTAGCAAGTTTCAGCTCATTCTTGATAATACCGTTTGGGGCGAACTTCTGAAGCGTATATTTCCCCAACTATTTACCAAAGAGCAGCAGCGGCAAAATGTAATTAACATTAGTCGTTATCAAAAGTATGGTTGGCTGACCGGAAAACATCGTGCGCTAGCCATATCGGCTGGTATACTGCTTGTCGTTGGGGTTGCTAATACAACCTTGGTGCCTGTCCTTACATCGCTGCCGCTTTTTTACAACCAATCCTATCGTACTCTGCTTGGTGAAGTTAAGGAGAGTTCGTTCTCCTCTGACGTTGAGCCGATCAATCTTTCGCAAATTCGGATTGTTGATGAAGAAACGGCAATTAAGCTAGCTGAAAAACAAATTGGTGAGGTTCCGGCGTTGGGCAGTGAGGTCCAATTGGGTACAATGGAGCTGCAGAAAGTTAGCAATAAGTTGTACTATGTCGGACCGCTCGAGCACCGCGGCATATTCCAATGGTTATCTAATTACAGCCGAGGTAGTAAAGGCTTTGTCATGGTTTCTGCCACTAATCCACAGGATGTCAGATTAGTGCAAACTCTGGAGGGCCGGGATATTTATTTAAAATATCAAACCAAAGGTTTCGTGATGGATTACCTGCCGCGTTATTTGTATTTTCATGGTATCGTCAATGTTGGTATGGCTGACTTTTCCTTTGAGGTGGACGATGCTCTAAATCCATATTGGGTCGTTACTTTGTACAAGAATAAGGTTGGCTATGCCGGGGGTGACGCGGTGGGAGTCGCGACGGTCAATGCCGAGACTGGTCAGATTAACCGCTACTCGCTGGATAATATCCCCCAATGGATCGATCGTGTTCACCCCGAGGCTTTTGTTTTTAATCAAATCTTGGATTGGGGCCAATATATAAATGGTTTTTGGAATACCTTGTTTGCGAAAACGGGAACATTAAAGCCTGCTGATGATCAGGTACACCTCATCTATGGTAATGATGATAGTGTTTATTGGTATACCGGCATTACCTCGTTCGGGAGGGACGAAAGTACAGTCGGGTTTATCATGGTTAATTCCCGCACAAAAGAAGCAAAATGGTATAAGGTGGCCGGTGCTAATGAAACGAGCGCTCGAAAATCAGCGGAAGGCCAGGTTCAAGAAAAAGGCTATCGGGCCGGGTATCCTGTGTTATACAACATCAACGGAGTTCCGACTTACATTGCCCCGCTTAAAGATAAAGAAGGGTTGTTAAAATCGGTGGCTTTTGTGTCGGTGGAAAATTACAATCTAGTCGGCGTTGGCCCAGATATCGAGAGCGCGCTTCGCTCTTACCGGCAAAGCCTAGCTAGCCGGGGTAATTTGTTTATCCCAGGCAATGAGAGTAAGCAGCTAAAAGTTAATGGGCGGATCAGCCGGATCTCTTCGGCGGTCAAAGGCGGCGAGTCTTATATCTATTTTATGCTGGAGGGCGACCCGCGCATTTTTGTCGGAACAATCAACACATCGCCGAAATTGCCGCTGGCCCAGGTGGGCGATACCATCACTGTCGGCATTAATGATACTCCAGATATTACTGTCAATGTCAGTGAATTTAAAGGCGAAAGCTACTAGCAGGGTGAACTATGAAGTCGAATAAACATAAAGCAACCGTAACACTGGGAATCGTATCAGCCGGTTTTTTGGCAAGTTACCCGTTCAGTAATACCTTTTGGGGCGGGCTGCTTACCAGTGGCTGCCAAGCAGGGATGGTAGGCGGAATGGCCGACTGGTTTGCCGTAACTGCCCTCTTTAAAAAGCCGCTTGGTATTCCGTTTAGAACTGCGCTTATTTCTCGTAATCGGGACCGGATTTTTACGGCGCTGATGGATATGGTGGAAAACGAGCTTATTACAAAGGAGAATATTATTCGGGAACTGGCGAAATATGATTTTGCCGGTTTCCTTATTCAGTATTTGGACGAGCATGGCGGCAAAGAAGATATTAAGGCTATTGTGCGGAAAATTGGCGTTGATGTGCTGGAACAAGTAGAGCCTGGTGAGTTTGGGCAGATGATTGATAGACTACTGAAAACCAATGCCGGACGGGTGAAAGTGGCCCCGTTTGCTGTCCAAGCAGTTGAGTGGTCAGTTCGGACAGGGTATGCGGATAAATTTGTTGATTTTATTCTTGATGAAATGATTCGTCTGGCAGGGCACCAGCACATGCGGACTGAATTAGTAAAAATAATCAGTCAGGCTAAGCAGGCTTACGAACATGAGATGGCGGGACGTCAGTTAGTATCGGCCTTACTTGATTTATCAAGTGACAGCCTTGCCGTCACTGCCCAGACCAAATTAACGGAGTTTCTTGGGGAGCTTAAAAATCCGTCTCATCCGCTCCGTGAGCGGATCCAAAAATGGCTCGAGGACTTGGCAGAAAGTTTGAAGACTGATGCTGCATTCCAGGAGCGAGTTGAAGACTGGAAATCGGCATTTTTTTCAAAACTTGATTCGGCAGCATTGATTGCCGAGCTAGTTGATGGGATGCGCTATGCCGGCAACCATAGTGTCAGCGGTCTGCTTCGTCTATCCCGCTGGTTCGGCTATAAATTTGACAATTTAATTGCAGATTTTAAAGTGAATCCTACCCAGCAGGAAAATGTCGACAGCGCCTTAAAGCAGCTCATCAATCGGTTAGTCGAAAAGCATCATCACCAAATCGGTCTGACGGTTAAAGCAGCGCTCGATAAATATAGTAACGAAAGGCTGGTAGAGTTTGTGGAAAGCAAAGCCGGCAACGATTTGCAGATGATCAGGATAAACGGGTCGGTTGTTGGCAGTCTTGTCGGAATGCTGATTTTCCTCGTGACGTATTGGCTGTAGGATGGTGAAGCTGTGAAGAACCGTAAAATTGCCAATGCGACGCTGACTGCAGTCGCGCTATTATTTGGCGTTGTGTTGATTATTCGTTATACATACTATGATAGTTTACTGCTTAAAGCCTTATACATCGTGCTTGAGGCTGCTCTTATCGGGGGGATTGCAGACTGGTTTGCCGTTACGGCCTTGTTTGAAAAACCATTGGGATTCCCTTGGCATACGGCCATCATTCCTCGCAATCGGACTAAGATTATCAATGCCTTGACGAAAACTGTTGAGAATGAGCTGTTAAGCAAGGAATCAATTAAGGAACGTCTAGCAGATATTCATATGGTGAGGATGTTTGTTGTTTGGGTAGAAGAAAGTAACGGTAAAAAAACGCTTGCCGAAATGTCAACAAGCTATATTCGGAAGATTATATTTAGTCTTGACGCTAGGCAGGTAGCCCAGACTTTGGAACAGCTCTTGCGACAAAAGTGGCAGGAGGTCTATTTGTCAGCCTTGCTAGGTCGGTTGGTCAAGTTGTTTTTAGATAAAAAAGGTGATGAGAAACTAATTGATCTCTTGCTCAATGAAATGATTCGGACGGTTGAGACAGAAAAAACTCGGGAGATGATTCATCGCTTCTTAGAAAGGTATTCCCATGAAGCGGCTGACTCGTGGTGGAAGCGGCTGCTTAAAAATGTGTTGGAAGCTGTCGATGCGGTCAATCTTGCTGACGCGGCGGCCGTGCTGCAGACGAATATTCTTAATGAATTACGCAGTATTAAAGAGATTGAACATCCATTACGGCAACTGATTCATACCAGGCTGAGTAACTTGGTCTATCGAATGGATCATGACCCTGGACTTGCTGAAACTATCAAGGAATGGCAGGTCGGATTGGCTGGAAGGATAAATCTCGAAGATATTTTGACTGAACTCATTGAGCTTGCGCTGCAGTGGGAGCGCAAATCGATCAGTGAAGCCAGCCACTCTCAGGTGGAAGAATGGTTGTTTGATCAGGTTTCTAAGTACTGGGAGGTCTTTAAGAATGATCACGATCTTCAGGATTGGCTAGAAAAGTATGTCAAGGAAGCCATTCATGAAGTGATTGAGTCCGAGCATCATCTTGTCGGAACAATCACCAGTAATGCGCTCGGTATTTTAACAGATGAGAAACTGTCAGAGTTTATTGATGATAAGGCGGGTGAGGATTTGCAGTGGATTCGCATCAACGGGTCAGTCGTAGGCGGATTCGTCGGTTTGATTCTGTTCTTGTTTCTCCATTTTGTTTATGATCCGTATGTCGTACCGTTGGTGCGAGGAATTTTCTAGCGATGGGCAAGATGATAGAAAACCTCCTGGCTTTCATTGTTATTGTCATTGTATCAACTTGTGAGATTGCAGACATGATTATTAAATTTTTTCATGATCGACTCCGCGCAGTGGCCTTTTGGTTTAACAAAGCATAGAATACAGAGTTGAATAAGCAGGCGAAGCCTGGTGCAGAGGTGGCTGGAGATGCCGATAGGGCTAGTCGGTGTTGGGCGGATGGGCAGAACCTTGGCAGCTAAGTTATCTGATCAGATTGAGTTAGTACTTTTTGACCGTGATGATACCCGGCTTGCTGAAGTGGCGGCCGAGTACCGGATCACTACGTCAGACAGTCTCGAATCTCTAGCCGCGTTAGGTACCGTCATTCTGGTAGTACCTGACCGGGAAGTCATCAGCTGCATTAAAATATTTAATCAGCTGCAGCAATCGTTGACGGTAATTAATGTTGCAACTAATGTTGACAGGCATGTCTTGCGGGAAATAGCGGCTAAGCACGTAAAGTGTATCAGTGCCAAGATTATTGGGCAGGCCGATGAGATGATGGCTGGACAGCGGCCAGTCATTATTGTTGATGATTTCCCTGCTGAAATTTCTATAGTAACTGCAGAAATTTTTAACAAGGTTGGTGATGTCATTATCGGACGGGCCGATTTAGTTGCACAGATTAACCGAATGGCTGCTGAAAAAGTGCTGACGGCTGCTGTGACGATTGAGGAAGCTTTGCGTCAGCAAAATATTACTGACCAGGCAATTATTAAGAATGCCATCGGACAAGTGGCTGTCGGGACACTGAAAGCCTATGCTGATTCGAACCTTGGGCCATTTGCCCGTGAGATTGTTCAGGCGGTGCGGGCCAAGATGCGGACGAAGTAAGATAAAGTTCGACTAGATTCAGATGGAGCTTTAACTCCACCTGAATCCTAGTCATCGGATAAGTAAAATTATTAACATAGAAAAGCTGTACTGCCCAATACTGGCAGTACAGCTTTCTTTTTTGTATATATTTATCCGAACCAAGTCTCGCGTTATTTTTTCAGCATTGAAATGAAGTATTTATGGATTCGGTTGTCATCGGTAAGTTCAGGATGAAAGGCTGTTACCAACAGATTTCCTTCCCGTGCAATGACGACTTTATCCTTGACTTTTGCCATTACGTTCACACCAGGCCCCACCTGTTCGATAAAGGGCGCGCGAATAAATACAGCTTTTACAGGATCAGCACCAAATTCAGGTACAGTAAGATCAGCCTCAAAACTTTCCCGCTGCCGGCCAAAGGCATTGCGTTGCACTGTTGCGTCCAGCAAGGCTAACCGGGGCTGGTTACTGCTCACAATTTCTTTGCATAACAAAATCATGCCGGCGCATGTCCCATAAATGGCCATGCCTTGATTGTAACGAGTCTTAATTTTATCCATTAGACCCCATTCTATCATCAACTTCCCAATGGTAGTGCTTTCCCCACCTGGGATGATCAGACCTTGAACCTCGTCAAGTTCTTCCGGCTTTCTAATCTCAACAACCTCGGCTCCACACGCCTCAAGCATGCGGCGGTGTTCGCGAAATGCACCCTGCAGGGCAAGTACACCGATTCTCATTGTGATTATCCTTCTTTCCCTAGTCGATTACCAGCCGCGTTCCTGCATGCGTTCGTTAGCTGGTATTGTGGAGATTTCAATGCCTATCATGGCTTCACCAAGGTCTTTTGACACTTCTGCCAGTACTTTGGGGTCGTTGTAGTAGGTAGTTGCCGATACAATGGCTTTCGCCCGTTTAACTGGATCACCGGACTTAAAGACACCGGAGCCAACAAAAATTCCATCGCAGCCAAGCTGCATCATCAGCGCTGCATCAGCCGGAGTCGCAATACCGCCGGCAGCAAAATTAACAACAGGCAGACGGCCAAGTTTTCTTGTCTCAAGAACCAATTCCAGCGGAGCAGCAATGTTCTTTGCAAATGAAGAGACTTCTTCAATCGGTAGGTTTTGGAGCATGCGAATCTCACTCATAACCATCCGGATATGTTTAACAGCCTCAACAACATTGCCTGTACCAGGCTCACCTTTAGTTCGAATCATGGCTGCGCCTTCGCCAATCCGGCGCAGTGCTTCACCAAGGTTTTTCGCACCGCAGACAAACGGCACTTTGAAGTTATGTTTATTGATATGATACTTGTCGTCCGCAGGAGTGAGAACTTCGCTCTCATCTATGTAGTCGGCGCCCAATGATTCCAGAATCTGTGCTTCCACGAAATGTCCGATACGAGCCTTCGCCATAACCGGGATGGATACAACTTCCATGATTCGTTGGATAATTGTCGGATCGGCCATTCTGGCAACGCCTCCGGCAGCACGAATATCGGCTGGTACCCTTTCCAATGCCATAACTGCACAAGCCCCTGCTTCTTCGGCAATCTTTGCCTGCTCAGGAGTGGTAACGTCCATTATAACGCCGCCTTTAAGCATTTCTGCCAGGCCGGCTTTTACGCGAAAGGTTCCTTGTTGCATGAAAACACCTCCTATTTATATTATAAAGCCGTCAATCTTTATAGAGGCGGTGAGCTGCGTGACAGGTGGGCCCAACATAGGAATTGAGCGGAAAACTATGTTTGATGGCACTGGTAATGAAGGCTTTTGCCTGTTCAACCGCTTGTTGGACTGACAGTCCTTTAGCCAGTCCGGCTGTAATTGCCGCCGATGATGTGCAGCCGGCACCATGAGTATATGTTGTGTCAATTTTAGGCGATTCAAGGGTTATAAAATCCTTGCCATCATAGAGAAGGTCGATAGCTGTAGCTGTACCTAGTTTTGCCCCGCCTTTGATGAATACATTCTTAGCGCCGAGCTCATGAATCTTTACGGCGGCATTTTTCATGTCTGCGAGGGATTTTATACTGATACCGCTTAATTGACTGGCCTCAAAGATATTCGGCGTAATTACAGTTGCAAGGGGTGCTAGGTGTTCGCGGATTCCCATAGCCGCTTCCGGATGCAAAACTTCATCGGTCCCTTTACAGACCATAACCGGATCAATAACTACATTTTTAATCTTATATTGCTCGATCTTTTTAGCTATGAGGGAAATGATTTCGACAGTGCCTAGCATTCCGGTTTTTAGAGAATCTACACCAATGCCGTTTAAAACTGTCTCTAATTGTGCTTCCAGTATTTCGAGCGGCAGTGGATGAACGTCATGCGCCCAATTGTTGTGTGGATTTTGGGTGACTATGACGGTAAGGGCAGTCATTCCATAAACCCCAAGCTCCTGGAATGTTTTTAAATCGGCTTGCATACCGGCGCCGCCGCTTGTGTCCGACCCGGCGATTGTAAGTGCCTTATAAATAGTCATATCAGATTCCTCCTAAGTAATTATCCGATGACCAAGCCGCTCTCCTTCTACGGAGGTAGTGCAAAGCGGCTAAGTCCCTGGATAAGGTTCGACTAGGATTCAGGTGGAGTTAAAACTCCATCTGAATCAAGTCTCACTTTATCTCAAGCTGTTTTTACGGTTTTATTATAAATAGTGTAGCCTAAAGGCATATTGTATTATAAAATGAATCTGATACTTTTAAAATATACAGAATGTGTATTTATGACTAGGACAGTTTGGGGGTGACAGAATGACAGACTTAATTTTTCTCGATTCTCATAGCAGTAATCCCTTATATATGCAGCTCTACGAATATTTTAAAGCGGAAATTGAGCAGCATAAACTGTCTGAGAACGAAAAATTACCATCGATTCGGAGTCTTGCCAACAGTCTTTCTGTTAGCAAGACAACTGTTGAAAAAGCATATCAGCAGTTAATGTGCGAAGGCTATATTAATAACCGAGATCGAGCTTGCTATGTCGTCAATAAGCTGGAAGAAGCAATACTAAAGCCGGCACATGCTGCAGTAGTTCCTAAGAGCTGTAAACAGATTGATAATGACAAACCCCGCTATGACTTTGCCAGCGGGGAGATGGACTTAGATGGCTTTGATTTTTCGGTGTGGCGGCGATATGTTAATAAAGTTCTTGCAAACAAAGAGCGGTTTATGGGATACGGTCAAAGTAAAGGTGAAGATGAACTGCGAAAGCAACTTGTCCGTTATGTCCGTTCCAGAGGTGTGGAATGCCAATATGAACAAATCATTATTGGTCCGGGGGTGCAAAGTCTTTTAAATATCCTCTGCAGTCTGCTGAAGCCTACACATAGCAGTATTGCCTTTGAGGAACCTGGTTTTGCAACAGGCCGGCGAGTTTGGAATAACTGGGGGTATGCCATTGTACCGGTGCGGATGAGAAAAGAAGGTGTTGATATACAAGAATTGGCGCGCAGTGAAGTCAGGGCCGTCTATTTAACTCCTTCCCACCAGTTTCCTACCGGGTACATTATGCCGGTCGGTGAACGCATGCGGCTGCTTGCCTGGGCCCAGCAAACCGATGCTGTTATCATTGAGGACGATTATGACAGTGAGTTCAGGTATTCCGGACGGCCGATTCCTGCAATGAAAGGGCTTGATAGCGGTGGCAAGGTTGTCTACCTTGGTTCCTTTTCGAAGGTAATCCCACCATCTTTACGAATAAGCTACATGATCCTTCCCAATCGATTGCTGGAGATTTATGAGCGAAATTCAGCGCTGTATAATCAAGCGGTATCGACAATAGAGCAGTTAACCTTAGCTCAATATATGGCTGATGGCCATTTAGAACGACAAATACGGCGGCTGCGCAAATTGTACTATGATAAGAAATTACAGTTTATTGATACGATTCAACGGATTTTCGGCAATAAGGTGGCTATTCAGGATAATGAATCAGGTCTTTTCATTGTGTTGACTGTAAAATGCCCGGGCACATCTCAAACGATGTTTTTGAAAGCGCTGGAGCAAGGTTGTCAGGTTGCGCCCATCCAGAATTACTATTGGGAGACGGTGCAAGAGAGTTTCCCCAGAGTTATTTTGTATTTTTCCAAAATACCAGTAAAAAAAATGGAAGAAGCCATAAGGCTTCTTAAAAAGGCGTGGTTTGAGGAATAATTAGCGGGGTCATTTTTTTGCCATTGCGGCGGCGATGGCGGCGCCGATGCCTGAGCCGTTTTTAATTAGCCCTGTTGATAAACTTGTCATTGATTTGCCGCATAGGTCAGTAAGTGTTGCTTGGATAGTCTGTGCATATCCAGGCATTTTTTCATATAAGGAGCCGTCAATAGCAATGTGATGACGGCGTTCAAGCTTGGGATCGATGTGGCACAGTATTCCATAAAAGGTAGCGGCAGTAAGCTGGGCAGACCGTTTTTGCAATAAAGCAGCAATTTGCTGTAGGGAAGTTCGCTCATAAAGGGTAAGTACGGTGGTTAAGTCTATTACTGAATCTGCCATCAGTAAGGATAAGTCTTTTGTCGTGACGGCATCAGGAATGTTTAGCCTTTTTGCTTCTATAGCCGGCAGCAGACCATTCTTAATCATAGCATTGATAATAAGACGTAATAACTCGCCAAGATAGCGGCCAGAAACACTTTTTTCTAAAAGCTGCTGACCGGGTTTTTCACTATTGGTATCAAGTTTAGCATCAAAGATAGTAAGGGGTAGTTTGTCGAAATTGCCTGACTCCATATTGATAATCATCGGGGTCGAATGGTACCAAGGTTCAAGATAAGCTGTATTGTGACCAGTGCCGCAGATGGAGCCTATATCAGCTGCCGGGTTGCTATAGGCAGCAGTCAGCAGCGTGCCTGCGGTATCGTTGATTACAGCTGCCGGGCGGATATGAGCCAAGCCACGGCGGATGAGGGCCTCCGACAGGAGCTGGGTGATATTGGCATTTTCTACACCTGTTGTTTTTAATTCCTTGGTCCAAGTAATTAGCTTGGCGTTATTGATATCAGTCTGGTAACTAGGAAAAGAAAAGGTATGACCCAGCGATAGAGTGACGGCTGGTGCGATTTGGCCGATTTCGCTGGCAATGAAATCAAATAATTCTTCTGCGCTGACGCTGTCAGCCGTGTAATCATATGAGCTGGTTTTAAGCGGAGTATGGCGCTGGCGGATTACAGCATAGTGACCGTTGCCGTATAGCTCGACGAGTAAAGCGCGGATATTTGTGCCGCCGAAATCGAGGGCCATATAGGCTCCTTTTTCTTGTCCGGTCGGTGCGGCAAGGAAGGACGGCAGCATTTTAAGGGGACTGGTCTTGCCGCATAAGCCATCATACATGGCTTTACGAAACTGAACGGCAATATGTTTTATCATATCAGTAGATAGCAGAAAGGGCTGCTGGAACTCTTTAAGCAAAGCAGTATCAAGCATAACAGACCTCCTATTCAAGACAATCGGGGAATTAATTAAATGCTAATCAGTAAAGTGTTTTTTCGGCAGGAGAACGTGCTCCAGTAAAATACAGATCAGCATACCAGTCAAAAAGCCATTGCTGACTATGTAGCGAAGCCAGACCGGTAAAGTTGAGAAGGCCGAAGCCGGGAGGTTAAAAATGCCTGTGCCGATTAAGATGGGGATACCGATGATGAAGAGTGTCCGTCCGGTCATATTGAGTCGGGCGTAGTCCTGCAGCCCGAATCCCATCATTTGGCAAAAAGAGGCCAGAATAACAGCATAGCCGACCGGCGCAGGAATTGAGCTTAAAAACAGGGCAATGGACGGGAATAGCCCCATCAGCATCATAACCACTGAAAACAAGATAAAGGGGCCTTTTGCACCAACGCCGGTCAGACTGATCAATCCGGCACTGGCTGAATAAGGGACAAGACCAATCATTGCCCCAATACCTGACAAGATATCACCGATACCAGTACAAACAACACCTTTGTCATGAGCCTCTTTTGGTATTTTAATCTCCAACGTGCGTTCCATGGCCAGGACGCTGGCAACCGAATTGGACAGCACTAAGATGCCTGTTAGGACTGAAATTAGTACAATGCCCGGGTCGAAGGTCGGTGTTCCCCAGGCAAACAAGTCGGGCAATTCAATAAAGGTTTTGCCATGACCGAGTGACGGTGATATTCCCACAATCGCTGATACAATCCAGCCGACGGCGGTACCAATTAAAATAGCCAGACTGCGGACAAAGCCGCGGGCTTTTAGATTGACGACAATGACAGTTGAGATAACAAGAATCGAAACAAGGAGAGAGCGTAAGTCGACGGCACTTTCGGGGCCCGTGATGCCGAGCATGCCACGGACGAACGATCCTGACAGCTGGAGGGACAGTAATATCAGCACAGTACCCGTGACAGCAGGGGTAAATAGTTTGAGAGTCCGGCTCATCATACCAGTATAACCGAGAATAACAAGCACTAAGCCGGCAATAATCATGCCGCCTTCAAGATCAGACCGCAGGACAGCTAAATCTTTGCCCATCCCGGGTGCCATTAGCCCTAAGGTTATAAAGACTCCCCACCACAGACCGGCCGGACCTTCAATAATTGGTAAGCGATGGCCGAATAGAACCTGGAGAATGGATGCTAAAGAAGCAAAAAACATCAACCGCTGCGCTAAACTGGCAATCTCAGCCTGGTCGAGTCCGAGGGCAGCTCCAACGACAAGCGGGACAACAGATACATTGACAAGGTTGAAGGCCAGCCATTGGAGGGAATAAAGTACAGACTGCCCAGCTGGTACAGGGTCATTGACATTATATAATAGTGACATAAAACAGTCCTTTCTGGATCATATTCAGATAAAGTGAGACTTGATTCAGATGGAGTTTTAACTCCACCTGAATCCTAGTCGAACCGTATCCAGGGACTTAGCCGCCCTTACTCCCGTCTATAGAAGCGGGAATCTTAGCGCGGGTTAGTCATCGGATATAGAATACGTATTAAGCAGCAATTAAATTCTACCGCAAATTGTAGTAATTTGCCAGACTTGGGCATTGGGCGTATGTTTCCTACTTAGTAAGCTCAAACTAAGTAATGACTGAATATTAAAGGTACACCGGCTGGGAGGTAGTTATGAGCGAATATATTAACAACCGCGAACATAAGCAAGAGGCTTTAAAAGAAATTATCAGAGAGCTTCACCAAGGCAAACCAGTTCATGAAGTAAAGGCTAAGTTTGATCAAATTGCCGGTGACCTTGCTCCGGCGGAATTGTCACTTATTGAGCAGAAATTAATTAACGAAGGACTTCCGGTTACTGAAGTCCAGCGACTGTGCGATGTACATGCCGCAGTTTTTCGTGAGGCGTTGACCAAGAATTCTGAGGTTAAGGTCGAAACAGGTCATCCCATCGATGTCTTTATTGCTGAAAATAGAGCCTTGGAAAGTTTGATAAAAAATGAAATCAGTCCAATCCTTAGCAAGCTTAGAGATGCTTCTGAAGCGGAGGAGAAGGCACTGGCCTTAAGGCTTACTGAAAAACTTAACTTGTTATGGGATATTGACAAGCATTACAGTCGTAAAGAAAATTTAATTTTTCCCTTTGTCGAGAAATATGAAATCACTGGGCCGCCCAAGGTGATGTGGGGTGTTGACGATAAAATTAGAGGCTTGCTGAAAGAGTCAAAGTCTTTAGCGGTTCATTATCAGGCAGGGCAAAAAGAAGCATTAATTGAAAAGATTGAAGAAACGCTTGCTCAAATTGATGAGATGATTTTTAAAGAAGAAAAAATATTTTTTCCTATGGCTCTCGAAAAGCTAAGTCCGGATGAGTGGTATGAGATATCCGAAGACAGCGATGAGATTGGCTATTGTCTAATTGATCAGCAGGATGCATGGAAGCCTTACCGTGAAAGAGCCGGAGTTTATATGCGAGAAACTGGGGGCGATCATGCGAGCGGGTATGTGAAATTTGATACCGGCCTTTTAACGCCCAAGGAAATTGACCTTATCTTTAAACACCTTCCGGTTGATATTACGTATGTTGATAAGGATGAAATCGTCAAGTTTTTCTCGGCTACGCCTGACCGGGTTTTTGCCCGTACCCGCACAATTATCGGCCGTAAGGTAGAAAACTGTCATCCTCCGGCTAGTGTCCATGTTGTCGAACAGATTGTCAACGACTTTAAAAGCGGGACAAAAAACCATGAAGATTTCTGGATTAAACTGGGCGATAAATATGTCTTTATTCGGTATTTTGCGATTAGAGATGAAAAAGGAGAATACATCGGAACAGTAGAAGTAACACAAGATATACAGCCGATTCAAGGCATTAGCGGCGAGAAGCGAATTATGGATTAAGTCCGCTGAGAATAGATCGATGACTAAGCCGCTCTTTTTCTGGCAAAGGAAGAGGGCGTTATTCAAATAATGGGAGATACCTTGATTTTTGATTACTAAGTGAAGGCACTTTGAATGCTACTAAGCAATTTAAAGTGCCTTTTTAGTTTAGCGGGAGGATTGTTTTCAAAATCAATCATTTTATGTTAATGTAAAGAGAAGAAATCAAGGAAAGGAGTTTTGTTGTGATTGTGAAAAAGTCGCTAACCTTGCTTATGGTATTTTTTGCGGTTGTTGGATTGTGTGTTTTTCCGCAGTTGGGCGAAGCCCAAGGAGCTGTGAAAAACACCGAGACGGTTAAACTCGGCATTGATAATATAGACAAATATCTACATGTCTTTGCTGGTAAGCGAGTAGGGCTAATTACCAATGCTACCGGAATGAACAGTAAGTTTGAGAGCACTATTGATGTGCTTTATGCCAAAACCAATTTGGTTGCGCTGTTTTCACCCGAGCATGGCATTCGGGGGGCGGCGGCAGCGGGTGACAAGGTGGGTAATTTGACAGATGCTAAAACCGGGTTGCCTGTTCATAGTTTGTATGGAGCCACCAAGAAGCCAACAGCCCAAATGCTGGCTAATATTGATGTGCTGGCTTTTGATATTCAGGATGTTGGTGCCCGACCCTATACATATATCTATACCCTGGCGCATGCGATGCAGAGTGCCAAAGAGCAAGGCAAGACAGTTGTTGTGTTTGACCGCCCTAATCCGATTGGTGGGGTTGAGGTTGAGGGCGGGGTTATAAAACCCGGCTATGAATCTTTTATCGGCCTGTATCCTATTCCCAGCCGCTATGGTATGACGGTTGGCGAATTGGCTAGATTGTTTAACAGTGAATTCAATATTGGCTGTGATCTTGCTGTTGTTAAAATGACAGGGTGGAACCGTACTATGTATTTTGATGATACTGGGCTTCCCTGGGTGATGACTTCGCCCAACATTCCTACGCCGGCTACCGCACTTGTTTATCCTGGGATGGGATTGTTCGGCGGAACCAATGTGTCAGAAGGTATTGGTACGACACGACCTTTCGAATTTGTTGGCGCACCCTGGTTGGATGCCGATTTTCTAACATGGCGGCTTAATCGTTTGGAGTTGCCTGGTGTAATTTTCAGGCCGGCCTACTTTACACCACAGTATGGTCTGTATAAAGGTGAGCAGTGTGCCGGAGTGCAGCTTCATGTCGTTGATCGCAGAGCGTTTAAGTCGGTTAAAACGGCGATTCATATTTTATATCAGGTAAAGGAATTGGGTGGCGAGCATTTTAAGTTTAAGCGACCCAATGGGCATGATGGTTCTATTGATCTTATTGCCGGAGATGACAGCCTTAGGACAGGCCTCTTGACGCAGGAAGAACTGCTTGACGGCTGGGCTGCTGAAGCCGAGCGTTTTACCACGGTTGCTAAACAGTACTATTTATATGAGTAAGAAGGCTAAAACCCGGCGGTAGGTTTTTTCTGTGAGGGTAGAGGATTAGCTTGCCGATGTGCGAAATATACAGAAGGTGCAACTACTGCTGTAGAATATAAAAATGAAGGATGGTCGAAGATGCTTAAACGATTGTGGGAAGTCCGGGAAGAAGTCAGAAAGCGCCGACCGCTGATTGTGAATATAACCAACAATGTTGTGACTAACTTTACGGCTAATGTTCTGCTGTCGGCAGGGGCCTCGCCGCTAATGTCAGAAGAGATAGAGGAAGCCGAAGCTTTAGCGAAAATAGCAGATGCTGTTGTATTAAATATCGGCACACTGCATGTCCGCCAGGTAAGGTATTGCTTAAAGGCCGGGGCACAGGCAAACCTATTTGGTAAGCCAGTTATTTTCGATCCTGTCGGGGTAGGCGCGACGCCTTTCCGCGATCAAACGGCGCAACAGATTTTAAGTAAGATAGAAGTAAGCCTAATCAGGGGAAACTACGGTGAGATTAGTTTTCTAGCCGGTGCAGCCAATGAGGTTACTGGCGTCGATAATACAAGTGCTGAGACTGATGCAGACATGCTGCAACGCCTGGCCAAAGATACCGGTGCGGTCGTTGCGGCAACAGGACAAACAGATTATGTGACAGACGGCGGGGCCGTGTTTACCAATGCAACAGGCCATATCCTGCTGCAGTCTGTTACCGGGACAGGCTGTGCGCTGACTTCGCTGGCCGGTGCCTTCATGGCAGTTGCCGATGATAAAAAGGTTGGCGTGCTGGCGGCGCTTGCCTTTTACGGGGCGGCGGCCGAAAAGGCAGCCGAAAAGGCGAAGGACAAAAGATATCACAGAGAAAATAAGAGAGCTGGAAGAAAATAAAGAAAAAATAATCAAACTAAAAAACTTTTGGAAAAAAGAACTATTTATTGCAAAAAATTATGATCAAAAAATAAAATATACAA